>NZ_SULK01000013.1:0-128604 GCF_007115085.1 Clostridium sp. HBUAS56017 | reverse complement strand
CCTTGTCTTAAGCTAATGGTTGGCACTATCAACCCCCATATCGGACTTTCACCGACTAGTACGTGCCCATGCTGGGCACACATATTAAAAAGCAGGTATATGAAACACATATATCTGCTTTTATCCACAGGCAAATTTATTTAAAAAAATAATCAACAACCACTGTGAATTATTTATCTTTTCACTAATATTCCTAAATTCTAGGTATAGCAACGTTTCTATCATATAACTTCTTTTTTTACTTCCAAGTTATCCACAACTCATTAAAATGCATATCTAAAATTTTTATTCTTTTCAACATTAATTCACACTAATTAACATAAAAATTAACAACTTTCTAACAAGTTATCCACAGGCACTTGTGGACTATGTGGATTACATCCAGTTTTTTACTATATTTTCTCATTATAATTTGTTTTCATTCTCCCTGTATTGTGTTAGTATTTATTTTGTAATAAAACAAATTTTAGGAGGTAAATAATGAAACATTCTCAAAGAAATAAGAAACCCATATTTATTTTTTCAATTATCTTAGGTATATTAATTATAGCCCTATCTATATTTTTTATAACTAATAATAAAACCTCTGACAAAGAACCAGAAGTTACATCAAATTCAAATGTTGAAGAAAATGATATCCCAAAAGAATCTGAAACAACTCCTAAGGTTGAAAATAGATTTGAAGGACTTCCTCTAACTAGTGAAGATATAGGTATTCCTGTGCTTTACTATCATTCTGTACTTCCAGACTCAGAAGTCAAGCAAAAAAATGAAGTAACAATTTCTCCTGAAAAACTAAAAGAAGAATTACAATTGGTAAAAAGTTTAGGATATACCACACTAACAATGTCCGAAGTAAATGACTATATTTTGAACAATAAAGAAATTCCACAAAAAAGTATTCTTATTACATTTGACGATGGATATACCGATAATTACGCTCATGCTTTCCCAATCCTTAAAGAGCTTAATATGAAAGCAACAGTATTTGTAATATCTTCTGGAATAGATAGTGGTTACTATATGTCAACCGCTCAACTTAAAGAAATGTCTGACTACGGGATTGATATTGAAAGTCATACAGTTAATCATGTTCATTTGAATACCTTGACTTATGAACAACAATTAAAAGAATTAAAAGACTCTAAAGCTAAAATAGAAAGTGTAACTAACAAACCTGTACTATCTATTGCATATCCTTTTGGAGATTTTAATGAAAATAGTAAAAAGGCATCTATAGATGCAGGATATTCTTTAGCATTTACTACTAACTTGGGACTTGCTAACAAAACTGATAATCGGGTTGCTTTGGACAGAATATACGTGAATTCCGAATATTCATTAGATACATTTAAGTCAAGACTTATAAATACTAAAAAATAAAGAAGTGTCATCCACTTCTTTATTTTTTATCTTCTTCTTTTCTCTTTAAAGCAGTAATTTCATTTATATTTTGAAAATTCCCCACATTATTTACCTTTATTGATATCTTCTTATCTAAAACATATTCCCCAGTTTCCTCTAACTCTCCATACTTTAAAGGCCTCCCAGTTATAGTTACTAGTATTCCATCCTTGGGTATCATATCATTATTTTTTGCATATTCTATACAATCTCGTAAAACTATATCAATTTTCTTATCCATAGGATTTACAGAATCAATCAAATCCTTTCCCTTATCAGCTTCCGAGTGAGTATATATAACTTTATTTCCTTTATTAATCTCTAGCTTTACCTGAGAAGTCCCCGTAACTACAATAGTACTGCTTACATGATTATAATCTTTATATATTGCAAAGGCTAATAACATTAAAAGCACACCAGCTAAAGCAAGATGGAACTTAAAATGTGCTACCCCTTTCTTTTCTCGCCCTTCAGCTTTTCCTCCAACTCTTACGCTCTCAAGATTTTTAATTTTAACAAATTGACCTGATCCAGTCATAATAATTTTACTTCTTTTTTGAATCTTTATTACTATGCCTCTACGTATATCATTCTTTTTATTATCTAACGGTATAGCTCTATCAAATTCACTTGAGACTTCCACTTTCAAAGCCTCTTGAATATATTTATAATTAGGATTTGAAAAAATAATAACGTAAGCTATTATATAGTCTTGCCATATCTCTATAAATCCCCTTGAAACCTGGGTTGCCTTCGCCAATTTACTAAATGACAATTCTCTTCTTTCCATAAACTTTTCAAATAGTTCCACATCCTCAATTATATAATATGCTATATTTAAAATTAAATTTCTATCCTTATAACTAGGAAAATGACTAACCAAATCCTTCATAAAAACCTTGAATAAAAACAATTCTTTAATCATAAGAGATATTTGCTTTTCTCTTAAATTAATTACTTTTTCTCCTATATCTAACACAGCTGATTCACCAGAAAAAATATACTTATTTCTACTAAACTCTCCCATCTAAAACACCCGCCCTTATTTGTATATATAAATAACATCAATGCGACATTTACTATCAATTATTTTTATTCTTCATATAATGTATTATAGCATATAAAAGCTCTGCCAGTTTCGTATACATTAAAAGTAATCTAAATATATTTTAATATAATTAATTTGATAAGCGAGGTACATTATGGGGAAAAATGTTATCTATGTAGACTTTATCTTTAGACACAAGAGAATTACTCATTTTAATTACTATATAACCTTTGCTTTTTCTTCTATACTTATAGATATTAAATTTTTAATTGAAACTCATAATAAAAAAAATCACCATATACCAAAAAACAAAAATTCTAATAAGTACATTAATTTACTAAACTATGATAAAATATTAAGAAAAACAGGTAGGTGATAGAATGAGAATTGGTATGGGATACGATGTACATCGTTTAGTACCTGATAGAAAGCTTATCCTAGGTGGTGTAAATATTCCCCATGAACTTGGCCTTTTAGGTCATTCAGATGCAGATGTTTTACTACATGCTATAATGGATTCTTTACTAGGCGCTGCTACTCTTGGCGATATAGGAAAGCATTTTCCTGATAACGATGATAAATACAAAGGAATTTCAAGTATAAAATTATTAACTGAAGTTGGTAATTTAATTTATAAAAACAATTTTAAAATATGTAATATAGATGCAACTATAATTGCTCAAAAGCCTAAAATGGCTCCACACATTGATCTTATGAGAAATAATATCGCTAATGCATTAAATATATCTCTTGATAAAATAAACATAAAAGCAACTACTGAAGAAGGACTTGGATTTACTGGTGAAGGGAAAGGAATTTCTTCACAAAGCATTTGCCTTTTAGAAGTAAGGAAGATTTAGTGAGATATAAGCTATTCATCTACTTATATGTTCCTTCAATACTTTTTGTACAAATCCAAACAAAGCCTATAAATTAGAAAGTAACAGCCTCCTATGATATGTTTGTTTTATCATAGGAGGCTGTTACTTTAAAAAATTAACTCTAACTTCATAAAAAATAGTTTTCTTACCCCAAAATATTTAAAATAGCTTTCTTTTCAACATTTCAATATTTATAATATTTAAAACAAAACTATATATAATACCATATAACATAGATTTAACAATATCACTCAGATAGAAAATATCTTTATTATTAAAACAATCTTGAATTTCACCTGTAGGTGGTAAAATCCAATCAATATATTTAACTTCTGGAACCTTTTGCATTATCCCAACTTTCACTAAAGAAATTACTGCAATAAATATAGCCAATTCTATTGCTATCTTTCTATTTTTTATACATCTTGGCTGAAATAAAGTACCTAATGAACATCCTAATATAGCAAAAACCACATGTATTATTAATGCCGAAAAAATATCCCACATAACTAATTCTCTATTGAATAAACTGAACATGTTCACGAAATTTCCAACGATAGGAAGCAAAACTCCCATAATGCTCATAAATAATCCTATAAGCATTAAAAAAATATTTTTACTTAAGTAATATATTGATTGCTTTCTAGTCTTTAGTATAATTAATTGTTCTGCTACCTCATCTATACCATCCATATATGAAAAAGTAATCCATAACATTATAAAAAATAAACACATTGCTGTAATTACAAAACTTGATACAACTCCCACTGGTTTTACTGAATATGAAATACACATAATTGTCACCCATACAATCATGGGAATTACAAATTTATTTGTCTTTAAATAAGTTATAAAATGATATTTAAAAAGTGCATTAAAAGTTTTCATTATACATCCTCCTAAGCTTATACCCATAATTTATCATTTCCTTCAGCACTGTATTGCTATTATCTTCAGAAACAAATAACTTAATTTCATTCCCATTATTGTCTACCTTACGAATGCTTTCATTTATATTTTTATATTTTTCATTTAAACTTGCATTTTCCTTAAAAACTAAAACATCATAATTTCTATTTACTTTTTCTAAAGCACTTCTTCTTTGAATGTTTTTCTCTTTAACTTCATAAACTACATTTGATAAAGCATTAATTAATATTTCTTCATGGCAAGACATCACAATGGCAACACCATCATTTATTAACTTATGTACTAATTCTATAAATACCTTTTGTGAATCAACATCTTGTCCTGATAAAGGTTCATCTAATAGCAAAATATCTGGTTTTGTTATCAATGCTTGAATAACATTTACTTTCTGAATAGATCCTTTTGAAAGATATTTTATTGGTGTACTAATTATATTTTCCATAAAAAATTCCCTAAATAGTTCATAACTTTTCTTGTTAATTTCATCTTTAGCTAAGCCTTCGATCAAAGCAGTTCTAAGAATATATTGTTGTGGCGTAATTGATATTTTAGGAAATCTTTCTGGCACGTAATTAAATTTTACATTTTTGTAGTATTTTATATTTCCTCTACTTACTGATGTTAAACCACAAATTATTTTTAGCAAAGTACTTTTCCCACAGCCATTATGCCCTACTAGTGCAATCGAGTCTCTTTCGTTAATTTCTATATCAACATCTTTTAATATTACTTTTTTGCCAAAACTCTTTGTCATATTTGTTATTTCAACCAACTTACTCATGTTAATTCTCCCTATACATTTTTACTTATGTTCAATAGATAAAAAATTCAACATATATCTATGTTGAATTTTATTTTTAACTATTTAATCGTTCCAAAATCTTTAAATGGATAAACTTTCACTTGAGCTTTTCCCATTATATCCTTTCCATCAATATATGGATTAACCCATTTCCTAGAATCAAAAGAGTTTGGTCTATTATCTCCCAAGAAAAAATATCTTCCCTCTGGAACATGAAACTCTCCATTATAATTATCATGATTTATAATATAACTTTCCTCTAGTTCTTCTCCATTTACCGATACTTTACCATTAACTATCTTTATATCATCTCCAGGAAGTCCTATAAGTCTTTTTATTAAAATATCATCTAATTCCTTAGAATTAAATACAATTATATTTCCTCTTTTTAAGTTGTTTAAATTATATACTTTTGTAACTAAAAGATGATCCCCTACATTTAATGTTGGCACCATTGACTCCGAAGGAATATATGCCTTAAATATAATAAATTGTTTTATTAATAAAGCGATTATAACTGCTAATAAAATTGGAACTATCCATTCAAAAAAAAGTCCTTTTCTAGTTTTTGACCCTTTATTTTTATTATTCTTGCTAAGCTTATCTTCTACATTATTATCATTATTTAAATCTCCCATTACTTTGCCTCCTATCCTACAATTTAACCAAACAAACAATTTATTTACATATTATATATTATATATATTTTTTTCTATAATTAGCAATATAATTATCTCTTATTTTTTCAATAAAATACAGAAATTCAAGTACTTTTTTTATTTTTCTATATAGAGAATTATATAAAAATAATAGATTGTCTAAATTAGCATCAATGAATACAATAAGACTAATTTTAAAATTTTATAGAATCATAAAAAGAGCCCATTCAAGGCGACCACTACGAGACACCCAAACAAGCTCAAAAAAATTTTCAAATATATTGAATTTTATGCAAGTAAAACCCTAGCAATTTAGACTTCATATTTTTTCATCTGTCTACTTGCCAGGGTTTCATTCATATTAGTATCTATTAAAGTTCTACTTTGGTGCGCTATCACGGGTTCGAACCGGGGACACCCTGATTAAGAGTCAGGTGCTCTACCAACTGAGCTAATAGCGCATATTACATTGAGTATTATAGCACCTTGATTTTTCTAAGTCAAGATTCTATATTTTTTTCTTATAGAAATATATAAAGCACCAGCAAAAGCTGATGCTTATATTAAAAATTCGGGGTACATTTTTAAAATTGCTTAACAAATACTATAATAATTTATATTATCTCTGATAAATTCTTTTGAATTATTTGCTGAAATCTTTCTCCCATTATCTTGCTACTAGTGGCACTTTTGCATATTTCTTTCCATTCACCTATAGGCACACCTATTTTATGCTCAAAATCCTTCTCACTATTTGTTATTAATATAGATTCAATAACAAATTCTCCAAATTCAATAGAATCCTTGAATATCTTCATATATATAAAATTTCTATGATTTCCAAACCAAGTTCTATTAAACTCTCTAGAGAATTTAATCAATTCTGGCACTACTCTCTCCTTTGGTAAATCCCACATTCTTTCAACTCTACTATAATGACTTAGCATAAGCTTTGCTATTTCTTTATTTATTAATCCATCATCTAATCCTTTTTTTATAATAATCTCTACAGGTTCAGGCGGAATCTTAGTAACCATTCTATCCTTGCCATATATCCATTTATAGAATGCTTCCTGTAAAAAAGAATATTGTATATACCCTAACAATATTTTGGAATCTGGAAAATACGCATAAATATTATCTATTCCATTGCTTTTGCTAAAAATTAATGTATGAATGTATAGTGACTTTTCCTTTGGTGGCTTTTGCATAAACATATGTCCTCTAATGGTTTTGTTTTCACTTATGATATTTTCCCAATACTTAAAGGAGTTGTAATTTTGCCTCACCTAATTATCACCTTTCTTTCCAAATAACAAATTATATATTCCAATAATATTTGTTTATATTTTGCCCTCTATAATTATTATACTTATTTATATTAATTCTATTCAAAAAGAAAGAGTATTTATTAAATTTTTACAAACTTTACAACAGAAAATTAACTTTTATTTTTCACAAATTGAATGTAATTGTATTTTATTGTATAATATATAGTATAAAAACAAAGGAGGTTTATTATTGTTTTTCTGTGAAATTTGCAATAAAAAAGCTGATATTCATCATATAATTCATAGAAGTGAAGGCGGTTTAGATATAGAAATAAATTATAAATATCTCTGCCCAGAGCATCATAGAGGAAAGGATGGTCCTCACAGATCTCTAGAAACTGATATAAAATATAAAATTGAATTACAAAATAAACTTTATAACTTACTTCCTAAAGAATTTTATAACTATAAAGATTTAGGCAAAATACTTCAAGTCTCTGTAAACTCATTAAAGAAAATAACTAAAGATATTAAATTATATAAAGAAGGCTATAAAAAAGATGATATCATCTTAAGACTTATGGGAAACAAATTGTACTCTGAAGAAACTCTTGAAAACCTCAAGATTCAGCGTATTTTAGAAAATATATACTAATGATTTTAAAAAGAGTGGTTATTTTAAAATTTTTACTTTGCAATAGCCACTCTTTTTGTATTTAGTTTAACTTCTCCTATATATAAATAAAAAAAGAGAAACTCTATAAAAAAGTTACTCCTTCCCTATTTTGGAGCGGAAGACGGGACTCGAACCCGCAGCTTTCACCTTGGGAAGGTGACACTCTACCATTGAGTCACTTCCGCTAACAATGGTTTCAACAAAAAGAATTTTACCATTATTTATCATAAAAATCAATACTTTACATCTAATTAACAATAAATTTTTCAACCATATCATTTAATTTGTTAGACTTATTTAAAAGAATATCTGAACTTCGTTCTAAATCATTACTACTCTTATTTAGTGATGCAATAGCATCCATTACATCTCCTGTAGATGATGAAGTCTCTTCTGAAGATATAGCTACATCATCCAATATTTTGACAATAGCATCCTTACTATTTGCTAACTTATCAAAATCAAATTTAATATCTTGTATCTCCGGAGCTATATCCTTAACTGAATCTGATATTCCATTAAATGTTTGTAATACATTATTAACACTTCTCCTCTGAGACTTAAATTCAAGATTCATAATTTCACTTGTTTCTACTACTCCACTGATTCTATTTCTAAGTTCACCTAAAATCTTATATATATTCCTTGAAGATAAGCTACTTTCCTCAGCAAGAGCCCTAATTTCTTCAGCAACTAACAGCAAACCCCTTGCCCATTTCACCAGCCCTAGCAGCTTCAATAGCTGCATTTAATGCCCAAAGGTTTGTTTGCTCTGATATTTCATTAATCAAATCCGTAATTTTATTCACCTTCATTATATATTCATTAATACTTTCTATTTCTCGTAGCAAGTCTTGAAACTTTAAATTAAAATTATCTATTTTCTTATCAAAATTCTCCATATCTTTATTTCCATATATAGCTTTAATTTTAACTTCTTCAGCCTTCAAATTAATATGATTTACATGTTCATTTATATCGTTAACTTTTTTACTAAAGTAATTTAGTTTTTCTACTATATTTAAAAGTTTAAATGATTGATTCCCAGTTCTATCTGCTACTCCTTCTATCGCTATAGTTATATCTTGGGTTAGATCTCTAAGTTCTGTTGAGATGCTTGACAATACATTAGCATTAATTTTAACTTCTCCTGATGTATCCTTTACAGAATATATCATTCCTCTTATCGATTCCTTTGCTCTATTTATAGATTTGCATATATCTGCAACTTCATCTTTTCTCTTAAGATATTTACTATTGACCTCCTTAGTAAAATCGCCATCAGCCATTATATGAACATATTCTTTTGTCTTCTTAAGAGGATGTCCTATATTAATGCTTAATAATACTATTACTCCAGCTAAAACCAAGACAACAACTACTGTTACAAAAATACTGGCCATCTTCAAATCAAATAATTTTCCTAGCAGATCATTCTTATCTACAGTTAATGCTATAGAAAGCCCACTTTCCCCCACGGGAGTATATGTAACATATTTTCGAATTCCTTTATACACATATTCTTTTGATTCAGTAAATCCACTTGTCATATCTTTACCTATATTATTTAAATCTGAAAAATCTTGCCCATCTTCAGTTAAAGATATTATATTTTTATTTTCATTAACAAAACTATCATCTTCATGAGCTATATAATTACCAAAACTATCTATTATAAAACCACTACCTGTATTCATAAATTTAATAGATTTATTTATTTCACCTAGCTTACTACTATCTTTAAATGCCACCAATATACCAATATTCTCATTATTTTCACCCTTAATGGCCCTAGAATACGCTATTATTTTCTTTTTTAGTGCATTATCATAATACGGAGTTATGACCTGACTTTTACCAGCCATAGCTGACAAAAAATATTTTGTATTCTTTATATTTTCAATTTTTCCGCTAATAAAAACAGCTTTTCCATCTTTATCAGTAATTGCAGCATCTATAGATTCATTTTCCCCTACTAATAGCTTAATTTCCTTTATTCTTTCTTCTAAAGGCACGTTACTGTTCTTTATTGTTGTATTTTCAACTAGTATATCTAAAATTTTAAATTCTTTACTAACTTCATCATTAATATTACTTGCTGCTACCTTGGCCATTTCCCTCATAATACTCAAATTACTTTCAGTTAAACTCTTAACAGCTAACCTATATGCAGAGTTAGAAAGAAAAATGCAGCCAACAATAAAAATAGGAACTAGTACAAATAATAATTTACTTTTAATACTTTTAAACATAACTTCACCTCCACCTATATTCCTAATTTTAAAAGTTCCTTGAAAGAAACCTATTTGTTCTAGGTTAAAAATATGTAAATTATATTTACTGTTGACATCCTAAATCTAGATAATTATAATTAATACTAACAAATATGAAAAACGATGAAGAGAAGAGTAAGTTAATACTTCATTTTCAGAGAGAAAATACATTAGCTGGAAGTATTTTTAAGTGAATTTAACTGAAGACCACCTCTGAGTGACTTTAATAAAGTCCGTATTTATCACGTTACGATAACCTTAAGCGACCTATTTTTAGGTAATTAGAGTGGAACCACGGATATTACTTCGTCTCTATATATTTTAGAGATGGAGTTTTTTTATTTACAAAATTATATTTATTACATATACGGAAGGAGTTTTAAAATGATTAAAGTAACTTTAAAAGACGGTTCAATTAAAGAATTTGAAGCTGGCGTTTCAGTGTTAGATATAGCTAAAGGAATTAGTGAAGGTCTAGCAAGAAATGCTTGCTGTGGTATTGTAAATGGTGAGGTTGTTGACCTTCGTCATACAGTAAATGAAGATGTAGAACTTAGCATATGTACATTTGATTCAGAAGAAGGCAAGAGTGCAGTACGCCATAGTATCTCTCATGTTTTAGCTTATGCTGTAAAAAGATTATTCCCAGAAACAAAACTTGCTATAGGTCCATCAATACAAACTGGTTTCTACTATGATTTTGATAGAGATGTAGCTTTTACTGCAGAAGACTTAACTAAATTGGAATCTGAAATGAAAAAGATAATAAAAGAAGATCCTTCAATAGAAAGATTTGAACTTCCAAGAAATGAAGCTTTAGAGTTAATGAAAGATGAGCCATATAAGGTTGAATTAATAAATGATCTTCCTGAAGGTGAAATTATTTCATTCTATAAGATGGGCGATTTTACTGATTTATGTGCCGGTCCTCATTTAATGTCAATAAAAGCAGTAAAGGCAATTAAGCTTATAAGAACTGCTGGTGCATACTGGAAGGGTAGCGAAAAAAATAAGATGCTATCAAGAATCTATGGTACTGCTTTCTTAAAGAAGAGTGACTTAGATGCTCATCTTGAAGCTTTAGAAGAAGCTAAAAAAAGAGATCACAATAAATTAGGAAGAGAATTAAAATTATTCACTACTGATGAAAACATAGGTCAAGGCCTTCCTCTTATGATGCCTAAAGGAGCTAAAATAGTTCAATTGCTTCAAAGATGGGTTGAAGACGAAGAAGAAAAAAGAGGATATGTTTTAACAAAAACTCCATTAATGGCTAAAAGCGATTTATATAAGATTTCTGGTCACTGGGATCATTATAAAGATGGAATGTTCGTATTAGGTGATGAAGATAAAGATGATGAAGTTATGGCATTAAGACCAATGACTTGTCCTTTCCAATATACTATATACAATACTGAACAACATAGCTATAGAGATCTTCCTATAAGATATGCTGAAACTTCTACTCTATTTAGAAATGAAAATTCAGGAGAAATGCATGGTCTTATAAGAGTTAGACAATTTACTCTTGCTGATGGACATCTTATAGTTACACCTGAGCAACTTGAAGAAGAATTCAAAGGAGTTCTTGAATTAATTGATCATCTAATGAGTACTTTAGGTATTGCTGAAGATATAACTTACAGATTCTCTAAGTGGGATCCTAATAATACTGAAAAATATATCAATGATCCTGAAGCATGGAACCACACTCAAAATACAATGAAACAAATACTAGATCACTTAAAAATAGATTATGTTGAAGCTGATGATGAAGCTGCTTTCTATGGACCAAAACTTGATTTACAATGCAGAAATGTTCATGGTAAGGAAGATACTCTATTTACTATACAAATAGACTTTGCCTTAGCTGAAAGATTTGATATGTCCTATATAGACAAGGATGGAGAAAAGAAACGTCCATATATAATTCATAGATCTTCAATTGGATGTTACGAAAGAACTTTAGCTATGCTTATTGAAAAATATGCAGGTGCTTTTCCAACTTGGTTATCACCTGTTCAAGCAAAAGTTTTACCTATCTCAGATAAATACAATGATTATGCAGAATCTGTTGCTAAATCATTAAAAAACAAGGGTGTAAGAATTGAAGCAGATTATAGAGCTGAAAAAATTGGTTATAAGATTAGAGAAGCTAGATTAGAAAGAGTGCCTTATATCCTAGTTGTAGGTGAAAAAGAGGCTGAATCTAATACTGTGTCTGTAAGAAGCAGAAAAAATGATGATGAAGGAAGTATAGACTTAGTTGAATTTGAAGCTAGAATCTTAACAGAAATAGCTAATAAAGAAAGATAAGAAAAATGCCTCAATATTTTGAGGCATTTTTTCATTAATTAAATTGCATATAATGCCTGTTCAACATCTTTTATAATATCTTCAATATTCTCAAGCCCAACTGACAATCTAACCAATCCTGGAGTTATTCCTGCTGCTACTAATTGATCATCTGATAATTGCCTATGAGTTGAGCTTGCTGGATGAAGGACACAAGTACGTATATCTGCTACATGTACTACATTAGAAGCCAATTTTAAACTATCAATAAATTTAGCTGCATTTTCACGACTACCTTTTATAGAAAAAGATATTACCCCACTGCAACCCTTTGGCAAATACTTCTTTGCAAGTTCATTGTATCTATTATCTTTAAGCATTGGATAATTAACGAATTCAACCTTCTCAGATTTACTTAGATATTCTGCAACTATTTCTGCATTCCTACAATGTTTTTCTACTCTAACTGCAAGAGTTTCCAGTCCTAAATTAAGCAGAAATGCCGAATTAGCCGATGGATATGCTCCTATATCTCTCATAAGTTGAACTCTAGCCTTAGTTATATATGCAGCTTTTCCAAATGATTCTGTATATACTAACCCATGATAAGACTCGTCTGGTTCAGTAAATTCTGGGAACTTTCCACTAGTCCAATCAAAATTACCACTATCTACAATTACCCCTCCTAGTTGCACTGCATGTCCATCCATATATTTTGTAGTAGAATGTATAACTATATCTGCCCCAAATTCAAATGGTCTACAAAGAATTGGAGTTGCAAAAGTATTATCAACTATAAGCGGTACATCATTTTTATGCGCTATTCTAGCAAATTTCTCTATGTCAAAAACTGATATGGCAGGATTTGCAATAGTTTCTCCAAATACAGCCTTAGTATTATCTTTAAATGCTTTTTGAATTTCTTCTTCTGAAGCTTCTTGATCTACAAATGTGCATTCAATTCCTAACTTCTTTAATGTTACAGCAAAAAGATTTATGCTTCCTCCATAAATAGTCGCTGCACTTACAATATGATCTCCTGCATGGAGTATATTTAATATCCCTATCATAACAGCCGCTTGCCCTGATGTAGTGCAAAGAGCTCCTACCCCACCTTCTAAAGCAGCGATTTTTTCTTCCACAGCCCCAACTGTAGGATTTGAAATACGCGAATACATATGTCCATCAACTGATAAATCAAATAACTTTCCTATATGCTCAGATGAGTCATATCTATATGTAGTGCTCTGATAAATTGGAAGTACATTTGTCTCTCCATTCTTAGGTTCATATCCTGCATGTAAGCATTTTGTTTCAATATTCATTTTTATAGCCCTCCTTATTTATGATTAATAGAATAATTATAATACAATTATTCTACTAATTCCATGGTTTGCACAGCCTATTACTTTTATACAATTATTAACCCATTTTCAGTAATTATCTCATTAATCTTTATATCATGTTTCTCTTTTGGTAATTCCTTTAACACTTGAAATTGATAGCACAATGCTAATCTATGAATAGATTCATCTATATCTGACATATACTTATCGTAATATCCACCACCATATCCTACTCTGCCGCCCCAAAGATCAAAAGCAACACCAGGTACTATTATTAAATCTAATAGATTTTTATCTATTACCGCTTCGTCCTTACCTGGTTCTAGAATTCCAAATTTATTTTTCTTTAAATCTTCTAGTGAATGAATCTCAACTGCATCCATGACTTTTTTACTTAAGTCTATCCTAGGAAGAAATATATTTTTTCCTTCCTCTAAGAACTCATTAATATATTCAGCTGTATTAATTTCACTACCAAATCCAATATAAATAAATATATTTTTAGCTTTTCTATAATAGTCACTAGACTTAAGAATATCTTTTATTTTCCTATCAAATTCTTTCTTGTCTTTTTCTTCAATTTTATCTCTTTTTAAAATAATTTCTTTTCTAATTTCCTTCTTATCCACACTCTATCCTCCCAAAATATCTAGTTTATCCCAAGTTTGCTTTAAACTGAAACGTCTATAAATATATAAGTTCCATCGCTTTTAACTATATATAATTATACTATACCAAAATAAAAAAACTCCTTGCAAAATTTCTTCTGCAAAGAGTTTTTGCCACTATTCTATATCTTTAGCATATGGCATAGAATCTATAGCTCCATAATTTGTACAAGTTATAGCTCCAACTTTATTAGCATAACTAATTATCTTCTTCCAATCTTCAAAAGTAATATCCTTTTTATCTTTACGATCTGCTACCTGCTTTAACACCGCTCCAACGAAAGAATCCCCAGCCCCAGTAGAATCAACTTGTTTTATTTTTATAGAAGGTACTATAGCCATATCTTCTCCATCACTAATTAGCGTCCCTTCTGCCCCTAAAGTAATAGCTACCACCTTAGCACCTATTTCATGAAGAATCTTCACACCACTTTTTAAATCTTCTTCCTTAGTTATAAGCTTAATTTCTTCATCACTTAATTTAACAAAATCCGCATCTTTAACAAAAGTTTTAGAATCATTTATAAATCCTTCTAATTTACAACTAGTAATTAATGCATCTCTATAGTTAGGATCAAAAGAAATAAACATATCATCTCTCTTTGCATATTCTAGCAACTTGAAATAAGTATTCTTTAATTCCCCTTCTAAAAATCCTGTAGCTGATCCAAAATGAATTATATCTTCCTTATGTATCTTACTTAAATCTATACTATCAAAAGAATAATCTCCGTCGCTACCTCTATTAAATTCAAAATCCCTTTCTCCATTTTCATCAATAGCAACAAAAGCTAATGTTGTACAACCTTCCATTTTCGTCATTTCAGAATCTATATTTACCGACTCTAACATTTCGACTAAGAACTTCCCAAAAGAATCATTTCCAACTTGACCTAAAAAAGCTGATTCTCCACCAAGCTTACAAACTGCCGCCGCAACGTTAGCTGGTGCTCCTCCTGCTTTCTTTTCAAAATTAAATCCATTCTTTAATCCCTTATTAATATCTTTACCTATAAAATCAATTAATAACTCACCAATGCAAAATACTTTATTCATTATATTTTACTCCTTCTAAATTCCAAACTTTTGCTTTATGAATTTCTACACTTCCACCTTCTGATATTAATTTAACTTCAAAACTATCTTCTTTAGGATAGATTCTACTTGAAGCAACTTCTAATCCATCTTGTAAATATATTTCACAAGCAGAAGTATCCATAAACATTTGTATTTTTATGTTATCCTTAGGTAAAAGTTTAAACTTTCTTATGCCTTTATCACCTTCCAGCATATTACTTCTATCTATTATAGCAATTCCAGACTCAAAATCATACTTAAAAGACATATGCTCATCTTTTCCTAATGCAAATTTTAATTCTACCTTACTTGAATCTATTCTATTTAGATCTAACAATAATTCATAACTATTGCTTCTTATGCTATCAAATTTATACTCATTGCATTGAACATTTTGAAGATCAACTATAAGTTCTTTTCTCAGGTTTTTAAATTCTTCTATAGGTCTTTGATATAAAACTCCCTCTCTTATAGATAACTCTCTCACCATTGTTAAACAATGAATTCTTCCAAACTTTCTAGTTGGATGTCCATCCTCTTCCTCAGGAAGCCCCATCCATCCTATCATTAAATTTCTTCCATTATCATCTTTAAAACATTGAGGTGCATAAAAATCAAATCCCATATCCAGTTCTTTAAACTCACAATGATCAAAGTTAAGTGTGTCATAATTAAGGTTTCCGATTATATAACCTGATTGATATATATTTTGATTCTTAAACTCTTCCTTTTCAAGTCCTTGAGGTGAAAATACCAATATATCATTACCATCTAATTCAAAGGCACTTGGACACTCCCACATATATCCAAACTCTTTATATTTAGTGCCTATTTCACCTTCTAATTTCCAAGACTTGAAGTCTTCAGAAGAATATAAAATTACTCTACCTTTAAGCTCCTCGTTTTGAGCTCCTATAACACAATAAAATACATCACCTTTTTTATATACCTTAGGATCTCTAAAATGCGCAGTGTATCCTTTTGGAATTTCCGGTATAACAGGTCCTAACTTAGTGATATTTCCTTCTTTGTCACAAGTTGCTCTACACTGATATGATTCTCTATTTCCCTTATCATCCTTAACATTTCCTGTATAAAGAAGCTCTAATTTACCATCTACTACTATACCACTCCCAGAATAACAACCGTTCTTATCATACCAATCATTTGGAGCAAGCACTGCCTTCGGCATAGTAAAGTTTACAAAATCCTTAGTTTTAACTAATGCCCAATGCTTAAACTTATGTTCACATCCATAAGGGTTCCACTGAAAAAATATATAATATTCTCCATCATAATAGCATAATCCATTTGGATCATTAACTAATCCAAATGGAGCTTCAATATGGTAGTTTAATTTCCAAAGATCATTATTACTGCTATTCTTATAACTATTTACAACATCTAAATTTATATCTTCTAAAGATTTAAACTCTCCCATCTCTTACCTCACTATTCTACTTTTCTTACACTTTCTCTTTCAATTAACTCTAAATTAATATTAGTCTCATCTTCTATTTCTTCTAATTCTATAGATGCTACTATAGAATTAGCTGCTTTTTTACCTAGCGCTTCATAATCTATATCTACAGTCGTTATAGTAGGGTGAACTGCTAATCCTATATCATATCCACCAAAACCAGCTACCGAAAAATCTTTAGGTATTTCATATCCTTTTTCAAAGGCATACCTTATAAATCCGAGAACTATATTATCAGTAGCACCTATTACTGCTGTTGGGTTGTACGAAATAACCTTCTCTGCCATTTCATAAGCTTTATTGAAAGAAAAATCTGCTTGAACAAAATTTATATTACTTTCAACATTATTGAAAGCTTCATAAAAACCTTCTTTTCTTTCTATTCCAACAGCTTTATCATCCTCAGTAACTCCTAAAAATACTATTTCCCTATGACCTTTATCTCTTATATACTCTCCCAACATTTTTCCTGCTTTTCTATCATCTATCTTAATACATCTAACTAAGCTATTTTCTTGACCAGTAAAAATAATAGGAATTGTTATTTTATTTGCCAATGCAATATTTTCTTTAGTAATATCAAATGCCATTACTATTATTCCATCTACCCCTTGTTCATGTAGTTTTTCAATAGATCTAATCTCTTTGGCTTTGTCCAACTCACTAGATAAAATTATTATCTGATATCCCTTTTCTTCTAACTGCATGTTAATACTCTTTAAAATTTTACCCGCTGTAAAAGAATCTATTCTAGGAATGACAACTCCTACTAACCCACTATTCTTTGCCTTCAATCTCTTTGCAAAAAAATTAGATTTAAATCCGGTCTTCTCTACTGCTTCACTAATCTTCTTTATATTTTCATCACTTACATATCCACCATTTAAATATCTAGATACAGTGCTCTTTGATACTCCAACCATGTTTGCAATATCTTGAATAGTAACTTTCATAATAATCCTCCTAAACAACAAAGGAATTTACCCTTATTTACGTAAAGATATTATATCATAAGTGAAGATCAAAAATACATGCAGATACCTAAATAGAGAGTTCTATAGCTATTATTAGAACTCTCTATTTTTATTATTCTTCAGTTTTGAAGAATATAAAAGTTAATGTAAATGCAACTACTATAGCAATTAAACAAGCTACCAAATAGCCTACTATATTAGTATTTAAGTATAATAATATACCTGGAAGAGCAGTTACTCCCATTCCTGTTCCTGCTAAATTCATAATTCCTGAAAACAATCCAGCTGTGAATCCACCTACACAACCAAATATAAATGGTTTAATAAATCTTAAGTTCACCCCAAATATAGCTGGCTCAGTAATTCCTAAAAATGCTGGAACTGCTGATGAAATATATAATGAACGTTTCTTTTTATCTTTTGTTTTAAAAGCTACTGCTAAAGCAGCTGCACCTTGAGCTACAATTCCTCCTGTAATTATTGCATTAAATGGATTAAGCCCTGTAGAAGACAATAATTCAACTTCCAATGCATTAAATACATGGTGTATTCCAGATACAACTATTACTTGATGTAATCCCCCAATAATAGCTCCACCAATTCCAAATGGCAATCCAATGAATGATTTACACCCACCAAGTATAACTTGTTCTAAAGAATGCATAATTGGTCCAACAATTAATAATCCTAATATCATTGAAATAGTTAATGTTAAAAACGGTGTAACGATTAAATCAATAACATCTGGTATAAATTTTCTAAATCTCTTTTCAAGATTTGCAGCAATAATTCCTAAAATTAAAGCTGGTAAAACTGATCCTTGATAACCTACTATCGGAATACTTAATCCTAATAAACCAATATACATTGGTTCTGCTGTTCCACCTGCTACACTATATGCATTTGGTAATTGCGGTGCAACTAGCATAAGTCCTAGTACCATTCCTATAACAGGTGTTCCTCCAAACTTTTTAACTGTTGACCATGCAACTAAAGCTGGTAAAAACGCAAATGCTGTATCAGTTAAAACTTGTGTTAATGCAAGAAATGTTGGATTTAACTCTACACCTAAGCTAGTTATTAATCCACGTACCCCCATGAATAGACCCGTTGCAACTAATACAGGAATTATTGGTACAAAAATATCTCCTAATGTACGAGAAATTTTTTGCAATGTAGTCATATTTTTATATGCATCTTCTTTTGCATCTCCAGCTTCTACACCTTCCTTGCTCATTTCTGCAAATACTTTATTTACAAAACCTGTCCCTAAAATAATTTGATACTGAGCAGCTGCAAAATATTGTCCTTTAACCCTGTCAATATTTTCTATAGCTTTTTCATTAATCTGTTCTTTATCCTTTAAAATAAGCCTTAATCTTGTAGCACAATGTTCCATGGATTTTATATTTTCTTTTCCACCAATATTTTTCAATATTTCTCTTGCGACATTTTGTTCTTTGCTCATCTACATCTCCTCCTGTTTATAACGTTTACTTAAATTGTTTACAAACTCATAATACCAGTTCCATATATGTTCTGTCAAGCATACTTTTAAAACTTTTTTCAAGCCTGTTGAGAGTAGTTATATTAACGTTTTATAGTTATTCACTTACTTTAATTAAACTAACTATCATTATGTATTTTTCTTGCGGTACCAGTTCCACATCTAAGATAAGTTCCATCCTTTAGATGAAAATAGTAATTTTAAGGTTATCTTATGTTATATCTAGACAAATTGTATTATAATTTATAATATCACCCATTTACTAACAAGGAGGATTTACTTATGGAATACAATAATGAAGATGAAAAATTAGGCGGAGGAATTATAACTATTTGTGTTTTGCATTTTATAGGATTGGCTCTTACTTTACTTACTTTAGTAGGTAGCTTCTTAATGAAAGACCAACTAGCTCAACTCGGAGCAACTACATCCACATTTGTAATAAGCGCAATTATATCAATTACACTTTCCGTAGGATGTATACTTATTCTTAATAAAACAAAAATAGGAATAATACTTTATTACATAGCTGCAATTGCAAACTTGATAAATACCATTTTATACGGATTTAGCATTACATCTATAATTTCAGTATTATTTTTACCTACACTAATGGGTATATTCTTAAACCAAAAAAAAGAGTTGTTTGGATTCAAAAATAAATAAGCAAAGAAGGTACTACCTAGATGCGAATTCTAGATAGTACCTTTTTATTTAAACTAATTGAACATTAAAACATCTTTAAAAATTCTTTTATCTCTTCTTCTTCAAGATAAATCTGCCCCAAAGTTCCATGTTTTAAATCATTCTTTTTCAAAGAATGAAAATCTGATCCAGCTGTATATACGATCCCTTTTTTCTTAGCTACTTCAATAAAATACTCAGTTTCATTTTCTTTATTTCTGTAGTATTTTGCTTCTATTCCATCAAAATTTAACTTTATCAAGCTTTCAAAAACGTCTCTTTTCAGCAATGTTGGATGAGCTAATACAACCTTAGCTCCACTATACTTTAAAAACTCAACTCCTGCCATAGTTGTGAGCTTATTTTCTTCTGATTTAAATTCCAAAATATATCTCTTATATTTTGTTCTACACATTTTAAACTTACCACAATTAATAAGTTCTAAAGTTTCATTAAATTCTTTACTCTTATAAAAATCATTATAAAAATATCCAAGTATATGCACCTGATTTCTATGATACCTGGTAGATAGCTCTATTCCTGGTATCACCTTTACTCCATGTATATTTCCAACTACTATTGCTTGCTTATTCCCTTTAACCGTATTGTGATCGGTTAATGAAATTATATCTATATTTCTTTCTTTTGCTAAAAGTACTATCTCCCCAGGTTTCAACGCACCATCTGATTCACTTGAATGAATATGAAAATCTCCCTTTATATACACAGATCCTCCTAAAATTATTGGTATGATCTAATAAATTCTATTAATATGGTATTAAAAACCTCAGAATTATTACTAGTTAAAAAATGATCACTATTTTTAACTATTTGTAGTTCACTACCTCTAATAGAATTTGCTATAAGTCTTGTACTTTTCTCTTTAATTGCATCTCTTTCTCCTGCAACTACTAGAGCTGGAATATTAATCTTCTTCAAACTTTCCGTGCTCATATTAGGTTCATGTATCATAAGATCTAATATCTCTCTTTTCTTTTTATTAAAAGTAAGCATGTGCTCAAAAAATATCGCTATCCGCTCTTTTATTATCAAATCTTTCGGTTTCAAATTAGCACCAATAATAGTAATTGTCTTTAATATTTCAGGAACAATCAATGCAATATTTAATGCAATATTCCCACCATCACTAAAACCAACTAAATTCACATTATCTAGCTCTAATTCATTTAATACTTTAACAACATCGTTACTCATCAAATCTAAAGATAACTTTCTTTTCCCATATGAAGATTTCCCATGTCCCCTGCTATCTATTAGCACAACTTTATACTCTTTGGAAAAAGCTTTAATTTGAGGAGAGAAATATCCCATCTCTTCCCCATTTCCATGTAAAAAGACTAACGGCTCTCCATCTCCATGCACTTCATAATATATTTTTGCATCACTACAAGTTATGTATCCACTCTTCATTTTATCATCCTCAATATCTATTTATATAAATATACTACTTATAACTAAATAATTATATATTTACTTTCACATAATATACTATAAACACTTATAAAACACCATTCAAATCACTTAGAAATGTCAACTTATTTCATATTTTGTTAATAATAAATTAATTTTTTGTATTTAATTTGTACTAATACGAATATTGTTTTATAATTCTAATATAACTTTCGTAGGAGGCATAATTTAATGGAAAAATTTTTTAAACTTAAAGAAAATGGTACTACTATAAAAACGGAGATTTCTGCTGGTATAACCACTTTCTTAACTATGGCATACATACTTTTTGTAAATCCTGTAATATTATCACAAGCAGGTATGGACAAAGGTGCTGTTTTCATAGCTACAATTTTAGCTGCAGCTATAAGTACATCTGTTATGGCGTTAATTGCCAACGTACCTTTCGCACAAGCTCCTGGAATGGGATTAAATGCATTTTTTACTTTTACTGTAGTTCTTGGCTTAGGATTTACTTGGAGTCAAGCTTTAGCTATAGTCTTTCTTTGCGGTTTAGTAAATATTCTTATTACCGTAACAAAAATTAGACAAATGATAATAAAAGCTATACCCGAATCTCTTCAATATGCAATTTCAGCTGGTATAGGTTTATTTATAGCATATCTTGGATTTAAGCAAGGACATTTTTTAAGTTTTTCAGGGGAAAATGGAATTTCCTCAGGAACTTCTACTATATTTAGTGATATTAATCCTTCACTAGCTAATTTCAAGGATCCAGTTACTTTAGTCGCTCTTATTGGTTTAGTAATTACTCTAATATTAATGGTAAGACATGTTAAAGGAGCCATACTTATCGGAATTTTAGCTACAACTTTAGTGGCTCTACCATTTGGTATTACCCACTTACCTGATTTAAGCACTATTTCTTTATCAATACCAAGTTTAGCTCCAACTTTCTTAAAGCTTGACTTTTCTGGATTATTTGGTGATCCTTCAAAGATTTTCATAGTTATAGCAACTATATTTGCATTTTCTTTATCTGATACTTTTGACTCAATAGGTACTTTTCTAGGAACAGGTAGAAAATCAGGAATATTCGATGCTAAAGATGAAGAAAAATTTGAAAACGGAGTTTATTTTGATTCAAAATTAGAAAAAGCTCTATTTGCAGATGCTACAGCAACATCTATAGGAGCATTACTTGGTACTAGTAACACTACAACTTTTGTTGAAAGTGCAACTGGTATAGGTGCTGGCGGAAGGACAGGTCTTACATCCCTTACAGTTGCAGTGCTATTTCTACTTTCAGTATTTCTTTCACCATTTATCGGTATAATTCCAACTGCAGCTACTGCACCAGCATTAATAGTTGTGGGAATACTTATGATGGAATCTGTTAGTAAAATACATTGGGATGACTTAGAAATTGCTGTTCCAGCATTCTTTATAATAGCTTTAATGCCTTTATCTTATGGAATTTCAAACGGTATATCAGCTGGATTCTTCTTCTTCTGTATTACAAAAGTTGTTAAGGGTAAAGCTAAGGAAGTTCATCCAATAATGTACATAGTTACTTTATTATTTGTATTAAACTATTTAGCAACAGCATTATTATAATGATTTAATATTTCTTTGAACGCCATGCATAAACATGTTATGCATGGTGCTTTTTTATAAAAACCTTCATAAAATCTACATATTATTTTTGTAATGTATAAATATAAATTTTAGGAGGTTTTATTTATGAGTATGACACATTACATGTCTCTTCTAGCAGAGAATCAACCATGGAATCTCATTATATTCATGGCAATCCCTGTAATATGCGCAGAAACTCTAACTATTACAGAGTTCTTTATTATTTTCAACAGAGCAAAAACAGGAGGTTTAAGAACTCTTAACAAAATTGTAGGCATATTTGACGGATTCTATTTTACAGGTATTTTTATTTATTTATTAATCACAGCTGTTATCCCCCTTACCACATCTAACGGATGGCATACTTGGGTAGATGTTTTAGCTGTATTTTTCTACTTAAGCGGAGTATTTTTCCTTTTACCAATTGCGCTGATGGAGTTAGGCATAATATTCAAAAGAAAAACAGTAGAAGAAAAGATGAAAATTCATTTTATTCTAGTAGGAGGCTTCTTAGTCGTTGCTCATATTGCAATGATTTTTGGTATGGTAAATCCCGAAATTATAGGAAACATGTCTAATATGTCTGGCATGTAATAATTAACTAAATAATACCTATAGATTAAAATGTCACTTATTTAATCTATAGGTATTCTAATATAAAAAATAAAATAATTATTAGTTGTTCTTAATTTTGTTAAAGGTAATACTTACCTTAGTTCCTTTCCCTTCTTTGCTTTTTACATCTATGCTCGCAGAATGAAGATCTAATATATTTTTTACAATAGTTAATCCTATACCACTACCTTCAATTACATGTCTACTTCTATCTCCTCTATAAAGCCTTTCAAAAACGAAAGGTAAATCCTCTTCTTCTATCCCCATACCATTATCCTTTATTTCAACTATAATTCTTCCACTTTTCTCAAACAAACTGATAGTTACTTCTCCATTTTCTTTAGTGAACTTAATTGCATTTGATACTATGTTAATAAATACCTGCTTTATTTTATCTTTGTCACAAACTACATTATAATTCTTATTGGATTGCGAATTATATTTTACCTCTATATTTTTGTCTTTCCCCATTAAAATAAAGTCCTCATGCATTATCTTTAATATTTCACTTAAGTCTAATATTTCAAAATCCAACTTAATACTTTCTCGCTCAAATTCTTTTAACACATTTAAGTTATTTAATAACTTTCCGAATCTCACCACTTCATCGTTAAGATAATTTAGTCTTTCTTTCGTTATCGGAAATATCCCATCAATCATAGCCTCAACATTATTCTGCAAAACATTTAACGGAGTTCTTATTTCATGAGATATATCCGATATTAATCTTCGCCTTAAAATATCCTGATATTTTAATTTTTCAGCTAATACATTAATACTTTCCCTTAAATTTTCTAATTCTTTTATATTACTTTTTGTTGCTGATCTTTTATCAAAATTTCCTTTGGCTAAATTAACAGACATACTAGCCACTTCTTTAATTGGATTTGATAACTGCTTAGAAAAATATAAACTTACTCCAATTATAATCGCAAGGGTTATAACTCCACTTAAAATTATGCTTTTATTTATAGATGCTTTAAAGTTAACATCTTCTTCTGACAACAAAATAGACGAATATTGTCCAATATCAACATATCCCACTATTTCATCATCAGCCTTTATCTCAAACCTTTTTGAATTATAAACTCCACTATCCTTAACTTCCATAGGACTTAGATGTATATTAGATTTAAGTTCATCAGCATCCATTGCCCATATTGGTTTTTCTTTTTTATCAAGAAGTGCTAAACAATAATTTCCCATATAGGCTTCATGCATTAACTCGATTCCAGATTCCTTATTCCAATTTCCTTCTCTTTTATAAACTTCTTCAAAGTAAGAGACAATTCTCTCATAACGTTTTTCCTGAATATCAGCCATATAATCATCGAACTTATTATTAATAGTTATATTTACAAAAATTATAATTAAAGAAACGGCTACCATAGAACATATAACAAATAAAATACTAAACTTTCTCCTTATGGATTGCATCTAACTCTCACCACCAAACTTATACCCTACCTTCATCACAGTTATAATATATTTAGGCTTTCTAGTATCTTTTTCTATTTTTTTTCGTATATTTTTGATATGTACATCTATGGTTCTATCATATCCATCAAAATCTATACCACCTATCTTTTCTATAAGTTGCTCTCTTGATAAAACCTTCCCTTTGTTGATAACTAATGAATATAATATATTGAATTCATTTGGAGTAAGTGGAATTTCTTCATTTTTTAATGTAACACTTCTTTTTTCATAATCAACTACTAAATTTCCATCATTATAACAATAACTTACATCATCTTCGTCAGAACCTATTCTTCTAAATAACGCATTTACCCTTGCAGTTAATTCTCTAGGACTAAAAGGTTTTACCAAATATTCATCTGCACCTATATTCAACCCTTCTATCTTTTCAGTTAACTCTCCTTTAGCTGTAATCATAAATATATATACATCTGAATTCTGCCTTATTGTTTTACAAACATCTTCTCCACTTATATCTGGCAACATTAAATCAAGTATAATAAGCTTAATGTTATTTCTTTTAAATAATTCTATTCCTTCAAGTCCTCTAGTTGTACTATATACATTGTACCCTTCTCTTTGTAGATAAGCCTTTAATACTTCTAACACCTTTTCTTCATCTTCAATTATCAAAATACTATTCATTGCCTATTCACCTCTATATTTATTATTTAAATATACATACTATAAAATTCCTTCTTAAACTTTAATTATATATATCATATTTGAAGATATTGTGAAGATCATTAAAAAAATAGCAGGTAACTTATCTACTTAAGTTACCTGCCACTTACCCATTTCCTATATTAATCTATTTTAAACTTCAATATCATATTTTCTAAATTTTCTGCTAAATCTCTAAGCTCTTCTGCATAACTTGTAAAGTTATTCATAGCAGAAGATATCTCTTCTGTTGATGCCGTAACTTCTTCTGAAGCTGACGCTGTTTCTTGTGAAACAGATGAAATGTCTTCTATTTCTTCTAGCACCACTTTCTTCTTAGTATCAATTTCACTAATAGATGATTTTATTTCTTCTACTTTGTTTATCATTGTTCCTATAGAGCTAAGGATATCACTAAATATTAACTTTGTTTCACCAACTGCTGCATCTTGCTCATTAACCACTTCTTCAGTAGATCTTATAGCATTAACAGCTGTATCAGATTTTTGTTGTATATTTGCTATAATTAACTTTATTTCTTCAGTTGAACTTTTTGACTGTTCAGCAAGTTTTCTTATTTCCTCTGCAACTACTGCAAACCCTTTACCTGCTTCCCCTGCACGTGCAGATTCTATACTCGCATTTAAGGATAAAAGATTTGTTTGTTCTGTTATTTGCGAAATAGTTTCTGATATTGTATTTATTTTCTTAGTACTTTCATTCATATCTTGAACTATATCATTAACTTCCTTGGTTGCTACCTTTGTTTTATTTGATTTATCTATTAACGTGTCTATCATAGATAATCCTTTAGCGCTTAGTTCTTTAGTATTTGTCGAAAGTCTATCAACTTCATTTGAACCTACAGACACTTTATCTAATCCATAAGATAATTCATTCATTTCTTCTGCTCCATTTTGAGCACTTTGAGATTGATTTGTTGCTCCTGCCGAAACTTCTTCAATAGCTTTTGCAACTTCTTCTACTGAAGCATTCACTTCTTCTGACATACTTGCAAGATTTGATGATGTCTCTAACACCTCTTTAGAAGATTCTGTTACACTCTTCATAAGACTTGATATATTATTTATCATATAATTAAACGAATCCGCTAGATCTTTAAATTCATCTTTTGTTGTTGCCTTTATAGATACAGTTAAATCTCCTTCAGAAGCCTTCGCAAATACTTCCTTTAAATTTTTGATATTATGAGCTATTCCCTTACTTAAGATAAAAGATAAAATTAGTGCTATAACACCCATAACTAATGATATCATTAATGTATTATATAAAATCGGATTGGTATCATTTGTTAATTCTTTCTCATTCATAGAAGCTACTAACTTCCAACCAGTAATATTATTTGTTTCATAAGCGCCAAACTTCTTTGCACCGTTAAAATTATACTCTAAAAACCCATTTTTATTTGATTTTACAGTATTCCAAATTGTTAATTTTGATGCTTCCTCAGTCCCTATGAGCTCTTTATTAGGATGTGCTATCATACTTTTCCCATCTATATCACTTATGTAAATATACCCTGTAGATCCTACCGCTTTTGCAACTATTTTATCCGAAAATGAAGTTAATGAAATACTCATAGATAAAACACCAACAACTTTATTATCTCTTATAACAGCTCTCGCCACAGATACTACGTATATATTTTTTTGCGCATCTTTAAACGGTAACGTCACTACTGTTTGTCCCTTACGTGCTGAAGCTTCTTTATACCAAGGCCTTTCAGTAGCCACAAAATCATCTGGTAAATTTTCATTTGGATATATTTTATATTTCCCATCCTCATTTGCTAAAAACACACTATTTATATCTACATTACTTTCTTTAACATTCTTTAATATATCATCTATATATTTATCATTATTAATATTATCACTATTAATAATATTATAATTATTTGCTGTTGCTGAAATCATATTAATGAACCCATTAAAATAATCAGTTATCCCATTGTTTACTTCCGAAAGAGTTTGCACACTTGTAACCTTAAGTTTTTCATTAAGTATTGATTTTGATTTCGAATAAGAATTATATCCTGATATAATTAATGGAATTACACAAATCGCAACTAAACTTACTACTAACTTAGTTCTAATACTGTTTAACTTAAATTTCTCGGCATTTTTATTATTTACCTTTTCACTAGTTGATTTTGTCTTAATTAACTTAATCCTGTCTAATCTCATGTTGATTCTCCTTTTTCCTAGTATTTTTACAGATATATAAATGGATATCTTAAACTCATCTCCAGCATTATTCCCCATATTTTTTGCCAACTTATTATATATCGGATTAATTAGAAATACCTTTATATAAAAATTTCAATTTAATTATACAATTACCAAAACGTCTTATATATTGCTAACTTAATAAAAAAAGAACCCCCTCTGCATTACTTTGCAAAAGGGGTTAATATAAACATATTATATTACTTTATTATAAATTTACTTATTTCAACCTCTAACTGTTCTGCCAGCACTTGAAGATTTTCAGCATAACTTGTAAAGTTGCTCATAGCAGAAGATATCTCTTCTGTAGATGCTGTAACTTCTTCTGTTGCTGATGCTGTTTCTTGTGAAATAGACGATATCTTTTCTATTTCCCCTACCACTCTATCCTTCTTTCTATCGATTTCTATTATAGATTCTTTTATTTCTTCGACCTTATCTATCATTATTTCTATTGAATGAAGAATTTCATTAAATATTTCTTTAGTTTCGTTAACTGCCACATTTTGCTCATTTACTACTTCTTCAGTAGATTTTATAGAATTTACTGCAGTATCTGATTTCTCTTGTATATTAGCTATAATTATCTTTATTTCTTCGGTTGAATCCTTAGATTGTTCAGCAAGTTTCCTTATTTCCTCTGCTACAACAGCAAATCCCTTACCTGCTTCTCCTGCACGAGCTGACTCTATACTTGCATTTAAAGAAAGAAGGTTTGTTTGCTCAGTTATTTGAGAAATTGTTTCAGATATAGTATTTATCTGCTTAGTGCTTTCATTCATATCATTAACTATATCATTAACTTCGTTAGTTACCACCTTAGTTTTATTAGACTTTTCTATCAATGTATCTATCATAGATAGCCCTTTAGCGCCTAAATTCTTTGTATTTGTTGAAAGTCTATCAACTTCATTTGAACTCAAAGTCATATTATCTAATTTATCCGATAACTCATTCATTTCTTCTGCACTATTTTGAGCATTTTGAGATTGATTTGTTGCCCCTTCTGCTACCTCTTCTATAGCCTTTGCGACTTCTTCAACAGAAGCAGTAACCTCTTCTGACATACTTGCAAGATTAGATGAAGTTTCTAAAACTTCTTTAGATGATTTTGTAACATTATCCATAAGGTTTGATATATTACTTATCATATTATTAAATGAATTAGCTAAATCCATAAACTCATCTTTAGTTGTAGGTTTTATAACTACAGTCAAGTCGCCTTCTGCAGCCTTTGCAAATACCTGTTTTAAATTTTTAATATTTTGAGCTATACTTTTACTTAACACTAAAGATAGCCCTACTGCTATTGCCCCAATACCTATCACCATAAATAAAGTGTTATATAGTATAGGATTAGTATCCTTAGTTAGTTCTTCCTCTTCCATTGGAGCCATTAATTTCCACCCAGTAATATCGTTTGTATCATAAGCACCAAACTTCTCACTTCCATTAAAAGTATAATCAACAAACCCATTTTTAGATGTCTTTATATCATTCCAAATTGGTAGTTTGGAAGCTTCATCTGTTCCTATTAATTCTTTACTAGGATGAGCTATCATATTCTTACCATCTATATCTGTTATATACACATATCCAGAACTTCCTATTGATTTTTCTGCAATTTTATCTGAAAATGTGCTCAACGAAATATTTATTGATATTACACCAATAACCTTGTTATCCTTTATCAATGCTTTAGCAACTGAAACAACATTAACATTCTTTTGTTTATCCTTAAAAGGTAATGTTACTATTACCTTCGGTTTATTATCTATTGCTTGTTTATACCAAGATGTTTTACTGGCTTCAAATCCGTCTGGCATATTTTCATTAGGATACACATCACATTTCCCGTTATCTCTTGCAAGAGATGCACTCACTATATCACTATTACTTTCTTGTAAAGATTTTAGTATATCTGATATATATGGATCATTTGCACTGTTATCACAATTAGCTATATCATAATTATTAGATGTAATAGTAATTAAACTTATTAGTCCATTGAAATAATCATCTATCCCACTATTTACTTCCGAAAGAGTTTGCTCACTTGTAACTCTTAACTTTTCATTAAGTATTGATTTTGATTTTGAATAAGAACTACATCCTAAAATAATTAAAGGGATTACACAAATTGCTACCAAACTAACAACTAACTTATTTCTTATGCTGTTTAATCTGCCAGTACTTTTTTTCTCTAAATTCTCCTTATCCACTCCACTCTTACTTAACTTTTTCTCATATAACTTCATCTCGATTCTCCTTTTCTTGAGGTATACTTTAAATATGCTAACTATAATTTCATCATTTAAACATATTTTTCACCATATTCCTCCCATTTTTTTCTTTTACTTATTATGTATCGCCTCAAATCGAAATACCTTTATAGGAAACTTTAATATAATTATGAATATAATGAATTTTTTTCTTTTTTTATATCCAAAATTGTATTTATGTAAAATTATTCTACAAAATAAAAAATGTCCTAAAATCACGTTCAGGTGATTTTAGGACATTTATACTTTATCTAAAATTATATTCAGTTAGTATACTGGCTCTTTCCATAGTTCTATCATTAAAATACTCATAAAATGATAATGCTAAAAAACTTCCTGTTATGTTATAAACATTATCAAACCCTAAATTTTGAAGAGCTAACACAGCATTATAACTCCTTTGCCCTGTTCTGCAATGAAGATATACAGGTCTATCCTTTGGCACTTCATCTATTCTATCTCTCAACTCACTTAAAGGTATATTTTTCGAGTTATTAATATGACCATTTTCATATTCATTTTTTTCCCTAACATCTATTATAGTTGCATTATTATCCACAAGCTCTCTCACTTTATCCACATTAACTTGCTTAAATTCCCCACTTAATAGGTTTGACCCAACGTATCCAGCATAATTTACAACATCCTTTGCTGTTGCGAATGGAGGTGCATAACATAACTCTAAATCTTTTAAATCTTCTACTGTTCCTCCAAATTTTATAGCTGTTGCAATTATGTCTATCCTCTTTGTTACATCCCCTTTACCTATTGCTTGAGCACCTAAAATCTTTCCTGTAGGAATTTCATATAATAACTTCAAATGAACTGGGGATGAATTTGGCATAATCCCAACCTTATCTGTAAGTATGACTCTAACTATATCGTAGTTTATATTCATATTGAGAGACTTTATTATCCCTTCATTTAACCCTGTAGAAGCTCCATTGTAATCAAATACTCTTATACCAGACGATCCTATATATCCTTTATTTAACGAATTCTTTCCATTTATATGATCTGCAACTGACCTAGCCTGTTTTTGAGCTGGTCCTGCTAATGATAATTTAGTTTTAGAATGAGTTAGTGAATTATAAACTTCTATTGCATCTCCAACTGCATATATATCATTATCATTTGTCTTATAATTTCTATCTACTTTTATAGCTCCTGTTTCTCCAATTTCTAAATTAGATTCCTTAGCTAAATCCGTTTCCGGAGAGACACCTATAGCCATAATCACAGCCTTTGCTTCAATCTTCTTCCCTGAAGCTAGAATAACTTTATTTTCTTCAAAGTTTTGAACCTTATCTCCAACAATTAAATTAATACCATTATCATAAATTTCTTTATGGAGAATTTGGACCATATCATAATCAAATGGTTTCAAAACTTGATTAGTAGCTTCTACAAGTGATACATTATACCCAGCTTTTTTTAAATTTTCAGCTGCTTCTACTCCAATATAACCTCCACCTATTACAACTACATCCTTTGTATCAATCTCTTTTACAAATCTATTAAGTCTATCTATATCCACTACATTTCTTATAGTAAATAAATTAACCTTATCTATTCCAGGAATATTAGGAACTATAGGTCTTGCTCCTGGAGATAGTATAAGCTTATCATAAGTCTCTTTATAAACTTCTCCTGTTTCATTGTTTCTTACAGTTACGAACTTGTTTACTCTATCTATTGATAAAACTTCATTATTTACTCTCGCTTCTATTCTATATTGAGCCATGAATTTTTCTGGACTCATAAGTACTAATCTACTAGCTTCATTAATTATTCCACTTAAATGATACGGAAGCGAGCAATTTGAAAAAGATACATGAGGATCCTTTTCAAACATTATTATTTCATCATCTTCACTATTTCTTCTAAGTCTAGCAGCTGCTGATGCTCCACCTGCAACTCCTCCTACTATTAATATCTTTCTCTTCACAATTCCTTCCCCCTTACTTTTTCATAGTTCCTACATATGAACCCATTCCACCTGCAACATTTATAACATCAAAACCTTTTTTCTTTAAACTGCTACAAGTCTTTGAACTTCTTCCCCCTGATTGGCACATAATATAATATTCTTTATTCTTTTCTAAATATTTTTCTGGACTATCTAAAAGTTCTCCCATAGGTATATTCTTGGAGGTTTTTAAACTTCCACTCTTATATTCATAAGGTTCTCTAATATCAATTAATTCAACCTTTCCCAATAAATTATCCATATCATTAACATTTATCACTTTTTCATTATTTTTTAAAAATCCAAACATAGTCTTCTCCTCCAAAAGTTTATTTCAGTAATTCTCCTAAATCATTTATTATTACTATTTTGCCTCTTTCTAGTTTTATATATCCTCTTTTTTCAATACTCTTAAGTTTTCTACTTACAACTTCTCTAACTGAATCGACCTCAAAAGCCAGCTCTCCATGTGTTGCATAAATTATTTTGCTCTTTTTATTAATAAGCAATTTTACAAGTCTTATTTCTAATGGTTCATGCATTCTCTCTTCCTTATTTTCTATAACTGTACTAAACTTTTTATACAAATCTCTATACATATATAACAAAAACTCTTCATCTTGAATAAAGTATTTTCTAACTATGTCTATTGGAATTACACCCACCTCAGAATCTTGAATAGCCCTTCCTGCAATATTTAATGACTCGAAATTAGCTATACAACTTAGCGCCTCATGGCAAAGTTCACCTTCTTTTATATTATAAAGATTGGTTTCCTCTCCTTCTTTGTTAATCTTTTGTACCTTTATTGATCCTTTTATTACAAATAAAATTCCAGAACAGGCACCGGGTCCTACATATTCATCTGAATACAGTGTCTTAAATATCACTTGCTCTCTTAATAATTCATTATTCTTTAAATCTATGGCTTTTAGAATTGGATATGTGCTAAACAAAGATTCTATTTTCCTTTTTCTATTGTCTAAATTTCCATTAATTTTATCCATTTCATTCCCTCCATGACTTTATTATAAATTAAATCTATATAATTTTGTGTGACTTAGTCACCTAATATTCTCTCTACAACCTAACTTTTTCTTACATCATTATGTATTTATGATTTGTAAAATGTATGTTAAATTCGCATTTTTTATCACATTATGTTGTAACATGGTATATATAAAAAATATTATCATCTCAAACACAAGGGGAGGCTATAAATAAAAATGAAAAAAAGCAAAGGAATAGGAACAAGATTATATTTACTAATAGGCTTTATTATGATTTTTATACTAGGAGTCACTAGTTTTTCATGGATTACAATTGAAAATTATAATGAAAAGAATAAATCTAGATTACAAAACACTTCAGATTACATAGTTATAGTTGATGATGCAAGACAAGCTCAAGTTGAATTTAAAAAACAAGTCCAAGAATGGAAAGATACTTTGCTTAGAGGCTATGATAATGAATCCTTTAAAAAATATTTCTCTCAATTTACTAAAGAGAAAGATAATGTTCAAAGTAAATTATTAAACTTAAAAGAAAAAATGAACTCAAAAAATATAGATACTTCTTCTGTTGATTCACTAATAACTGAACATAATGATTTATGTCAAAAGTACAATACAGCTATAAAAAGTTATAATTCAAATAATCCTGAAAGTTATCGTATAGTAGATGGATTAGTAAAAGGAATCGACAGAAAACCCACAGATGATATGGATTCCCTAGTAAAAAGTATAGAAGACATATCAAGTAATGAAACTGAAAAAATGATCAAAGATTCTGATATAGATATTAGCAACTTCAATAGAAACTTAGCCATTATTGCAGCCTTTGGTGTTATTTTAATAGTTATTTTTTCAATATTAATTATTGCCACATATAAAAATATTACTATTTTTATAGAACAGTTTAAATCCTTAATGTCACAAGCAGAAAAAGGAGATCTTACAATTGTAGGTAAAATACACAAAAATGACGAATTGGGTGAGGTTACCGAATGCTTCAATAAATTCATTAGTACAATTAGATCATTAATTTCTGAAGCAAATAATGCAGCCATATCTGTAGCCTCTTCTTCATCTAATATTATGAAAACTTCAGATGATGTAAGTAAGACTTTCGAAGAAGTTGCATATACAATTTCCAACATAGCAGAAAGCGCTTCAAGAGAATCTCAATTGGCTGATGAAAGTAATACTTCTGTGCAAGACGTTGTACAAGAAGTAAAGCGTATAACAGAAAATACAGTATATATGAACAAACTCGCAAACAATGCAATAGAAACTGTAACTGAAGGTGTTAACAACTTAAATCAACAAGTCCAATTAATGAACAACACCAAGGATGCCTCTTACAATGTTAGTAATGTAATTTCTGATTTATCTATAAAATCAAATGAAATCGGAAATGTTGTAGAATTTATTAATGGAATTACAGACCAAATTAATTTGCTAGCATTAAATGCTAATATAGAGGCAGCAAGAGCTGGCGAAGCTGGCAAGGGATTTGCTGTAGTTGCTAGCGAAGTTAGTAATCTAGCAGAATTATCAAAAGAATCTACCCAAAAAATAAGTAATCTTATAATAGATGTTCAATCAGATATAAGTAAAGCTGTTACCGAGGTTAATGCTACAAATTCTTCTATAAATGAACAAGCATCATCTCTTAACAAAGCAACAGATTCTCTTATACTTATTCAAAAATCTGTTTTTGATGTTACTAACAAAATAGAAGAAGTTGCTACTGAAACTGCAATGGTTAACACTAATGCTATATATGTGGAAAAATCTATCCAAAATATAATATCTATAATTGAAAAAAATGCTGCAAGTACAGAAGAAATTGCTGCTTCAACAGAAGAACATACTGCATCTATCCAAGAAATCGCTGCTTCTATGAACTACCTAACAGATTTATCTAGCCATTTACAAAATTCAATATCAAAATTTACTGTATAAATAAAAACCTTGGCTGTTTAATAAAAAAGCCAAGGTTTCTTAATCATAAAATTCACCTATTCTTTATCATATCCTATAGCTTTCTTAGGACATGCTATAACACATTTACCACACTGTATGCAATCTGGGTGACTTAAAATATCATCTTTGTAATCATAAGGCACTATCCCCATCGAGCATTTTTTCTCACATAACTTACAAGAAACACAACTCGATGATACATTCAACACACTCTTACTCTTTCTAAACTTAGCTACAACTGATGCTAATGTTCCCATAGGACAAAAATTGCACCAAGTCCTATGATTATAAAACAAAGATAGTATTACACCTATTAAAGTAGTCACAAATATTATTCTATAAAACACCATCCCTATTCCATAAAGGTTCCCCCAGTTTTGTACAATCCCAATGGTGAACATAGTCATCATAAATACTACTATTATAATTCTAAAATAGTATGATTTCAAAAACTTTGGTACTCTTTTTTTATTGCTAAATCTAGAAACTACATTATCATAAAAATTTCCCCTTGGGCATAAATTCCCACACCAAAATCTCCCCTTAAATACAGAAACCACTATAGGCGCTATCATACAAATTACTGCTACAATTGCAAATCTCAAATCAATTAATCCTAATGTTAAAAACGCTACTAGTAATAAAAAAGAATACTTCTTCCATAACACTAAAAACTTTTCCATATATACCCCTCCGAAGATTATTTATTTTTACCTTATTGAATTATTTCTCTCTTATAATATTCAATATATCTTCTTTCTTCTGTAACTTAATCACTCAAGGTAAAATATCAATAATCTAAAAAGGATTTTATTAAACTACAACTTTACATAAAAATTTTGCTAAAATAACACCACCAAGGCTCAATATTACATTAAGTAATATATTTGCACTTCCTAGTACGTATCTTCCATCATTCATTAAATTTATTGTTTCATAGCTAAATGTTGAAAATGTAGTAAGACCTCCCATAATTCCTGTAGTTAGAAACAGTTTAAGATTAGGAGATATGAGTTCTGTGGAATTACTTAGCTCCATAATAAGACCAATAAGAAATCCTCCGATAACATTTACTATTAATGTTCCAAATGGGAAATTAGAATTAATTAACTTTGAAGAAGCTATAGTTATTAAATACCTTAATGAAGCTCCAATACATCCTCCAACTCCAACAAAAATAATCTTTTGCAAATCAATCACCTCCATAAAAATATAAAAAAACTCCTGCTTTTTAAAGCAGGAGTCATTAGCTTATTGCGATTTACGGCGAACTCCATCACCTATTAATTTAATTAATTACTATATTGGTTATTATATTTGATTTTATATTAAATGTAAATTATAAATTTGAATTTAGTTTTTAAAACCTGCTTAACTTGCATATACTATTAACATATAATATAATTACTCTATAAAAAAGTTTATATATATAATCGGTTGGACAAATTTATAATTTGTTTTCAAGCAATTTTAGTTTCTGGGGTGGGGAACTCATTTTTTTGAGTTTCCCACTTTTTTTCGTAAAATATTATATAAGAAAGGATTTAATTGAAATGAAAAATAAAATTCGAAATAAGGTTTCTGATCTATTCACATACTTTATAAAAAACGAATCTACTGGAGGAATATTACTTCTATTCTGTACTATTTTGGCTATGATAATAGCAAACTCTAATTTATCCGAGACTTATAACCATGTACTCCACACATATATAACTATTGGATATAAAGATGCATCTATCTCTCTATCACTTCTCCACTGGATTAACGATGGATTAATGGCTATCTTCTTTTTAGTTGTAGGCATGGAAATAAAGCGCGAACTAGTGATTGGCGAACTTAAATCAATAAAACAAACTATATTACCTATATCAGCTGCAATAGGTGGAATGATAGCTCCAGCTATAATTTATGTATTACTAAATTATAATACTTCAACTATTTCAGGTTGGGGAATTCCTATGGCAACAGACATTGCCTTCGCATTAGGAGTACTTTCATTAGTAGCTAAGAAAGCTCCTAAAGGTATAGTAATATTCCTTACAGCTTTAGCTATAATCGATGACTTAGGGGCTATTGTAGTTATTGCCATATTCTATACAACGAAAATTTCTCTGATTGCTCTTTTATTAGGAGCAATTACTCTTATAACTCTTATTTTAGGAAATAAGCTCAAGGTTAAGTTTACTTCTTTTTACATTGTTGGAGGAATAATATTATGGATTTGTCTTCTTAAGTCAGGAATACATGCAACAATTGCTGGTGTATTACTTGGAATGACACTACCTTGTGGTAAAAATACAAATGAATTTAAAACATCATTACTATATAAACTTGAACACCTGTTAACACCTTGGTCTACGTTTTTAATAATGCCTATTTTCGCTCTCGCAAATTCAGGTATACATATTGATTTTAGCAATATAACAAAAAGCCTATCTTCGCCTATCAGCTTAGGTATTATCTTCGGTTTACTTATAGGTAAACAAGTAGGAATTTTTGGAGTTTCATATATTTTAGTTAAATTGAATGTTGCTAAGCTTCCTTCACAAGTTACTAAAAGACATTTATATGCTGCAAGTGTTCTAGGAAGTATTGGATTTACAATGTCTCTATTTATTTCTTCGCTATCATTTTCAGATGAGACTTTATTATCCACAGCTAAAATAAGTATTATGATTACTTCAATATTAGCTGCTTTATTGGGAGCTATAATCTTTAAATTTATAGATAAAACTTCAACCCCCACATAAAATTAAAAAGTCTCAACTTTAAAGCATTTTCTTTAGAGTTGAGACTTTCTATTAAAATTTGAAACTAGTCTATATTTCAGTAATTACGGTTAAAACCATTGGTTTTCTCTTCATTTTTCCATATACAAAGTTGTCAATTTCTCTTCTAATACTATTTTTTATTTCTGACCATTGAATTATATTGTTAGCAAGACATCTCTCTACACACTTAGTAGCTATAACCTTAATATCTCTAATCAGCTTCTCTGATTCTTTAACATATACAAATCCTCTTGTAATAATATCTGGCCCAGATATTACATTTCTATTTTCCTTATCTATAGCTATTACTACAGTTATAATACCATTTTCAGCAAGACTCTTTCTATCTCTTAGTACCACATTACCTACATCACCAACACCTATACCATCAATAAGAACCCTTCCAGATGGTACGCTTCCACTAATTTGCGCTTTACTTCTTGATAATTCTAATACATTTCCTGTTTCTAACAAGAATATATGTGATTTATCCATACCCATACTTTCTGCAATTTTAGCATGACTAATTAAATGCTTATACTCCCCATGTATCGGCATGAAGAATTTAGGCTTTAATAAAGCATGAATCAATCTAAGTTCTTCTGCACAAGCGTGACCAGAGACATGTATCTCTTCTATAGATTTATAAATTACATCAGCACCTCTTTCAGTTAGCTCATTAATAACATTTGAAACAGCTCTTTGATTTCCTGGTATTGGGCTTGCCGAAATAATTACAGTATCCCCTTTTTCAATTTGAATGCTTTTATGAGTCCCCGATGCTATTCTTGTAAGCGCAGCCATAGGCTCACCTTGGCTTCCAGTAGTAATTATTGTAATATTTCCACTTGGATACTTATTAATTTCACTTAAATTTATTATAGTTCCTTCTGGTATAAATAAATATCCTAAATCTATAGCAACTTCACTTATTTTTTCCATACTTCTTCCACTAAACGCAATCTTTCTTCCATTTTTTATAGACGCATTAGCTATTTGTTGAATTCTATGAATGTTGGATGCAAAAGTAGCTACTATAACTCTCCCTTTTGCTTTATCAAAAAGATTTTCCAACTTTTCTCCCACAGTTCTTTCCGACATTGTATAACCTTCATGATAAGCGTTAGTACTTTCAGCCATGAATAAGAGTACTCCTCTTTTCCCCAATTGCGCATACCTTTGCAAATCTATAGTTTCTCCATCAATTGGAGTAAAGTCTACTTTAAAGTCACCACTATGCACTATTACTCCCACTGGTGTATGTAATGCAATAGCACAACTATCTGCTATGCTATGGTTGGTTCTAATAAACTCCATCTTAAAACTTCCCAATTCTACTGTATCTCCAGCACTAACCATATTTAAAGTACAATCACTAAGTATATTATGGTCTATAAGCTTACTTTCAATTAACCCTAAAGTTAGTTTAGTTCCATATATAGGTGCATTAATTTGTTTTAAAAAATATGGTAATCCTCCTATATGATCTTCATGACCATGTGTTATAAAAATCCCCTTGACTTTATTAACATTTCTTTTCAAATATGTTATGTCAGGAACTATAAGATCTATTCCGTAAAGCTCTTCATCTGGAAATGCTAATCCACAATCTATAATTACTATCTCATCTTCATATTCAAAAGCAGTTATATTTTTACCTATTTCACCTAATCCACCTAAAGGTATAACTTTTATCTTACTCTTATTTTTAATTTTATTTGCCATATTATCTCCTAACTAATAACTAAGTGCAACAAAATTAGAACTTAGTTACCACTAAATTTTTATTTTCCAATCAAATTTTCCCGAAGAACAGATTATACAATTATTCTAAAAGTTATTTTATCCATGTAATATATAATAATTTTATCTATACAAAGATTTAAAATAAACTAAGTATATCTGCACCTTAATATCGTTTCACAAGTTTTCTATATTGCTATAAAAAAACGTGAATAAATACATAATTTTATAATATAGTTACTCCATTCTATATTTATTCATCTTTTTTTATATACACAATATACCCATCTATAATTATAACCCTTTTTTAATTTATATATAATAACTAGTTTTGATATATATAACTTTAGTTCATAAACACAATACTTCTCTATATTAAATCCTATTAATATTATCATGAATTTTCACTAAATTCAAATAACTGTCGAAAAATATAAGAGCACGTTTATAAATAACTTTCTTTATTATATTATAAACTATTAACTCTTACGTAATAAATCAATTTGCTTTTCCAACTCTTCCTTAGTTATTAATCCTTTGTGATCTTCAGCGATATATCCATCTTTATCTATGAAAATAGTCCTTGGTATAGATATAATATTATAACTCATTGCAGCATTCATATCACTATCAAATAAAACTTTCATATTGTATCCATTATCTTTTATATACTTCTTAGCTATATCAACAGTTTCTCTTTGACCATCAGTTAGATTCACCATTAAAATACTTACCTCTTCATCCTTATACTTTTTTACAACTTCATTAAATCCAGGCATTTCTTCCTTACAATGAGGACACCAACTAGCCCAAAAGTTCATTACAACTGGCTTGCCCTTATAATCTGATAACTTCACTTTATTAAGATTTTCATCATACAAAGTAATATCCTTAGCTAAAGTCTTTCCGTTATTTTCTAATTCTCCAGGAACTTTTTCTTCATTAAAATCAGATTCATTTACTATACTTCTTTCATTATACTTTGTTTTAAAATAGTTATATCCTACATAAGAAAAACTTAAAAATATAACAAAACCTAATGCCATTGTTATCACTCTTTTATTTTTCATAAATGCCTCCTAAAAAGTTAAATAGTAGAGAACTCTATTTATATATCCTGTCATAATTAGAATTCCTATAATGATTAAAATAATTCCTGATAATATATTAATTAATCTATAATTCTTCTTCACAAAATTGAACGTTTCTTTAAAGCTATCTACCAAAAGAGCACACATAACAAACGGTATCCCAAGTCCTACACTATAAGTTAATAACATAGTAGTACCTATTAAAATGTTTTGAGAATTAACCGCCACCATTAATGCTACTCCTAAAAATGTTCCTACACAAGGGGTCCAACCAATTGCAAATATTATCCCAAATAAAATTGAAGAAAAGAATTTAAAAACCTCTATTTTACAATTCAACTTAAAACTTCTTTCTAAAAGGGGTATCTTGATTATCCCAATGTAATTAACCCCAAAAAGAATTACTATAAATCCACCTAAAATATTAATAATTCTACCGTACTCTTTTACAAAGTTTCCAAAGGTTCCTGCTAACATCCCAAGTAAAGTGAATATTATTGTAAAGCCTAATACAAATCCCAAAGAATTTATTAAAGCATTATACTTACTTTTTATCTTATTCTCATATCCACCTGCGAAATATGATATATATAAAGGTAATAACGGTAAGATACACGGTGAAATAAATGTTATAACACCTTCTAAAAAAAGCAGAAAATACTCCATAACTAATTACCTCCTTAAAATACGGCCTATAAAGATTATAACAAAAGAAATGATAGACTAATATAAAAAGCCTATCATAAATGTACTTTCATACTTACAATTAAATTTTATACTTATTTAAATCTTTCTTAAATGCTTCAGTAATCCCTTTAAAATCTTGTATATCCTCTGTAAGTTTTTTAATTTCGTTAGTATAGCTTAATACATTAGCACTTACCTCTTCAGAAGAAGCTGAGTTCTCCTCTGCAATAGCTGCTAAAGATTCTATCCTATCATAAACTTTTGATATAGCATTAGCTTCTATATTAAGCTTATTAATTGTCTCTATCATTGAAAGCGCTACATTTTGTACTGACTTATTAGCTTCAAAACTTATATTTCTAACAACTACCAAGCTACCAGTTTCTTTGTCCAAAATATCATATTGACTTTCTATATTTTCAACTAAAGATTCTATTTCATAAATAAATTCTTTTAAATTAGAGTTAATCTCATGAACTGCGCCTTTAGACTGTTCAGCTAACTTTCTTATAGACTCAGCAACAACTGCAAATCCTTTTCCTTGCTCCCCAGCCCTTGCAGCCTCAATAGATGCATTCAAAGCTAATAAATTAGTTTGTTCTGCAATTCCAGAAACTATTGAAACAATACTTGTAATATCATTAGCCCTTTCCTCTAAATTTGTTCCTTTAATCTTAACTTCTTTAAACATTTCTAAAGATGTGGAAATATTTTTACTAGCATTATCAACATTTTCATAACTATTATTTATTTTTTTCACAGCCTCTTCAAGTTCCATCTTATTTGCATTTTCATTTTCAACTATCTGCCTTAAAGAACTAACATTTTCATTAAGTGCCTGTACCGCTTTATCCGTATTTTCTGCTTGCATAGAAGCTCCTTCAGCAACTTGTTCAACTACTCCGCTTATCTCACCAGAAGTATAATTCATAGAGTTAGATATTTTACTTATTGAGTTTACAAAAGTATTCATTTCATCAGTAACTCCTTTAAATCCAACAAAGTCAGCTTGAATAACTTTTTTATGCTCATTAATTAGTTTGTATATATCCTCAAAGAAATCATTAGTTTCTATTTTTCCATCAACATTATATTTATTAGCCTTAATTCGCTCAAGTTCCTCCTTAATATGATTTGCAGGTGACATCATTAATGTTACTCCAGTAGCTGCTCCTATTAATGATACGATACTTCCTATTAAAACCTTAAATATATTATCCATACCTAATATAGGCAACATAACTAAGAGTGAAATTATAAAAGAAAACACACCCACCTTAGCTCCAAAACTTTTTATAAATCCAAAAGACAATAATCTATTAATAGAATATTTTTTCTTATAATATATATCCTTATCAAAAATAAGTTTTAACTTCAATTCGTAATCACTTCTTGAAACTTCTTGAATTTCTACTTTTTCATTAAAATATTCACAAGTTCCTTCTAGCATTCCAAGAAAATAATCAAACATACCTCTCTTAGAGCTATAACTAAAATAAGCCTCTCTACTTGAAATTGGTTCAATTAAAACTAAAGGAGGCTTTGCTCCTGCAAACTTTTTTGTCATTACCACATGAACATCAAACATAGATTTTAAAAATGAATACACATTTTCATGCTTAAAAAAAGCTGGGTAGTCTTGACTAAATGCCTTTATATTATCCTGTCCTATTTTTCTCCAAAGAACACCAACCTTCATATTTTCTTTTCCAGCTATATATGAAATTATCTTTTTAACCTCTTCATCATCAACATTTTCAATTGGGGAAAATATTTTCGAACTTCCCCATCCAACATAATTCATCCCTTCATCAACAATGGAATCTCCAAACAATTTTCTATTTGTCTTCATCCAAGTTGACACAACAGTACCTTTCATTATAATATCCCCCTTAAATTAATTAGTAATATTTTTTATCATCCAACAAATTTTATTCTTAATAAATTTAAATTGTTTATAAATAATAATTATTTGTTAACTATATACATTATATAAACATTACTTACTTTTTGCAATATATATTAAAATTTCCACTATATTTTTACTTACATACCTTATCTCCTAGAAAATCTAATACGTTTCATGTAAAATATAGTTAATTATATTAAACGAGGAGATATTCTATGAAAACTACATTATTTTTAGTTAGACATGGTGAAACTAAATGGAATGCCTTAGGTAAATTTCAAGGATGCACAGATATAGATCTATCTGACGAAGGTGTTTATCAAGCTAAACTACTTCGAGATCGAGTAGAAAACTCTTTTGATTTTATTTATTGCAGCCCATTAAGACGTGCTAATGATACTGCTAATATTATTTGTTCAAATGTACATATAAAGCCAGAAATAGAACCAGCAATAAGAGAAATTAACTTTGGAGACTGGGAAGGCCTTACTTTAAAAGAGATAAAAGAACTTTATCCTGAAAACTTTAATATATGGAGAACTGATGAATCTACAGGTCCAATTTGTGGTGGAGACCTAAGTATAAAAATGGCATCTATTCGTGCTAAAGAAACTATTTTAAAAATAGTAAATAAACATAAAGGTAAAAAAATTATGATTGTGGCACATGGAGGAATCATTAAAGCAGGATTAATAGGCCTTTTTGACTGGAAAATGACTATGTACCATCAAATTATTCTCGGTAATACTTCCATATGTAAGTTATCCTTCGATGATAGTTTGACACCTAAAATTGTATCTCTAAATGATACCAGCCATCTTCCTAGTGATTACAATATAAAATCTTATGTTTAAACATAACTTTTATAAAGAATGGCTTACATAAAAAATATACTTTAATCTGATTAAGTTATTTATTACTATACTTAGGAGGTATATTATGAATATTATTGAAATTAACAACCTTACAAAAAAATATGGTAATCAAAGAGGTATATCTAATGTAAACTTCTGCGTTGAAGAAGGAGAAATTTTCGGATTTATTGGACCTAATGGAGCTGGTAAATCCACCACTATCAGAACACTCCTTGGACTAATACATCCAACTAGCGGAAATGCCACTATATTCGGTAAAGATTGTATTAAATCTGCTCCAGATATTGCAAAGGAAATAGGCTATTTACCTTCTGAAGTTTTTTACTACAACAACATGAAAGTTATAGACCTTTTGAAATATTCAGCAAGTTTTTACAAGAAAGATTGTAGTAAAAGAATCAAAGAACTATCCGAAATCTTAAGTCTTGATCTTAATAGAAAAATAGATGATCTATCCTTTGGGAATAAAAAGAAAGTGGGAATTGTTCAAGGCTTGCTTCATGAACCTAAACTAATTATTTTAGATGAACCAACAAGTGGCCTTGATCCCCTTATGCAACAAAAATTTTTCAAACTTCTAGAAGAAGAGAACCGAAAAGGTACAACTATATTATTTTCTTCGCATATCCTTAGCGAAGTTCAAAAAATGTGTAATAGAGTTGCAATAATTAAAGAAGGTGAAATAATTAAAGTTGAAAAAATCAGTACATTACAAGAAAATAACTATAAAAAAATAAAAATCCAATCAAATTCTATTATAGATAATAATTTTCTTAATATAGATGGTATAAGTAATCTTAAAATTAATGACACTATGGCAAACTTTTTATTCAAGGGTAATATTAACCTAATCATTCAAAGGTTATCTCAAATAGATATGTCAAATATTTGGATTGAGGAACCAGACCTCGAGGAAATATTTATGCATTACTACGAAAAGGAGGACTAAGTCTATGAATATGTTTCTTCACGAATTAAAATTCTATAGAAAATCTACAATTATATGGACTTTATCCTTGCTAGCAATTGTTATAGTATTTTTATCTATGTACCCAGGATTCTCAAAAGATGTAGACGGATTAAAAAACTTACTTGAAAGTTATCCTGAGCAAGTAAGAAAAGCATTTGGAATAACATTAGAGTCCTTTTCAACAATTTTAGGATTTTATTCATATTTATTTATATATATATCACTTTGTGGTGGTATCCAGGCAATGAATTTGGGGCTTTCTGTTATTTCAAAAGAAACAAGTGATAAAACAGCTGATTTTCTTTTAACAAAACCAGTTACTCGAAGAGAAATTATGACAGCTAAATTACTTGCCATTTTAACGTCTATTATTATTACAAATATAATTTTTATATCATTTTCTATTATAATAGCTTATTTTGTTTCAAATACATCCTTTGATATTAAAATATTTATAATGATTTCTATAACTATGTTTTTTATACAGCTTATATTTTTAACCTTAGGAATTCTTATTTCTACTATTGTTTCTAAGATCAAATCAGTAATAGCTGTTTCTTTAAGTACTGTTTTTGGCCTTTTTATAATTAGTATGCTTGATTCAGTTATAGACAGCGATGTCTTAAAGTATCTAACACCATTTAAATATTTTGATTTATCCTATGTAACAAGAAATGCTTCATATGAATCGCCTTTTATAATTATTGAAATTATATTTATAATAACTTCTTTAACTATAAGTTATTATATTTATTCTAAGAAAGATATTCATGCTGTATAAGGAGGAATGTGTTATGAATATATTTATTAGAGAAATGAAAGTTCTTATAAAATCTCTTATTTTATGGTGCATTGCCTCATTTTTCTTAATTGTCTCTGGTATGGCCAAATTTAGTGGTACATCAGTTTCAAATGAGTCTATGAATGAACTTATATCAAAGATGCCTAAGTCCTTGCTAAGCATTATGGGAATTGGCTCCTTTGATTTGTCTAAAGCAAGTGGATACTACAGTGTATTATTTTTTTATCTAGTCTTAATGGCTGCTATTCATTCAGCTATGATAGGTGCAAATATTATTTCAAAAGAAGAAAGAGATAAAACTGCAGAATTTATATTTGTAAAACCTGTTTCAAGAAGTAAAATTATCACCGAAAAATTAATTGCAGCATTTATAATTATACTTATCCTTAATATATTTATTTCTGTTTCATCTATATTAATAGTTAATTATTTTAATAATGGCGAAAATTTAAATGAAGGAATTTTGAATTTGATGATTGGACTATTCATTTTACAATTATTATTCTTATTTATTGGTACAGCAATATCTGCTATAAATAAAAAACCAAGAACATCAATATCAATCTCTACTGGGATACTCCTAATTATGTTCATATTATCTGTAGTCATCGATATAGATAGTAATCTTGATTTTCTAAAGTACCTAACCCCATTTAAATATTTCGAAGCTAAGAATTTAATGTATGGAGGGCAATTTGATATAATATTTATAACCTTATCAATTTTTATAATTATAGTATGTGGAATCATCACTTACGCTTTTTATAATAAAAAAGATCTGAATATATAACAATAAAGCAGATGTATTTAAAAACATCTGCTTTATTCTTCTTCCCTATATAAATTTTTAAATAATATATTATTTTCTAGATGAATGTGCTGAAATATATCTTCTTCCATTTCTCTTAACTTTCTATAAGTTAATTCATAAGTTCTACAAGTATCTTTTGGGGTATTATAATGATCTGTCACTTTTCGTAATTCTTTAATGATATCCCCAGCACCTGTATGCTCATCTTCTAGCTCTCTTAAATCATTTAATAGTTTTTCCTTATCAGAATTAATTTTATTCTCTTCATATTCTTTTATCATTGGGAATATAAATTTTTCTTCTTTTACTAAGTGACCTTCAAGTTCTGTTCTTAAATTATTAAACAACCTGTGAACTTCAAAAAGTTCAGTGTGTTTGTCACCATGCACTTTTAATATCTTTAATGTAAGTTCACTTATTATTGGTAATTCCTTATTGAGATAGAAATGATGTTTTCCCACCACATAGTCAACAAGTTTGCTTGGACTTTCCTTAGCCCAATCAGTGAATTTCTCATTACTATCCATAAATTCTCTATACCTTTCATTTAGGATAGTTATTATTTCACTTTCATCTATATTTTGTTCTTCTATAGCTTCTATTAAAGGTCTATTTCCTCCACAGCAAAAATCTACTTTATACTCAAGAAATAAATTACTTGCTCCTGGAAAAACTGTAACAATATCTCCTATTTTATCTGAGCTTTTAAAATTATCCATCATTATAATCCCTCCCTATAAAGCTGCAATTCTAGGATATAGATGCTTATCTTCTTTAGAAATTCTACTCTCTAATAAGCCTACTATTTGTTTACTTTCTTTTATAAATCCATCTACATCTCCTAAGATTTTATTTTTTGTATTAAACTTGCTTTTATAATCATTAAATTTAGCAAAAATATCTCCCATCTCTGAGCTATATTCTTTAGCAATTTCTCTTAATTCTTTATTATCACTTTCAATCAATGTTGGATATAAAAATTTATCTTCAGAACTCATATGAATATTCAATTTACCTGCAAGGATATTAATATCTTTTACTAAATCATCTATATTTCCTGCTACGTCCTTTGAATTGATTTTCTCATTTATTTCTGAAAATAATTTCTTTATCTCTAAATGTTGTCTTTCTAAATTCTTTATATTTGCCATATACTTCTCTCCCAACTGTTTTTTCTTTATAACTTAATTATATCTATAGCAATCTTTTAATCTGTGATTTGAAACACATAATATATATTTCTTCTTTATATGAGCATTGTTCTTTAGATTACGACTTAAGAACAGCAGTTTACGAGAAATAACTGTTCTAATTCTATCTACATATGTAAAATAATGATTAAATACTATATAAGGGGGAATTTAAATGAAAAAAGCAAAAATTTTATGTGCAGCTTTAGGAATTATGATATTTTCAAGCTTCAGTGTTTCCGCAAAAACTATGAATTCAGGAACTAATTCTACAGCATATCAAAATGTTCAAGGTGCCAACCAATCTCAATTTAGTAAATTTGAATTTGAATGTAGGAACTCTAGATCAGTACCAATAAGAGGTACTGTTGAATTGCCACAAGGAATAGGTAACAAAAAAGTTCCTGTAGTTATTATGTCTCATGGAATCTTCGGAAACCGTGATTCTGGCGGTGATTTTGTAAAACTTGCTTCAAGTTTAAATAGCAGAGGATTTGCTACAGTAAGATTTGATTTCGATGGAAATGGAAGAAGCGGTGGAAGTTTAATCGATAATTCTATTAAAACAGAAATGGATGATTTAAGTGCTGTAATAAACTATGTTAAAACTTTAAGTTTTGTTGATTCAAGTAAAATTAATCTATTTGGATTTAGTATGGGCGGAGCTGTAACAAGTGTTGTAGCTGGTGATCGTTCTAGGGAAATTAAATCAGTCTGTCTTTGGGCTCCAGCTGCAGTACTTGTAGATAATTGCGAAAAAGGAATATTATTTGACGCAAAAGTAGATATACACAACATTCCAGATAGAATACCTGTATTGGGTGGAAGAGTTATGTATGGTAAAGCATTCTTTAAAGATGCAATAGGATTTGATCTTTATGGAAGAGCAGCTAAATGTAATAAAGATATTCTTATTCTTCACGGAGATAATGATTACGTTGTTCCTTTAAGCTATGCACAAAAATACACAAAAGTTTGCCCACATGCCACTTTAAATATTATAAGAGGCGGCGGTCATGGTAATAGTGGAAAATTGCTAGATGATACAATTAATATGACAACAAATTATTTTGTTCAAGAAAATAGATAATATTTATTTAACAAAGCTATCTTAATAGAAAAGGATAGCTTTGTCTAATTTACCAACCTTCAAAAAATCTTTTAGCTCAAACGAATAGAGATGAAGTTTTAAAAGTTATATATTTCTTCTATAGAAATCCTCAATTAGATCTATGAGGATCAAAAAGTAGAAGACTTGTATTTTAACCCCACAAATTCAAAATAATAATGTGTTTAATAAATAAAAGGCTAGACATTTTAAAATTTACTTAAAATGTCTAGCCTTATCTGACTAATTATTTACTTACTAGATAATACTATAACATCATAATTATAGTATTTACTCTCTTTACAATTTTGATTCAACTTTGTTTCATTAAATATAGTAAGATAAATATAGGATGGATAGTTTAATATGACTATCTATTCTATATTTTTTTATACATATTTTAAATATTAAGTATGCTATATTTAAGTAGTATAATATGTGTAATATGTAAAGGAGGGAAATGATATTATTAAAGTACAAGAAGTAATATTAGATGGATCTTTAAAAAGATATATGCTACTTAATGAAAATGGCTTACCTATAATTCCTGTATTAAAATATATGAAATTTCTTGATAATGCTCGTAAAAGTCCAAACACCCAAAAGACCTACTGCTATTCATTAAAATTATACTTTGAATATTTAAAGAAAATAAATATGGATTATAGAAAAGTTAATATAAGTATTCTATCTGATTTCGTTGGTTATTTAAGAAACCCATTTGAAAGTAACAATACTTCAGGCATAAAACCTATTAAAGCTAAAAGAACAGAAAAAACTATTAACTTGATAATAACAGCTATAACTAATTTTTATGATTATTTATTTAGGACTGAAGAAATAAATAATGACATAATTGAAAAACTTATCAGAAAAATCTTTATTGGAAAGAATACTGCCTATAAAAGTTTTTTACATCATGTTAATCAAAGTAAGCATTCAAACAAAAATATTCTTAAACTAAAAGAACCTACTAAAAAACTTAAAGTCTTAACTAAAGACGAAGTTGAAACTATTTATAATTCAACAACAAATATAAGAGATAAATTTTTAATAAAGTTACTATTTGAAAGTGGCTTGCGTATTGGTGAAGCTTTATCATTGTTTATAGAAGACTTTGTTTATGACCATAAAAATGGTCATAAAATAAAACTTGTTGATAGAGGTGAGTTGCCTAATGGTGGCAGACTAAAAACTGGTGAAAGAGAATTGTACATATCCCAAGAATTGATGGACTTATTTGATGATTATGAATATGAAATTTTAGATGATATAAACATAGATACTAATTTTGTATTTGTAAAATTGAAAGGTTCTAATTTAGGACAACCCATGAATTATTCAGATATTAATGCATTATTTAAAAGGCTTAAAAATAAAACTGGAATCAATGTCCATGCTCATTTATTAAGGCATACTCATGCAACTATATACTATCATCAAACAAAAGATATCAAACAAGTACAAGAACGTCTTGGACACAAGCAAATACAAACAACTATGAATATGTATCTTCATCCTTCAGATGCAGATATAAGAGCTGATTGGCAAAAAGCTCAATATGCATTTACTTTAAAGCGAGGAGATAATATTAATGAATAATACCCTTAATATATTAGGTTATAATAATGAAAAACTATATAATGAAAAAATAATAAATGCTCTATCAAGCTATGTTGAATTAATTGCCGACATAGATAAGTCAATATCTTATAATAGAATAAAAAGCAACTATTTTTTAGAAAATGACATTTGGCATATTGACTTTTTTAAAAGTATTAGCCAGTTTAAAGCTGAAATTGATTCCTACAAATACACAAATAAAACAATTACTTTTAATTTTATAAATCCATTATTAAAAAATGAAATTAAGTTTATTGTCCATAATAAATTATTTAATACATGTTGGAGTCTAAGATCTACAATGGGTATGGAAAATCATATTCTAAATAAATTTTCTGATTTTATAAATAATAATTACCCAAATATAACATCAATATTTGAAATAAATATTCCTAAAGTAACACTTCAATGGATAGACTATTTAGAAAAACATAATTTTAAAACTATTTCTATTCAAAATGTAAATTCAAAACTTATGGGATCAACACGTTATGCTAAAACAGCAATTGCAAAAATAATAGAAAACTTATACAAATGGTTATATGAACTTACTGATGAACGTATCGAATGGGATAAGGATAAATGGTGTGCAGAAAACTTACAAGTTTATGGTATAAAATATTCTAAAAGTAAAAATGGAAATGGAAATTATCTTAACTTTAATAAAATAACTAATATTAATTTTAAAAATACTATGAAAAAATATATCAAACAACGATTATTAAGTAAGCAACGCTTTTCTTGGCATACTGCCATTAATTATATGAATTTCATTCCAAGTTTTCTTAACTTCATATGTGAATTAGAACCCAAATGGAATGATCTAAAACAATTAAATAGACATCATATAGAAAACTATCTTGAATGGTTATCTATTAAATCCAATAGTATAAAACATAGAAATTCAAATCCAAATGCTCACATGTTCAATTCCTTATCAATAATTCAAACTTTTTTAGAAGATATTCAAATTAAAGATTATAATATAGCACCTATAAAAAATGTTAGAATTTTAATATTTCCAAGCGATAAGCCTGCATCCAATAAAAAACCTTATGATACAATTAATTATGTTCCTGATTCAGTTTTAGAACAATTATTCAATAAACTTAATTTTCTAGATGAAAAAATTGTTCCTGTTGTATGGATTATGTTTAAGACAGGATTACGTATATCCGATGTATTAGAATTAACATATGATTGTCTACTAAAAATAAACAACCAATATTGGATAGAGACAGATATTGAAAAAACTTATATAAAAGGACATAGACTACCTATTGATAATGATTTAGCTAATATTTTAGCTGTATTAATTGATAATGCTAGAATATTTAGTAATACTGATAATAATCCTCATAAATATATTTTTGTTAGATATACTGGCTCCAGAAAAGGTAAACCTTACTTACAAGGCTGGATAGCAACGAAGCTAAATTTATTAGCAATAGAACATAAAATAACTGATGAAATAGGTAATATTTATAAATTTAAAAATCATGCTTTTAGACATACTTATGCAATTAAAATGCTTAATGGTAGTGCTGATATTTTAACAGTTCAAGAATTATTAGCTCATGCCTCACCAGAGATGACAATGAGATATGCACGGTTGCTTGATGATACTAAAAGAAAAGTATTTGATAATGCTGTAAAACATGGTATTTTTAGTTTTGATGAAAGTATTAAATTAAAAGAAGAAAACAATGGAGAAATACCATCTGATGTTCTCGATATGCTTTGGACTAACCACAAATTAGATGCTATTGATACTCCTTATGGTACTTGTATGCAAAGAAAAAATGGGAAATGCAGCTTTGCTAAACAACCACCTTGTTTAACTTGTAATAGTGGTAGTCCATGTAGAGATTTATGTGTTGGTGCATTTGAAGGTGATATTCAAAAGTATGAAATATTAATAAATTCAACTAAATCAATGATAGAAAGTGCTAAAGTTTACAGTAGAATAGAAATGGCCAAAGAAAATGAAGAATTATTAAGCCTATATGAGGATATTTATTCTAAGATAGTTAAAGGAAATGTTGTTTATAGTAGATTAGATAGATTAAAGAAGCAAGGTGGATATAATGACTAAATATAATCGCAAGGAACAATTAAAACAACTCCATGAAGAACGTAAGATTAAGACTCAACAAAAGGTAGATGAAGCAATTAAAAGACTTATAAAGGCTCAAAAGTCTATTAATTTTAATAGTGTTTCTAATGAAAGTGGTATTACAAAAGCTACTCTATATAATAATCCTAGCATTAGAGAAAGAATTGAGGGGCTTAGACTACAACAATCAAAAGTACATACTCCATCACAAATTAAACAAAAAATGGATGAAAACAATAAAGATGCTATTATTGAAAGCTTAAAAAGAAAAATTAAAAAATTAGAATCAGAAAACAAAGATCTTAAAGAGCAAGTTAAAGTAAATTATGCTAATATTTATAAGCAAATATAAACATTAATTATGGGGGAACTACAATTATGAAGAGAAAAATACAAAAATGTATATACTGTGATTCCATAGATTTAACGATATCAGATATTATTCCATATGCACTTACTGGTGCGAAAGTAACTAAGAAATTTGTTTGTAGGAAACATAATAAAGAAACTAATGAGAAATTTGAAAGTATTGTTATAGAAAAATGGTCTGTATTTAGAAATCACTTAGGCTTAAAAACTAGAGACGGAAATACTATAAGATACCGTGGTGATTTAATAATTGATGATATTAAAATAAGCGATGCCAAATTATCTGATAAATCTTCGCTATATTCAAAACAAATATTTACAACAACAAATAAAAATGGAGAAAAAATTAAAATAGGAAATATTGATAAACTAAAACAAATTTCTGATAAAAAAGTCGATATTATCGATATGAGTAATGCTACAATTGAATGTAAATTTTCGTTAAATGATTTATTTGATTCTATTGAAATGAAACGTACAATAGCTAAAATAGCATATGAATGGCATTGCTATAATAATAATATTCTTGGATATGATAAAAAGTATAATAAAATTATATCTTATATTCTTGATGAAAATGTAACTTATAGTGATATTATTGAAAATGTTATTGATGGTAATGAGTATAATATAGCATTAAATTATTGTGAGTATGGGACACATAGTATATATGAGTATATAGATAAAAGTGGCTGTTGTTATGTAATATTTAATTTTTGGAACATTATAATATATAAAATTAAAGTAGCTGAAAATTATATTCCTAATATAAGTGAAAGTAATATTATAAGTATGTATAAATATAACATTGATGGTAGTAAGGATAAAATGGAATTTGGAAAAATAGGACAAGTGAACGTTTTATCCGAAAAGCCAGAAGACGCCTTAATTAGATTGAAAAATTTTTATATTAAAAACATAACTTTATTATTATCAACTTTACCATTAACTATATTTACAGTAAAACAAATGATTGATAATGTTCTAAATGATTTTAAGTTATTTAAAAACAATAAAATAGAATTGGCTAAGTTATTAAATTATGAAGATTATAGACGTGTTTTTATTGTACATTTTCTTCTAATATTACAGCAACAAGAAAGAATCTATAATTTAAACGAATCTTTCAATTATAATTTGAAAAATATATTGAATACAAAGGGAATTACTACATTCAATAGTGAAAATAAGAAAGAGACATTAGAAAAAATAATTGAATTGGATAAAAACGGTACACTTGTAAATAAGCTAGAAGAAGGTTTGTATATATTTGAAAAAATATATACAAGTGAAATGAATACAATATGACAATAAAATTAAGGTAGATTATATTATCTACCTTATTCATTATCTAATCTTTATTATTATTCATAATATAAAAATAAAACTTTGTTATAAATCTATTCAAGCTATAAAGATTATATTATTACAACCTCCAAAAAGAAATATTTAAAAAATATATAGAGAATTAATAAATTCCTCTCTACTTTTTATATAACACATCAATTAAATTAAGTTGACATATCTATTTTATTTTGATAGTAAAATCAAATATTGGAATAGAACATCAAGTCTCCTAATTTCTTCATAATAAATCTTTTCCTGTTCACTAAAATCATTTACACCTAAAGTTTCTGCAATATGTTGTTTTGACTTATTTTGTTCTTCTTCAGGTAGCAAATGATCTAAATATATACGGTAATCATGTAATATATAAAGCGGTGATATCAAATTCTCTATATCTATTAATTCATCTAAACTAGTGCTAAGTTTTATCAATATTTCTTTCAATAAACGAATTGACTTCCATTCCTTATGTTTCTTTTCGCTAGAATCTACATTGTACATCTTTTCATATAATACACGTAGTTGTTGAACGTTTATTCCTTCTACTAATATTTTATCAAAAGCGTTTATAACTCCTGAAATACTCTGTTCATTAAAAACAATTGGGCGTTTTACATTCTTTGATTGAATGTTACACTCTTCATCTAAATGTTTTAAGTCGATTCCATATTTGTCTTGAATGTTTTGTATGAAAATTTCCTTATTCAACAAAATCTGTTGTTCTTTAATTAGTTCACTAAAAATACAATTCATCTGAGCTTGATAAAATTCTGAATTTATTATTAAATGATCTGATTCAATATTAAAATTTCTTAATATTCCTTTACTAAATCCGTCCATTGAATGCAAATCACCAAGCCAAAAAACAATCTTACCATTGATATTAAATCCAAAAGGAACAGCCCATTGGTATTTGTAAATTCCTTCTGCATCCTTTTTCGCTATATTCCCATATGTTTCAGAAAATATATCAACCTCATATACTGGATCAGATATAAAATATAACAATGCTTTCCTATCAAAATAAACTGGTGTCAAAAAACCAACTTCTGAATGTTCATCATCAAATTTTAATCCAGGTACACTTTCATAATCCCTATGATCATAAATAAAATTATTCTCAACTGCATAATTGTATTTTTTTCTATATCCATTAGGTTTACTTTTTACTCCATACTCACCACGTTTACATAGTTCTTTGTATAACCCATACAAAATTTCCTTTGCATATTCAGTATAATGAAGAGTTCCACATTTTCCACATTTTAACATAGGAATTTCTTCAATATCCATAAATCTATTTGATATTTCTACTTTTATATGCTCCATGGATATTTCCAAAAAGCCATTACATTTTGGACATTTATCCAGACAATAGCCTTCAAATATCTTTTCATATTCATCTTCATCGTTATATTGAAATACCATATCTTAATCACCTCATATTATAAAAAACTTTCCCCAAAAACTTCTATTTATCCTTAAGTTAATTATAACATAATTCAATAAAATTCCAATTTGATATCCTAATAATATAAAAAACTTTCCACATAATATATATTTATAATATGTGGAAAGTTTTTATTTATCTTGTTTTTTTAATTTTAGTCTTGATAAGTTTCAAATGATTAGACTTTGTTTAAAAATAACAATAATATAAAATATTTATCTATTTCTATTCAACTGTTACTGACTTAGCTAAATTTCTTGGCTTATCTATATCAAAGTTCTTTTCCTTAGCTGTATAGTAAGCTAGTAATTGTAATGAAACTGCTGCTACAACTGGTGCTACCATATTTAATACTTTTGGTATTCTAACAATTTTATTAAATACTGATTCATCTATTTCATCACCTTCATAAGCAACTCCTATAGTTTCAGCTCCTCTAGCCTTAACTTCTACTATATTACTTACCATCTTTTCTCTAAGCTTAGTTTGAGTTAATAAAGCTATAACTTTTGTTCCTTCTTCTATTAATGCTATTGGGCCATGCTTAAGCTCTCCTCCAGCATATGCTTCTGAATGAATATAAGTTATTTCTTTAAGCTTTAAAGATCCTTCTAAAGCTAGAGCATAGTCAACTCCTCTTCCTAAGAAGAATACATCTTGCTCCTTAGCTAAAATCTTAGCTACTTCTTCTAGTTCTTCTTTCTTAGCTAATACTTCTTCAATCTTTTCTGGAAGTAATGTTAAAGCTTCTTCTAATTCTTTTGCTGATTCATTAGTTAAGCTTCCCATTAACTGTCCAAAATACATCCCAATTAAATTCATTACAACAACTTGAGTTGTATATGCCTTAGTTGAAGCAACTGCTATTTCAGGTCCAGCCATTGTGTATATAACATTATCAGCTTCTCTTGATATAGTACTTCCTACTACATTAGTTATAGCTAAAGTTTTAGCTCCAATTTTCTTACAATCTCTTAAAACAGCTAATGTGTCAGCAGTTTCTCCTGATTGACTTACAGTTATTAGCAATGTCTTGTTTGTAACTAATGGCTCTCTATATCTAAATTCCGAAGCTATATCCACTTCTACTGGAATCTTTGCAAACTTTTCTATTGCTACTTTTCCCATAAGCCCTGCATGATATGCAGTTCCACAAGCTACTATATATACTCTATCTACTCCATCTAAATCTTCCTTTGTTAGGTTAAATCCCTCAAAAGAAACTCCATTATTTGAGATTTTACCAGTTAAAGTATCTCTTATAGCCTTTGGTTGTTCGTGTATTTCTTTCATCATGAATGAGTCATATCCACCTTTTTCAGCAGCATCTGCGCTCCATGTTACTTTATACACTTCTTTATCTATCTTTGAACCGTCACTATTTAGAACCTCTGCTCCATCTCTAGTAACTAATACGAATTCATTATCATCTAAAAGATATACATTTCTTGTATAGCTAATTACTGCTGGAATATCTGAAGCAATAAATGTTTCACCTTCTCCAAGCCCTACTATTAATGGACTATCTTTTCTTACTGCAACTACCTTATCTGGATCATCTCCACAAATTACACCTAAAGCATAGCTTCCTTCAAGTCTTTCTGTTGCCTTTACAACTGCTTTAAAAAGATCTCCTTCATAGTAATAATGAATTAAATTTGGTACTACTTCTGTATCTGTTTGTGATTTAAACTCATATCCCTGCTCTTTTAACCATTTTCTTAGTTCAAGATAATTTTCTATAATTCCATTATGAACTACAGTTATATTACCCTTTGAGCTTTTATGTGGATGTGAATTTATATCTGAAGGCTCTCCGTGAGTAGCCCATCTAGTATGCCCTATCCCTACAGTTCCTTCTAGAACATTTTTATCTAAATCATCACTAAGATTAGAAAGACGTCCCTTATGCTTTACTACAGTAACTTTTCCATCATTTTCTACAGCCACACCAGCAGAGTCATACCCCCTGTATTCTAGCTTTGATAATCCATCAATTAAGAAGTTTGTTGCTCTCTTCTTTCCAACATATCCTACTATTCCGCACATATTATTTCTACCTTCCTTTTTCATAATTATTTAATTTTTTAGTCCTCATTAAAGCTTCGTCCTAACAAAAATGACAAAGGTATGATAATCTTAGAAATCTAAAACTTTATATGAAGGTTTTAACACCAGGCTGAATTTGTACTATAGATCACTCCATAGCTTTGTCAGCCGTTTACGGTAGTGCGATACCGTGGGGCACCCGCCGAAGTATTCGATACTCCCCAACCTCGTCAACTTAAACGAACTTCCAAATCTATGATTTGGCAATACTTACTTAAGTTCTGGCGCTTTATTCTAAAATACTTTTATTATCTTTTATAAAATCACTTCCTTCACTTTATTTCATACCTATTGATTATTTTATCACAATTAATATTTTTGTCTATATATTATATTATTAAATTTCTTACATTTTAGTTACCATAATAGACTTAATCTATCATTTAAGATGAAGCATAATTTGCTTCATCTTAAACCTTGCAAAACTAATTTATCGCCTTTTCAAAACTCTCAATTAAGTCTTCAATATCTTCAAGTCCTGCTGAAACTCGTATTAAAGTATCAGTTACTCCAAGTTTTTCTCTTTCTTCCCTAGGAATAGCTGCATGACTCATTTTAACTGGATATGATACTATAGTTTCTACCCCTCCAAGGCTTACTGCTACTCCTACATTTTCTACATTATTCAAGAAGTGTTTTGTCTTTTCTAGGCTCTTAAATTTAAATGATAATACTGCTCCTCCACCATAAGATTGTGCTAAATGACTCTCTCTCCCTGGATGACCTTCAAGCCCCGGATAGTATACTTTTTCTACTTCTGGTCTATCTTGAAGCCATTTAGCTAGAATCTCTGCATTTTTTTGACATTCAAGTACTCTAACCTTTAATGTTTTAAGCCCTCTAATAAGAAGCCAACAATCTTGTGGCCCTAAAACAGCTCCAAATGTATTTTGAATTTGTCTAATTTCACTACTTAATTCTTTATTTTTAGTTACAACTAATCCTGATATTACATCACTATGTCCCCCTATAAACTTAGTTGCACTATGAACCACAATATCTGCTCCAAGTTCTATCGGTCTCTGCAATAAGGGAGACATAAAAGTATTATCAACAATTACTATAATATCCTTTGCTTTAGCTACCTTTACTGCATCTTTTATATCTGTTATCTTTAATAACGGATTTGATGGTGTTTCTAAATATAATCCCTTTGTATTTTCTTTTATTGCATCTCTTATTTCTTCTAAATTACTTGCATCTACAAAAGTATGCTGTATATTAAATCTAGAAAATAACTTTGTTACAGCTCTATAAGTCCCACCATAAACATCTCCACATATTACAATATGATCTCCAGCGGAAAATATGCTTAATACTGAGCATATTGCTGCCATTCCTGAAGCAAAAGCAAATCCTCCATCTCCACCTTCAAGTTCCGCAATTAAATTTTCCAGAACATCCCTAGTCGGATTCCCTGATCTTGAATAATCATATTTTCCAAAGTTATCTATATCAAATTGATGAAATGTTGATGCTTGATATATCGGTGTACTTAAAGCTCCTGTATTTTTATCTATACTTCCTTCTGAATGAATTAATTTTGTCCCTATCCTCATTTCTATTCCCCCTTTATTGCTTGTTTTAAATCATCTAATATATCTTTAATATTTTCAATACCAACAGATAATCTCAGTAAATATTCATCTACCCCAAGTCTTTTTCTAAGATCATCTGGTATTTCACTATGGGTTTGAGTAAATGGATACGTTATAAGTGTGTCTACCCCCCCTAAGCTTTCTGCAAAAGATACAACCTTAACTCTTTTTAATATTTTTTCTACAAGTTTTTTATCTTTAACTCTAAAGGATAAAGTTGTACCAAATCCTGTACTTTGAGATTTATTCACTTCATATCCCTCATGTTCTTCCAATCCTGTATAATATACATCCGAAACTTCATCTTGTTCTTTTAACCAGTTAGCAATAACTATAGCGCTTTCTTCTGACTTCTCTAAACGTATGTGCAGCGTCTTTATTCCTCTTAAAACTAACCAAGCTTCAAAAGGCCCTATTGTTGCTCCTGTAGACATATTAATATATCTTAATCTTTCAATAAATCTATCATCCTTTGCAACTATTAATCCAGCTAAAACATCATTGTGTCCTCCCAAATATTTCGTTCCACTATGAATAACTAAATCAGCTCCAAGATCTAATGGTTTTTGATAATAAGGAGTAAGAAAAGTATTATCAACGATAAATATCAAGTCCTTCTCCTTAGCTATCCTTCCAATGCCTCTTATGTCTGTAACTCTTAGCGATGGATTAGATGGAGTTTCTATAAATATCCCTTTAGTATTTTCCTTAATAGCATCTTTCACTGCTAAAAAATCTCTAGTATCTACAAACGTTGATTCTATACCAAGCTCCTTGTAAATACTTCCAAAAAGTCTAAATGTACCTCCATATAGATCTTCTGAAATAACTAAATGATCCCCAGCTTTAAAAAGATGCACAATACAGTTTATAGCTGCTAAACCTGTTGCAAACGCCAACCCATACCTTCCATTTTCTAATAAAGCTACAGTCTTTTCTAATTCTTCTACAGTTGGATTTTGAAGTCTTGAATAATCATATCCTGTACTTTCATTTAATGCAGGATGCTTGAAGGTTGCACTTTGATAAATAGGAAAACTTATTGCCCCAGTATGCCTATCCCCTCCTGATGCACCTCTTACTACTGTTGTTTCAAAATTCAAATTCATAATTAGCCCCCTTTCAAAATAAAAAAAGCCGCTTCTTTATATAAGAAGCGACTATTGTTAGTCAAATATATAGTCATAATGAGACTACTAATTCCTCTTATCTGTCAGGATAAACCTGCAGGATTTAGCACCACGTAATAAATAATTACAGGTTGCTGGGCTTCAAAGGGCCAGTCCCTCCACCACTCTTAATAAGATAAACTTATTTATTTAATTACATATAATTATACATCTTTCCTAATCAATGTCAACATGTTCTTTGAAATTTTTAATCAAATTATCCTTTTCTTCTCTTCTAAGCTTTTTAATAGCATATTCTCGCTTCATCGCATCTACTTTATCCTCAAAAGTTTCAAAATAAACAATCTTTAGAGGGCCTCTACCCCTAGTGTATTTGGCCCCTTTAGAATTACAATGATCTTTGAATCTTTTTTCTAAATTATTTGTCCATCCAGTATAAAGAGATCCATCTCCACATAACAAAATATAAACATAATTCATACCACTAATATATATTAAGCTATCTCTGAATTTTCAAATTGAGAATTATAAAGATCACAATAGAATCCACCAGCAGATAATAACTCCTCATGATTTCCTTGCTCTATTATATCTCCATCTTTCATAACAAGAATTAAATCAGCATCACGGATGGTTGATAATCTATGAGCAATTACGAAGCTTGTTCTTCCTTCCATAAGATTATCCATAGCTTTTTGTATCAATACTTCTGTTCTTGTATCTACTGAACTTGTTGCTTCATCTAATATTAATATCTTAGGATCTGCAAGTATTGCACGAGCTATAGTTAATAATTGTTTTTGTCCTTGAGATACATTACTAGCTTCTTCATTTAATTCCATATCATATCCATCAGGTAATGTTTTAACAAAGTGATGAACATGAGCTGCTTTAGCTGCTTTTATAACTTCTTCATCTGTTGCATTTAACTTACCATATCTTATATTCTCTCTAATACTTCCATTGAATAACCATGTGTCTTGAAGCACCATCCCAAAAAGCTCTCTTAATTCACCACGATTAAAGTTCATTATACTATTGCCATCTATTAATATATCCCCACTATTTATATCATAGAATCTCATTAAAAGCTTAACTATTGTAGTCTTACCTGCACCTGTAGGCCCAACTATCGCAACCTTTTGCCCTGGCTTAATATTAGCAGTAAAGTCATTTATTATTGTCTTATCTGGATTATATCCAAAGTGAACATCTTTAAAGTCAACTCTACCTTCAAGGCCGTTTGGAGATACTGGATTTGGAACAGTTTGTTCTTCTTCCTCTTCAGCTATAAATTCAAATACTCTTTCAGCTGCAGCTGCTGTTGATTGCATTAAGTTAGCAATTTGTGCTACTTGCGCTATAGGTTGAGTAAAGCTCCTTACATATTGAACAAATGATAATATATCTCCAACTTCAATTGCTTTTTGAATAGCAAGCCATCCACCTAGTATTGATATCATTACATATCCAATATTACCCACAAAAGTCATTATAGGCATCATCATACCTGATAAGAATTGTGACTTCCAAGCTGAATCATATAATGTGTTATTATATTTATCAAATTCTTTTACAGCTTCTTCTTCACCATTAAATGCTTTTACTATATTATGTCCACCGTATACTTCTTCAACCTGACCATTTACATGTCCTAAATATTCTTGTTGAGATTTAAAGTACTTTTGTGATTTCTTAACAACTGCGCCTATTAACCCCATCGAAATAGGTAGTATTAATAAAGCCGCAATAGTCATAGGTATACTTATTGATAACATCATTGCTAATACTCCAATAATCATAGCAACAGATGTAATCATTTGAGTCATACTTTGATTTAAATTTTGACTCACTGTATCTATATCATTTGTAACTCTTGATAAAACTTCTCCATGAGTTCTTGTATCAAAATATTTAAGTGGCATTCTATTTATCTTTTCAGCAAGTTCTTTTCTTAGGTTATATGAAACTTTTTGAGTTACTCCACTCATAATAAATCCTTGTACAAAAGCTAATAATGCACTAACTACATATAATCCTAATAAGGTTAATAATATTCCTGCTATCTTATCAAAATCAATACCGGCTCCCTCAGCACCAGTTGTCTTTGATACTAGACCATTAAATATTTCTGTTGTTGCCTTTCCTAATATCTTTGGTCCAACTATTGTAAATACGGTACTACCGATTGCAAATATTACAACTATTATTATAGATAATGTATATGGCTTAAGATAAGTCATAAGACTTTTCATAGTTTCTTTGAAGTTTTTGGCCTTTTCTACATTTCCTCCCATTGGGCCTCTACCCATACCCATTGGACCTCTACTCTTATTATTCTTTTCACTATTACTCATTTCCTAGCTCCTCCTTTGAAAGCTGTGATAAAGCTATTTGCTTATATACTTCACAATTATTTAGAAGCTCTTTGTGATTCCCTATCCCAACTACTTTACCTTCATCTAAAACTATAATCTGTTCTGCATTTAAAATTGTACTTATTCTTTGTGCTACTATGAACACTGTACTATTGGAAGTTTCGTTCTTCAACGCTTTTCTTAAAGTTGCATCAGTTTTAAAATCAAGTGCCGAGAAACTATCATCAAATATATATATTTGTGGATCTTTTGCTATAGCTCTTGCTATTGATAATCTTTGTTTTTGTCCTCCAGATACATTTGTTCCTCCTTGAGAAATTTCCGTCTTAAATTTCTCTGGTTTTGAAGAAATAAATTCAGTGGCTTGTGCTATCTCAGCTGCCTTTTCAACCTCATCTTCAGTTGCATCCTTCTTACCATATTTTAAGTTTGACTCTATTGTTCCAGAGAATAAAACTCCCTTTTGCGGAACATATCCTATCTTTTCTCTTAAATCATGTTGAGATACATCTTTAACATTAATTCCATCTATTAATATCTCACCACTAGTAGCATCATAAAATCTAGGTATTAAATTAATAAGTGTTGATTTCCCGCTACCAGTACTACCTATAATTGCTGTAGTCTCTCCTGGTTTTGCTACAAATGATATATTCTCTATTACATCTTCATCTGCATTTGGATACCTAAAACTTACATCTTTGAATTGAACTATTCCTTTTTTACTAGAATCAAATGTTTTCTTTTCTTTAGGATCAGTTACAGTTAATTCAGTTTGTAATACCTCCTCAATACGCCCTGCTGATACTGATGCTCTTGGAAGCATTATTGATACCATAGATATCATCAAGAATGCCATTATAATTTGCATAGTATAAGTTATAAATGCCATCATATCTCCAACTTGCATAGTTCCATCATTAACACTATGTGAGCCACTCCACACAATTAGCACTGTAATTGCATTCATTATAAGCATCATAAGTGGCATCATAAGTGACATTGTTCTTGTTACAAAAAGATTTGTTCTAGTTAAGTTTTTATTAGCTTCATCAAATCTCTTTTCTTCATGCTTCTCTGTATTGAAAGCTCTAATTACTAATATACCTGTTAAAATTTCACGAGTAACTAAGTTTAACTTATCTACAAGTTTTTGTACCGACTTAAATTTAGGCATTACAATTGCAAATAGTAACAATATTACAGCTAAAAGAACTAACACAGCTACACCTATAATCCAAGCCATTGATGTATTTGTATTTAGCACCTTTATTACCCCACCAAGTCCAAGTATTGGAGCATAGAATACTATTCTAAGGATCATTACCATTAGTAATTGAATTTGTTGAATATCATTTGTGCTACGTGTTATCAATGAGGCAGTTGAAAACTTATCTAATTCAGTATTAGAGAAAGACACTACTTTCTTAAACACCTTACTTCTAAGATCTCTACCAAGCTTTGCTGCTACTTTAGCTCCTAAAAATCCAACTGCAACTGTTGCAATCATGCTTACAAGTGCTATTCCAAGCATCTGTGCTCCTGCAATTATTATATATTTCTTTTGAAGCCCATCTGTATCTATTCCTAGATCATCATAAAGATCTCTTACATAAGCTACAGCCCCTTGAGTTATTATTGTATCTGGCATTTCTTCAAATTTGCTATTAATATCATCTCTAACTTTACTTAATTGTTCCTCTGGTAGCATTGAGAAAAGCTTTAATACATCTCCATTAGCTGCCTTTACCATTTGTGGTGGAAAATTAGCTATCATTTGCTCCTTCATTGAAGCTGTTTCATCACTATTTTTAGTTAATACAGAAACTACTAACATTGGTTTACTAAATATATTATTTAGCTCATCTATAGTAGTTTGATCCTTTGTATTTAACTCATATACTGGTTCATCGCCACTTATACTCTTTTTTGTAGCTTGTGATGCATTGTCCAAATAAGTATAGTTCTCTAAAATCTTATCCTTATCATCTTTATTCATAAATAAGAACAAATTATCTAAATCACTCTTACTTATTTCTTCTGGTACAGCATTTTCAATACCATGTTGTTGTATTCCCACATTTACTATATTAGATGTATAGTCTGGTAATGCAAGATCACATACAGCTTGTAAAACTAATAATGCTATTATTGCTATAACTGATACTGCCGACTTTTTCATGTACTTAATCATTTTCAACATATATTTTTACATCCCCCTTCTCTTACTCACACTTCATATTAGGACAATCCTTTGTTAGATTGTCTCTTATTTGCATTAGCAATCTTCTAAATAATACTTTTTCTTCAATAGTAAAATTTTCAAAGCATTCTTCCTCGACTTGTTTACCAATCTTTTTTACTTCTTCACAAACTTCTTTACCTTTTTTGGTAATGAAGATTCTAGTAATTCTTTGATCATTATCATCTTTTTTTCTTTCTATAAGTTCACCCTTTTCCATTCTAGTAAGCATGACAGTTACTGTGGCTGGTTTTATTCCCATATCTTTAGCAAGATCTTTTTGACTTTGACCATTTTTCTTTAATAGTTTTAGTAATACATGTTGTTGTCCAGGATGAATACCTTTTTCCCCAAGCAAAATATGACTTCTCGTAAAGGCCAATCTAACTGCTTGAAAAAAAACACCTTGCACTGATTCTTCAGTAGTCAAAATTTTATCCACCTCCATTTTGTTTAGCTTAGCTAACTAACATAATAATCATTTCTATATTAAATTGCAACTTTTTTATAAAAATCTTCACTTTTTCTTCACATTGATATTTTTAGTAAACGTTTTTAATTAGTCAAGCTAAACAATTTACCTTATAAAAAAAAGTCCTGCAATATGCAGGACTTTAAACTAATCTAATTTTTTATTTATCCAATCCATCATGCCTCTTAATTCAGCACCAACCTTTTCGATTGGATGTTCAGCTTCCATTCTCCTCTTTGCATTAAAGTTTGGTCTACCAACTTGATTTTCCATCAACCAATTCCTTGCAAATGTACCATCTTGAATTTCAGTAAGAACCTTTTTCATTTCCTTCTTAGTTTCCTCTGTGATTATTCTATCACCAATCATGTAGTCACCATATTCTGCTGTATCAGAAATCGAATATCTCATTGTAGCCATACCTCCTTGGTACATTAAATCTACAATTAACTTCATTTCATGCATACATTCAAAATAAGCATTTTCCGGAGCATATCCAGCTTCAACCAAAGTCTCAAATCCAGCTTTTATTAATGCAGTAACACCACCACAAAGAACTGCTTGTTCTCCAAATAAATCTGTTTCAGTTTCATCTTTGAAAGTAGTTTCAAGTACTCCTGATCTAGCACCACCAATTCCATTAGCATAAGCTAACGCTAAATCTTTAGCATTTCCTGATGCATCTTGATGAACTGCTATTAAACAAGGAACTCCTGATCCTTCTGTATATGTTCTTCTAACCATATGTCCTGGCCCCTTTGGAGCAACCATAAATACATCTACATCTGCAGGTGGAACTATTTGACCAAAGTTGATATTAAATCCATGTGCAAATGCTACTGCATTTCCACCTTCTAAATATGGAGCTATTTGTTCCTTATATATAGCCGCTTGCTTTTCATCTGGTACAAGTATCATTACAATATCTGCTTCCTTAACTGCATCTTGAACTGTTGCAACTTTCAATCCATCATTTTCGGCAACCTTCCAAGATTTACTTCCATTATACAAACCTACAACTACATCTATTCCACTATCATGTAAATTTAACGCATGCGCATGTCCTTGGCTACCATAACCAATTATAGCTACCTTCTTTCCCTTTAAATAGTCTAAATTTGTGTCCTTTTCATAATACATTTTTACCATTTTCTTTTCCTCCTAAAATTTAAATATCTTCTTCACATATTATTTGATTAATTGGCGCACCTGGTGCAACCATTGGAAATACTTTTTTATCATAATCAATCCTATAATCTATGAGCACTGGTCCCTTACTATTTAAAGCTTTTGCCAATACTCCTTTAAGCTGATTTCTTTCTACAACTCTATATCCAGTTGCTCCAAAAGCTTCTGCAAGCTTTACTAAATCAGTTTCCCTATCTAATGTTGTATGAGAATATCTTCCATCAAAAAATAATGTTTGCCATTGTCTAACCATTCCTAAAACATTGTTATTCATAACAACAACTACTACTGGCAAATTATTTTTAACAGCTGTAGCAAGCTCCTGACAATTCATCATAAAGCTTCCATCACCAGCTATATTTACAACCTTACTTCCCGGTTTTCCAAACTGTGCTCCAATTGAAGCTCCTAGCCCAAATCCCATAGTTCCAAGTCCACCTGATGAAATAAAGGTTCTAGGTTTTCTAAAATTAAAATATTGCGCTGTCCACATTTGATGCTGACCAACTTCTGTTGAAATTATTAAATTACCATCATCTAGCGAATTTAATACTTCAAAGAAATATTCTGGAGTAAGTTCTTTTTCTTCATCTTTTTTATATGCACTTAAACTTTTTAAATGCTCTGCATTCTTTAACCACTCTTCATTTTTATTTTCTTTAACCTTTGGAATAATTCTTTCTAAAACACTTTTCAAATCTCCTATAACAGACAAATCAACCTTTACATTTTTATTTACTTCCGCTGGATCTACATCTATATGAAGTATCTTAGCATTACTCAAATACTCTCCACTTGCAACTACTCTATCTGAAAACCTTGCTCCTAAAGCTATAAACAAATCACTCTTTGTTGCACTTATATTAGATGCTTTAGTTCCATGCATACCAATCATGCCAGTATACAAACGATGATCCTTCGGAACTACTCCTATCCCCATTAAAGAACTACAAATTGGTGCATTTATTTTTTCTGCTAACGCTAAAACTTCACTGCTGCAACCTGCTATAACCGCGCCTCCACCTACATATATAAATGGTTTCTTTGCTTTATTTATTAGCTCTATTGCCTGTTCAATCTTCTCTTCTTTAATAGTGAATTCTTTTCTTCCAATACTTAACGGAGTTTTCTTTTTATATTCAGTTTTTTCAATTTGAATGTTCTTAGGAATATCAATCAAAACCGGTCCTGGTCTGCCTTCTCTCGCAATATAAAAAGCCTCACTAATTACATCTTGAAGTTTATTTACATCTTTTACAATATAATTATGCTTAGTTATAGGCATTGTAATCCCAGTTATATCTACCTCTTGAAAACTATCCTTTCCAAGCAAGTTCATTGGTACATTTCCTGTAATAGCAACTAAAGGAATTGAATCCATATATGCTGTTGCAATTCCAGTTACTAAATTTGTAGCTCCTGGTCCTGATGTAGCAATACACACTCCTACTTTTCCAGTAGCTCTTGCATATCCATCAGCCGCATGAGCTGCTCCTTGTTCATGACATGTTAAAACATGTTTTATCTCATCTTGATATTTGTATAATGAATCATAAAGGTTAATTACTTGACCACCTGGATATCCAAAGACTAGATCAACTCCCTCATCTATAATAGATTTAATTACTATGTCAGATCCTGTTAAAATCATCTAGCCCCCTCCTTTTCATAAAACATAATTTTTTATAAGTCTCTACACCTTAATTTATCATTACTATTATTTAAACACAGCTCCTGTACTGGCTGAGCTAACAAGCTTTGAATATCTAGATAAATAACCTTCCTTAACCTTTGGTTCAAATGGCTTTAATTTTTTTCTTCTCTCTTCAAGAATTTTATCTGATACCTTAAGTTCTAACTTTCCACTTTCTATATCTATGGAAATAATGTCTCCATCCTCAACTAAAGCAATAATTCCACCTTCAGCTGCCTCTGGCGATACGTGTCCAATAGAAGCTCCTTTTGTTGCCCCACTAAATCTTCCATCTGTAATAAGAGCTACTTCTTTATCAAGCCCCATACCTGCTATTGCGGATGTAGGGGATAACATTTCTCTCATCCCTGGACCACCCTTTGGCCCCTCATATCTAATTACAATAACATCTCCAGATTTTATCTTTTTGCTCATGATAGCTTCTATAGATTCTTCTTCTGAATCAAAAACCTTAGCTGCTCCTTCATGCTTAAGCATTTCAGGTGCAACTGCTGACCTCTTGACCACAGCCCCATCTACAGCAAGATTTCCTCTAAGAATTGCTATTCCTCCAGTTTGACTATAAGGCTTATCTATAGGCATAACTACACTATAATCCTTAACATATTTCCCCTCAGTATTTTCCCCTTGAGTTTTTCCTGTTGCTGTTATGCAATCTAGATAAACAAGATCTTTCTTTGAAAGTTCATTTATTACTGCCCCAATTCCTCCAGCATAATATAGATCTATAATATGAACTTGAGATGCAGGTGCTAAGTGGCAAAGGTTCGGCACTCTAGCTGAAACTTCATTTATAATATCTAAATTTATTGGAATTTTAGCTTCATTAGCTATAGCTGTTAGATGCAAAACTGAATTTGATGAGCATCCAAGTGCCATCTCTACAGTTAATGCATTTTCTATAGATTTTTCAGTTACTATATCTCTTGGTTTTATATCCTTTTCCAAAAGATTCATAACTGCCATTCCTGCTTGCTTCGCAAGTCTTATTCTCTCAGAATAAACTGCTGGTATTGTACCATTTCCAGGTAAAGCTAAACCTAAAACTTCTGCCAAGCAATTCATTGAATTTGCTGTAAACATTCCTGAACATGACCCACATGTTGGACATGCGTTATCTTCTAATTCTTTAAGATCCGCTTCAAGCATTGTTCCATTTTCAAATGCTCCAACAGCTTCAAAAACAGTTGTTAAAGAAACATCTCCACCTTTAAATTTTCCTGGAAGCATTGGTCCCCCACTTACAATTACAGCTGGAATATTAAGCCTTAATGCTGCCATCATCATACCTGGTACAATCTTATCGCAATTTGGTATAAGAACTAGAGCATCAAATCCATGTGCCTTTACCATACATTCAATAGTATCTGCAATAAGTTCTCTTGTAACTAAAGAATACTTCATTCCTTCATGACCCATAGCTATTCCGTCACATACTCCTATAGTCGGAAATACTAATGGTGTTCCCCCAGACATAAGCACTCCTTTTTTTACCCCTTCAACGATTTGATCTAAGTGAACATGTCCTGGTATTATATCATTTTGTGATGTTACTACCCCAATTAAAGGTCTGTCTATTTCTTCTTCTGTAAGTCCTGCTGCTTTAAAAAGAGACCTATGAGGGGCTCTTGAAGCACCTTTCTTTACACAGTCACTTCTCATAAGTTACATCCCTTTCTCAATTTTATTCATAACTAATTTACCCATTTCTTCTGTTCCAACAAGCTTCATTCCTTCACTCATGATATCTCCTGTTCTATATCCTTCTTCTAAAACCTCTTGAACAGCTTTTTCTATAAGCTTAGCTTCATCCTCTAAATTAAAGCTATTTCTAAGCATCATAGCTCCAGAAAGAATTGTTGCGAGTGGATTAGCTATACCTTTTCCTGCAATATCAGGTGCACTACCATGAATTGGTTCATACATTCCAAAACTGTTTTCTCCAAGTGAAGCTGATGGAAGCATTCCTATAGAACCTGTAATCATGCTAGCTTCATCTGATAATATATCTCCAAACATATTTGAAGTTACTATTACATCAAATTGTTTTGGATCTCTTACAAGTTGCATAGCAGTGTTATCTATATATAAGTGATTTACTTCTACTTCTGGATAATCTTTTGCAACTTCTTCAATAACTTTTCTCCATAATCTTGAACTTTCAAGTATATTGGCTTTATCTACTGAAGTAACTTTTTTCTTTCTCTTCATAGCTGATTCAAAACCAATTTTTGCAATTCTTCTCACTTCATCTTCATTATATTTTTCAGTATCATATGCTGCTGGAACTCCATTATCTGAACATCGTCCTCTTTCACCGAAATAAATTCCTCCAGTTAATTCTCTAACTACAAGTATATCTATTCCATCACCTATAATACTTTCTTTAAGTGGTGATGCATCTTTTAGTGGAGCATAAAGAATTGCTGGTCTTAAGTTGCAGTAAAGACCTAACCCTCCTCTTAATCCTAAAAGAGCTTGTTCTGGTCTTATTTTTGCTTCTGGGTCATCCCACTTCGGACCTCCAACAGCCCCAAGCAATACTGCATCGCTCTTCTTACATTCATCTAAAGTTTCCTCAGGAAGTGGTGTGCCAAGTTTATCTATAGCACATCCACCTGCCAACAAATACTTATAATCAAACCTATTGCCAGATCTTTCTCCTATTAAATTTAACACCTTTACTGTTTCATTAATAACCTCAGGCCCTATTCCATCTCCAGATATAACCGCTATATTATATTTCATATTTCTAACCCCCTGTTTTATTTACTGCTTATTAAACATTTCTTATTTTTTATTTCTTATATATCCTGCTAATCCATCGTTATCTATAATGTTTTGCATAAACGCTGGGAAAGCCTCCCCTTTGTAAGTTTCATTTTTAGTTAAGTTCCTTATTTCACCTGTTGTGAAATCAACTTCTAACTTATCTCCTACATTAATAGATTTAACGGCTTCTTCACATTCAAGTATTGGTAATCCTATATTAATAGCATTTCTATAAAAAATTCTTGCAAATGTTGAAGCTATGACACAACTTACTCCAGATGCTTTAATTGCTATAGGAGCATGTTCTCTTGAAGATCCACAACCAAAATTTTTGTTTGCTACAATAATGTCTCCCTCTTCAACCTTTTTAACAAAATTTAAATCTATATCCTCCATACAATGAGCCGCAAGCTCCTTATGATCAGATGTATTTAAATATCTTGCCGGTATTATTACATCCGTATCTACGTTATCTCCATATTTAAAAACTTTTCCTGTTACCTTCATTATATATATCCTCCTTAAACCAACTCTGGATCTGTGATTTTCCCTGTTAATGCTGATGCTGCTGCAACTGCTGGACTTGCTAAGTAAACTTCTGATTCAACATGCCCCATTCTTCCAACAAAATTTCTGTTAGTTGTTGATACAGCTCTTTCACCTTTAGCCAATATTCCCATATGTCCACCTAAGCATGGACCACAAGTTGGAGTTGAAACAACAGCTCCTGCTTCTACTAAATCTTTTATAATTCCTTCTTCCAAAGCCTGAAGATAAATCTTTTGTGTTCCCGGGAATACTATACACCTAATTCCTTTTTTAACTTTCTTACCTTTTATAATGTCTCTTGCTATTCTTAAATCTGTCATTCTACCATTTGTACATGATCCTATAACAACTTGGTCTATAGTAACTTCTCCAACATTATCTATTGTTCTTGTATTGTCAGGTAAATGTGGGAATGATACTGTTGGTCTTAATTTACTTAAATCTATTTCATAAACTTCATCATATTCAGCATCTTCATCAGCTTCGTACTTCTTCCATTCTCTGCTTGCATGTTCTTTCAAATATTCTTCTGTCTTTACATCTACTGGAAAAATCCCATTTTTCCCACCAGCTTCTATAGCCATATTAGCCATAGTAAACCTATCATCCATAGAGAGATATTCTAATCCATCTCCTACGAATTCCATTGATTTATATAATGCTCCATCAACACCTATCATTCCTATTATGTGTAAAATTACATCCTTACCACTAACCCATTTTGCAGGCTTACCTTTAAGTACAAATTTAAGTGCTGAAGGAACTTTAAACCAACATTGTCCTGTAGCCATACCAGCTGCCATATCTGTTGATCCTATTCCTGTTGAAAAAGCTCCAAGTGCTCCATAAGTACAAGTATGAGAATCAGCTCCAATAACTACATCTCCAGCAACTGCTAATCCTTTTTCAGGAATTAAGCAATGCTCTATACCCATTTCTCCCACTTCAAAGAAATTAGCTATTTCTTTTTCATGAGCAAACTCTCTAATATATTTTACTTGCTCAGCTGCCTTTATATCTTTATTTGGTGTAAAGTGATCAGGCACAATAGCAATTCTTTCTTTATTAAATACCTTGTCTACTCCAAACTTTGAAAATTCATTAACTGCTACAGGTGTTGTAATATCATTACCTAATACTAGATCAAGCTTTGCTTCAATTAATTGTCCTGCCTTTACACTTTCTAATCCAGCATGAGCTGCTAAAATTTTTTGCGTCATTGTCATTCCCATTTTATAATCATCTCCTAAAAATATGTTTTTACTTTTCTTTCTATATCTTTTATTAGTTTGTATTCTATTGAGTCTACCAGAGCTATCCAACTAGCTTGAATTATATCTCTAGATACTCCAACAGTACTCCAATTTTCCACACCATCTGTAGATTCAATTAAAACTCTAACCTTTGCCTCAGTAGCACTCTCCGAGTCTAAAACTCTAACCTTGTAATCTACCAGTCTCACATCTTTTAACTGAGGATAAAATACTTCCAATGCTTTTCTGAGTGCCTTATCAAGTGCATTTACAGGTCCCTCTCCCTCTGCTGCATTCATTTCTTCTTTTCCATCTACAGTTACATTAATCATTACTGAAGAAGTAAATTCACCATTATCTGAAGGCTGTTCTGCAAAAACCTTAAAGTGATTTAGTTTGAAGAAAGGTTTATATTTACCTATAATTTTTCTCATAACTAATTCAACAGTTCCCTCTGCTCCTTCAAATTGATATCCTTCATACTCCAATTCCTTCAATCTATCTGTTATAATTTGAACTTCTTTACTTTCCTTAGATATCTGAGGAAATATTTTTTGAATCTCCGATAGAATAGTGCTTTTCCCACTAACTTCAGATATTAAAAATCTTCTTTTGTTCCCTACACTTTCAGGGATTATATGTTCATATGATTTTGAATCTTTACAAACTGCATCTATATGCATTCCACCTTTATGTGCAAATGCTGAATTTCCTACATAAGGTGTTTCATCTTTTAATGTTATATTTGAGATTTCTGCTATGAATCTAGCAACACTAGTTAATTTAGAAAGGTTTTGATCATCAATTATTTCATGCCCCATTTTTAACTTTAAAGTTGGAATTATTGCACTTAGATTTGCATTTCCACATCTCTCGCCCATTCCTATAAATGTACCTTGAATGTGATTTATCCCAACTTGTGCTGCCACAATAGAATTAGCTACCGCCATTCCTATATCATCGTGACAATGTATACCTACATTGCCCCCTATATTGCTTATTGCTTCTGATGCTATATCTTTAACCTCATTTGGTAGCGTCCCTCCATTTGTATCACATAATACAACTGTGCTTGCCCCTGCCTTCTCCGCTACCTTTATGGTTGATAGAGCATATTCATTATTATCTTTATATCCATCAAAAAAATGCTCTGCATCAAATATTACTTCTTTTCCTTTATCTATCAAATATTTTATAGTATCACTTATCATATTAAGATTTTCATCTAGTGTAGTTTTTAAAATTTCTGTAACCTGAAAATCCCACGACTTACCAAATACTACTACTACATCAGTATCTGCCGAGAGTAGATTTTTTATATTCTTATCATCCTCAGCTTTTATATTTGATCTCCTAGTGGATCCAAAAGCAGCTATCTTAGCCCGATTTAGCTTTACTTCCTTGATCCTTTTAAAAAACTCCATATCCTTAGGATTGGATCCTGGATTTCCCGCTTCAATATAAGTAACCCCAATATCATCTAATGCCCTAACTATTTTGAGCTTATCTTCTAAAGAAAAGGAAATTCCTTGTCCCTGTGCCCCATCTCTTAAGGTTGAGTCAAAAATGCTTATGTTTTTATTTGTCATTAAAGCCCCTCCTTATTTCATTATTGCCTATTTATATTACTAACTTAAATTTCATCAGAATAATCATCGTAGCTTACTATTGTCCTATCTCCTCTTTCAAGAGCCGCTACCCCTGTTCTTACTAGCTCCCTTATTCCATATTCATCCATAAGCTTAATTAATGCAGATATCTTATTCTCATCCCCTGTCAACTCAATAGTTAAAGTATCAACAGATAAATCAATAATCTTACATCTAAATATCTTAACTACTTCATTAATATCTGCTCTTTTTTCGGCACTAGCCTCTACTTTAATAAGCACTAATTCTCTATACACTGAATTATTGTCTTTAAGATTAATTATTTTTATTACATCTTCTAATTTATTTAGTTGTTTTTGTACTTGCTCAAGAGTATCATTGTCCCCATTTAAAGTAATCGTCATTCTCGAAATTCTTTCATCTTCTGTTCTACCAACTGTCAAACTATCAATGTTATATCCTCTTCTTGAAAACAATCCAGCTACTCTACTTAGCACACCAGATGAATTCTTCACAAGAACTGATAATACATGTTTTTGTTCCATCTTTTCCCCCTCCTTACATTAACGGAACCATTAATTTAAATAAATAATTGCTTTATATAGTATATAAAAAAAACCACCCTTAATGATATACATCATAAGAGGTGGAATAATACTCCGCCTAAATATAACATAATCGGTTCTAACAAACCCTTACATATAACGGATGCTCACCGGATATCGCTTACTCACTTATAAACAAAGCTTTCTGGATTCTGCTCAGGAGTGATACCTATTTAGCCAAAAGTATCAGTTCACACCAACCACTGACTCTCTTAAACTTTTTTATGCCAAATAACCTTCTCCATCTTTGCATTTTTAATACTAGGAAACTATTCAGTTGTGCTTTTGATAAGATTTTACCCCTATATTTTTTTATTGTCAACATTTTACTTATATTTTTACTAATTTAATACCACGAGTATTCCTAATAAATCATTTTAATAATCAACCCCAAAAAAACGTCAAATTATTATTAATTTATCAATCATTTTTCCCGAACACTAACAATATGTTACCTTTTTCTTTTTAATATTACCACAATATCATTTGTATGTATTGTTATGATATAAAAAAAGACTCAATACGATTCCAAATCATATTGAGCCATTCTTCTATCAGTTACATTTTTTAACTATCATATCAGCTAAATCATGAGCCATTTTATTAATTTCTTCTTGATTTTCTCCTTCTAGCATAACTCTTACTAAAGGTTCTGTTCCAGAAGGTCTTATTAAAACTCTACCTTTTCCATGTAAAGTTTCTTCAATTCTTTTTATCTCAGCTTTAATTTCTTCGTCTTCTAAGTATATATTCTTTTTATCATTTGGAACAGTAGCATTAGCTAATACTTGTGGTAATTCCTTCATGATAGAACATAATTCACTTAACTTTTTCTTTTCCTTCTTAACTACAGCTGCCACTTGAAGTGCAGTTACTAACCCATCTCCTGTAGTGTTATAATCTAAGAAAATAATATGTCCTGATTGTTCTCCACCAAGAACATATTTCCCTTTAATCATTTCTTCAAGTACATATCTATCTCCAACCTTAGTCTTTAATGTTTTAATATTTAACTTTTCACAGGCTATATCAAGTCCAAGGTTGCTCATTACAGTAACTACAATAGTATTATCTTTCAATCTATTTATTTCTTTTAAATGTTTTCCACAAAGAGCTAAAATAAAGTCTCCATTAATTAAATTTCCCTTTTCATCTACTGCAAGACATCTATCTGCATCTCCATCAAAAGCAAAGCCTACATCACAGCCCTTTTTAACTACATACTCCATCAATTCCTCTGGATGAGTTGATCCACACTTCTCATTTATATTAGTTCCGTCTGGGTTGTCATTTATTACATATACGTCAGCACCTAATTCTCTAAATGCTTTTACAGCTGCTTTATATGCAGATCCATTAGCGCAATCTAAGGCTATTTTAATTTCTTCTAAATTAACAGCAATAGTTTCTTTAGCAAAATCTATATAATCCTCTAATGCACCTACTTCAATCATTTCTCTACCTACTCCAACACCTACTGGACTAGGCACTCCATAGAAATCTCCTTCTATAACACTTTGAATTTCATCTTCTAATTCATCTGATAATTTATAGCCTTTGTCATCAAAAAACTTAATTCCATTATACTCAACTGGATTATGTGATGCAGATATCATAATTCCAGCGTCAGCCCCATATTTTCTTGTAAGATGTGCAACTGCTGGAGTTGGAACGACTCCAAGTACAACAGCTTCAGCTCCAACAGATAATATTCCTGCAACCAAAGCAGCTTCTAACATATCTCCTGAAATTCTAGTATCCTTCCCTACCAATATCTTTGGTTTATGGGCACCTTCAGTTAAAACAAATGCTCCAGCTCTCCCAAGGTTATACGCAAGCTGTGCTGTTAATTCTGCATTAGCAATTCCTCTAACTCCATCAGTTCCAAACATTCTACTCATATAAAATACCTCACTATATTAATCTCTAATATTCTATTTTTTCTATACATTAGTATAAACTTTAATACTAATTATATCAACTTTATCTTTCCTTAATTCTTTCTAGCACCATGTTATATCCATCACTTCCATAATTCAAACATCTATTTACCCTACTTATTGTAGCAGTACTTGCTCCTGTAATTTCAGCTATTTCTGTATAAGTTTTCTTTTCGCTAAGCAATTCAGCTACCTGAATTCTTTGAGCTAATGCTTTCACCTCATTAATTGTGGCTACATCTTCAAAAAACTTATAACATTCTTCTATATTTTTAAGCTTTAAAATGGCATTAAATAATAAATCCATTTCATCACTTTTGATCTTTGATTCATAAGTGCTCATAATTTCACTCCTAACAATATATTATATATTCACATACAATTATACTTAATGCTTTTTTAATTCACAACTTTATTATATTAGAGCACTCTATTTTAAACCTCAGTATTACTTTTCCCACCAGGATTAGTCATACCATTTAACCCTATTAATTTAATATCTGAATAAACACTTTGTGTCGGCAATAGCCACACTTCTCCAGTTCCTGAATATACATTTAGTAAACCTTCTCCATTAGTAGCACTTCCTATTACAGAAGATGATTTTTCTACAGTAAATTTTATGTTACTTGTCCTAAGTACAACAAAATTACCATCAACTTTTATTGAATCATTAAATAATTTGCATTTAAATACCTCTGTTTCTGGCACAGGTAATTCTAAAACTACTATACCACTTCCTCTAAGACTTGTTTGATACACCCCCTCATGTCCAAACAACATAGAAGATACACTTTTTTGCATAGCTGCACCAACCTCTACTTCTTCTTCACAGGCATAAAACAAACCATCATCTACAATTATTTCTTCGTCTTCTAACTCAATTAAGGCGTAATGTCCAAATGAAGGCTCCAAAAAGATTTCACCACTTCCTTCATAAGTTGGCTTAAACATCTCTTCTCCTGTAAGCTTACTATTAATAAACTTTTTCCCAAGTCCTATTACTCCTCCAGTTTTATTTTCAATGCATATATCACCCTTCATATAACTTAATGCTCCAGCTTCAAGTTTTACAGCACTATCCTCTAGAATAATTCTAACCTGCCTAAGTTTAATTCCCGCTTCATTCATAACCTTTATTCCAAAGGCAGTTTCAATATCTGTAGCTCCTTCCAACTTATCATATTCAAGCACTTGAAACTTTGAATCATTTGACATTTGTGAAAGCATTGTTAATTTATTTTCAGAATTTATGCTAGTTCTCATAATTCCCACTCCATACTTCTTATATTATAAAATATTAACTTACCTACATTTTATCATATTAACCCATCATAGTCTTTTTAATTCCAAAAACCTAAAAATGTATTAATATTGGCAATAACTATATGTTAATATGTTAAAGTAAAATTAGTAGTTTATTAAAGGAGAAATATATATGAATAATGATTATAAAGTATTAGTTGTTGAAGATGAATTGTCTATAAATGATATTCTGTCATCCGCATTACGTTCAGAAGGGTACTCTGTACGAAGTGCATTTAGCGGCAAAGAAGCTAGAGCACTATTAAAAACCTTTAACCCTTCCATTGCTTTATTGGATATAAATCTTCCTGATGAAAGCGGTTTTGATATCTGCAAGGATATTACTAGGACTTATTCGATTCCAATAATAATGTTAACTGCCCGCACAGATATAGTTGATAAAATTTTAGGATTAGAACTTGGAGCTGATGATTATATTACTAAACCATTTCACATAAAAGAAGTTTTAGCAAGAGTTAAAAATGCTCTAAAACGAATTGATAAGTACAAATATAAATGCGAAGATAAATTCGTTCTATTAACAAATAATATAAAGATTAATTATGAAAATAGATGTATTTATAAAAATAATGAACTAGTTAAACTAAAGCCTAGAGAATATGATTTATTAGAATACCTATCCAAAAATAGGGACAAGGTATTTTCTAGAGATACACTACTAACTCAAATTTGGGGATTCGATTATGATGGAGATGAAAGGACTGTTGATGTTCATGTAAGAAGACTTAGAAGTAAATTGGATGATAAAGATGAAAGATCACTAATTGAAACTGTTTTTTCTGTAGGCTATGTGATGAGGTATAACAATGAAAATTAAAACAAAAATCACTATTGGTATTGGAACAATTTTATTAACATCAGGAATTGTTTTTAATCTTACTTTTAGAAATATTTTAAACGAAAGAATGGAGAATACTATAAAAGAATCCGTCTCTCAAATTATGAACAGTACCATGGAATCTGTTAAATACAGAAACTCCTTAAGTTCTACTGAACCAAATGAAGATAAGCTCAAAAATGGTGCTGATTATTTGGTTAGCTATATATCATTAAATAACTCTTGCAATATTCAAATAAGAGATAACTCTAATAAAATACTTGCAAGCAATACTGCAGTAGAATTTGGAACTGAAATAGACAAAAATAGTACTAAAGCATTAAATGGAAGTGCAGTAATCTTAATCAAATATTCAAATTCTAGTGTTTATGGAATATTATCTTACCCCATTTATATTGATGATATACAGCTTGGAACTTTAACTATAGAAAAGGAATATAATGATATTTACCTAAGTAATCTAAGCACTATAAACTTAATTACTGTATCAGAAGTTGTTATTTTCCTATGTATCTTTTTTACTGCACTTTTAATTACCTCTACAGTAACTCATCCAATTATAGCATTAACTGAAGGAGTAAAAAAAATAGAAGAAGGTGATTATAACTTTTCTATCAAGTCCAAACATAATGATGAAGTTGGAATTCTATCTAAAGAATTTATTAACATGAAAGATAAGATTAAAGAACAGATTCAAACTATAAAAGAAGAACAATTAAAAGTTGAAACTTTAGAAAAGCACAGAGAAGAATTTTTTAACAATGTTACCCATGAACTTAAAACTCCACTTACTGCAATAACTGGTTATTCAGAAATGCTCAAGGATGACATTGTTATTGATCCAGACTTTAAGAAAAGAGCTGTTGAAAGAATATACGTGGAAAGTGATCGTGCCCATAAGTTAGTACTAGATCTAATAACAGTTTCAAAGGGGCAAACACAGATATCAGAAGCTATAAGCGAAATACATATGAAACCCCTTATCTCAGAGATAATAGAAGATATGAGCTTAAAGGCAAATAAATACTCACTAAACATTAATTATACTATTGAAGATGGTATTGTTTTAGGGCAACAAAATAAACTTAAGCAATTATTTATAAATATTATTGATAATGCAATTAAATATTCATTTAACAGCAACATTATTTCAGTAAATTGCTACTGCAAAGAAAATTTCTATTTTGCAGAAATAAGCAATAGTTCAATGGGAATTCCTGAAAATGTATATAACAAAATATTTGATCCATTTATAAAAACTAACTCATCTCCAGATAATTATAGTAGTGGATTAGGTCTGTACATCAGCAAACAAATTGTGACTAGCCATGGTGGAAATATATATATTATTAACGGCGAAATAGTAACTGTAAAAATAGAATTTACTCTTTTGTAATTATTTTTTCTTGTTAATAACTTGGAAATATATTCTCTATTTTTAGAAATATTTCAAGTTTATTATCTAAGTATAAACTAACAAGGAGTCGAAATTTATGAAAAAAATTAATTTATTAAAGGTCTTATTATTATTCATTTTTTCTATTTTCATTGCCATTCCACTATGTGGTTGTAACTCAAAACAAGATAAAGAAATAGTTGTAGCGAAAAATGTTAAGGAAGATTTAAACTCTGTTAAAAGTGAAATTCTTCAATTAATTGAAGAAGGAAATGCATTTTTGCACTCCGGAAAATACCCTGAAGCTAGAACCTCTTACGAAAAAGCTATTTCAAAAGATAAAGCAAACGAAAGCACTTACCTACAAATTAAAGATAATTACATGAATGCTAAAAGGTTTGATGATGCCTACTACATTATAAAATTAGCTATTGACAATAATGTATCTAAAGATGCAATGTCTAAAGTTTTAGAGGAAATAAAATCGAACTTTTCACCTATATTACTTGAAAATACTATTTCTGAAGGAGCTGATTACAATTTACCAACTCAAACCAATATACCAGAAGCCACTATTACTAATCCGGTAAATATTAGATGGCCTCAAAAAAACATTGACACTTCAAACCCTGGCACTTTTACTTATGATGGTTATATAGATGAGTATGGAAGAACTGTACACTTAACATTAACAATAAAAAAGGTGGTTAAACAAAAGATCCCTACAACACAAAAAAAAGAAGTTGTTAAATCATCTAAAATTGGATTTATAGATAGTATATATGAAGAGAATGGAGATACTTTCATAAAATTTAATGAAACTGAATTTTATAGAAATGAAGATGCTAAAAGAGAGTATGCTAAAGATGGATTTAGTCCTTCAGATTATGAATGGGGCAATGACTATTATATACGCGAAAATAACAAAGAGCAAAAGACATACAAATTATCCAAGGACTGCAAAATCAATGTTTGTTCATATCTAGTTGATTCTGAATTTCAATACAAAACAGAACTAAGAACTATATCTAAAGACAATTTTAAAATTTATGTATCTAATTGTATTAATAGATATAATAATGAATTAACTCAAGATCCTGAAATGCCAAAGTATACTAGAGCTTTACTCTTCTGGATAAATACCGAGGATGATATAGTAACAAGCATGAATATGCAATATACTCCTTAATTTTTACAAAAACACCTTATAAAAATAAGGTGTTTTTTATATTAATAATTTATTTATTTCTAATAGACTTTAGCTTCTTCTTCTCCACTTAGAACTCTAATTGCTCCTTGTGCTAAAGCTAATAATTCATCTTCTCCTGGATATACTGTAACTGGAGCAATCCACTCAACATTAGATTTTAAATCTGGCACTAATACAGGTGAATAAGCAATTCCTCCTGTAAGTAATATTTGATCAACCTTACCATTTAATGCCGCTGACATTTCTCCAATTGCTTTAGTTATTTGATAAAGAAATGCTTTGTATAATTTTTCAGCTTGTTTATCTCCTTTTTCCATCATATCTACAACGTCTCTAAAATCATTTGTATCTAAATAAGCAACAATTCCACCTTTTCCAACTATCTTGCTATATACTTCAGCTTCACTATACTTTCCACTAAAACACATTTTAATTAGATCTCCAACTGGAACTGCCCCTGCTCTTTCTGGTGAAAATGGGCCATCTCCATCTAAGGCATTATTTACGTCAACAACTTTACCATGGTTATGAGCTCCAACTGAAACTCCTCCACCCATATGCACAACTACAAGATTTAAGTTCTCATATCCTTTTCCACTTTCTTTACCATATCTTTTAGCCACTGCTTTTTGATTTAAGGCATGGAACTTACTCTTTCTTGGAAGTTCAGGAGCTCCTGATATTCTAGCCACATCTGCAAGTTCATCAGTAACAACAGGATCAACAATAAATGATGGCACCCCTAATTCATCTCCAATTGATCTAGCAAGTATCCCACCCAAATTAGATGCATGTGGTCCTTGCACTCCAACTTTTAAGTCTTCTATCATTGCATCATTCACAGCATAAGTTCCACCTTCTACAGGCTTAAGCATTCCACCTCTACCTACAACTGCACTTAATGTTTTTAAATCAAATTTCTTTTCTTTAAGTATATTTATTATTACTTCTTTTCTAAATCCAAATTGATCATATATTGTGTCATATTTCTTTATTTCCTCATTTGTATGTCTTAGTGTTTCTTCAAACAACTCTTTTTCATCTTCATATACTCCAATTTTTGTTGAAGTTGAACCTGGATTAATAATTAATAACTTATATGACATATCTCATCCTCCAATATTTCAATTTATTTTGCAGCTTCTGCAACAACTGCCGCTAAAGCTATTGAATTCACTTTAGTTTCAAAGCTATCTGCTCTTGAAGTTAATATTACTGGTGCTGATGTACCTACTAATAATCCACCATTCCTTGAATTAGAAGTGTAAGTTAAAGTTTTATACATAACATTTGCTGTTTCTATATTTGGTAACATTATTATGTCAGCTTTCCCTGCAACAGGGCCTGTAATTCCTTTATGATGAGCAGCTTCTTCTGACAATGCATTATCAAGAGCAAGAGGTCCATCTACGATACATCCCTTAATTTGTCCTCTATCATTCATCTTTGATAATAATGAAGCATCTACTGTTGCTGGCATGTCTGGATTCACTACTTCAACAGCACATACTGGCGCAACTTTTGGACATTCTATTCCACATGCATGAGCTACATAAACTGAATTTTGTAAAATTTGAACCTTAGCCTTTAAATCTGGATATGTGTTAAATGCTGCATCTGTTAAGAAAATTAATCTGTCAAAACCTTCTATTTCAAACACTGACACATGTGACATAACTTTACCAGTTCTAAGACCAACTTCTTTATTTAACACACTTCTTAAGAAAGTAGCTGTATCTACTAAACCTTTCATAACCATGTCAGCTCGTCCGCTTGATACTAGCTGTATAGCAAAAAGTGCCGCTTTCTTTACATCAGGTTCATGAATTACTTCAAATTGAGTTAGATCCATTCCTATTGAATCTGCTATTTCTTTTATTTTTTCCTTATCCCCTACCAATATAGCATCAGCTATGCCTTGTTCTTTTGCAGCTTTAATAGCTTCTAACACTGGTTCATCTTGTGCTACTGCAACTGAAACTTTTTTTCTCTTGCATTCTTTCACCCTTGATAATAAATCATCAAAATTTTTACTCATTTATATGCACCTCTTATTAATTATTTGTTTTTGCTTAATTTTATATTGTAATTTATAAAAATAATATAAACATACATCCTAATTAAATTGAATATGTTAATTTTATAACAATCTAAGACACAGTTATTCCATTTATTATAATTTTATTGTAACAAAAAATATTCTGAAAAGCTAAATTTTCAGAATATTCAAAAGATTGTTTTTTATTTGTATTCATTTATTATTTTCTCTGCAACCTTGATTCCATCAACTGCAGCAGATATAATTCCTCCAGCAAATCCAGCCCCTTCTCCAGCTGGATATAGTCCTTTAGTACTTATACTTTCCAACTTTTCATTTCTACTTATCCTTACAGGGGCAGAAGTTCTAGTTTCTATACCTGTTAAAATTGCGTCATTCATCGCATACCCTTTTATCTTTGTGTCAAATTTAACTATCCCTTCTTTTAAAGTATCCACAACATAACTAGGTAAACATTCATTTATTTCTCTAAGTTCAAATCCTGCAGTATAGGATGGATTTACACTCCCTATCTTCTTACTTTTTTCACCTTTTAAGAAATCTCCTACAAGTTGTACTGGCGCCTTATACTTACCGCCTCCAAGATTATAGGCCAAACTTTCATAATGTCTTTGAAATTCCATACCACTTAAAGGTGAATTTCCTTCAAAATCCTTTGATCCTACCGTTACAACTAAAGCTGAATTTGCATTTTCTAGATCTCTTGCATGATAACTCATTCCATTTGAAACAAGTCTATTCTCTTCAGATGCAGCAGCTACTACTATTCCTCCAGGACACATACAAAAAGAATATATTCCTCTATTATTCTTAACACTTTGATAAGTTAATTTATAATCTGCTGCCTTTAATCTAGGATGGTTTGCAAATTTACCATACTGACTTACATTAATAAGTTCTTGAGGATGCTCTATTCTAACTCCAATAGCAAAAGCTTTGCTCTCCATAAATATTCCTTCATTGTGAAGCATAGTGTATGTATCTCTAGAACTATGTCCAATAGATAATATTAATACTTCACAACTTATTTCATTTCCATTTACTTTTATACTTTGAATTTTGCCATCCTTGACATTAATTCTTTCTAATTTAGAATTGAAATGAACTTCCCCACCTAAAGCTTTTATTTCTTCTCTTATATTTTTAACTACATCCTTAAGTATATCAGTCCCCACATGCGGTTTTCCTATATATGTTATCTCTTCCGGAGCTCCAGCCTTTACAAGTTCCTCTAGTACAAATGTACATCTCTTATCTTTTATTCTTGTTGTCAATTTCCCATCAGAGAAAGCTCCTGCTCCACCTTCACCAAATTGAACATTAGATTCTAGATTTAAATCAGATTTTCCTTTCCAAAAACTTTCCACAGTCTTTGTTCTATTATCCACATCTTCTCCACGTTCAAAGACTATAGGCCTATATCCTTCTCTAGCTAAAGTTAAAGCTGAAAATATTCCTGCCGGTCCAAACCCTATTACTATAGGCCTGAAATTCATTTTTTTATTTCCATGAACTATATCTTCATGCATCTCATCTTCTTCCAGCTTAGCATCCTTGCACTTTGCATGCTTCAATATCTTTTTTTCTCCATTACACTTTATCTCGATAGAATAATTAAATTTAATATTGTCCTTTTTTCTGGCATCTATACTTTCCCTTATTATTTTATACCCTATAATATCCTCCTCTAATATCTTAAGTTCACTAGCTACTTTTTTCTTAAGAATATCTTGTGATTCATCTATATTTAGGTTAACATTATTTATTCTAATAGTCATAGTTATAACACATCCCTTTTATCTACTAGATAATCATTTTATCATATTATAAAAAAAAGTAGCAACGCTACTTTTTATTTAACTGTTACTTTAACCTTCTCTGGTTTTGATATTACTTTTATATTATTATCTGCATTAACTATGTTAACTTCTATAGGAACTTCCTTTTCACCTGCTTCGGTTATATCTCCAACTGAAGCAGTAGCTGATATATTGGCTGCTGTTATTGAATTTAAAGCCTCTTGCGTTCCAGATACCTCTACACTAATATTAGGAACTTCATATTTTAACGTACCTTCTTTTTTATTTATTAAGTTAACTTGTACACCATCAATGCTTTTTGTTACAGTATTATCCTTCACTTTTATTGTTGCCACGACATAATTTTGTCCACTTGCTAACATAATTCCACTAGGCAGTTTTAACTTTATCTTAATATCTTCATTATTATTAATACTAGCCAAATCTATTGGCTCAGTTTCTATACTATCTATATTAGAAATTTCATCATAGTTTCCTATTATAGTAACTTTCTCTTTTGATAAAACAGTGCTTTCAAGAGTTAGATTAGAACTTAACTTTCCTGTATAAGTAGGCTTAATAGTAACATCTTTTTGATTTCCTACCTCTATAGCTAGTATTCCTTCATTCTCACTAACGTTAACCCCTTTAACTTCATTTCCTTGAGCATCTACTGCTACTAAATTAAATTTCTCATTTATATTTTCCTCAATATCAAGCTTTTCACCCTTCAAAGCTACCTTAGCAACTTTATTTACAGCACTTTCTGGTCCTGATACTTTAACTTTATTAGGTTTAACATCTACGGAACTTTTCGTAATTCCATTCTTAAATGTCGTCTTTACAGCAGAATATACCGAAACTTCCTTTTCCACTTTATTCTCTATATTAACTTTAACTGCTAATACTCCGATGTTTTTTATAGTTAACCCCTGTGGATAACTCTCTATCTGGACAGGTATATTATTCTCACCTTTTTTTAGCGCATATGAACTTAAATCAGCTTTTATGTTGAAATCATTTTTCTTTACACTGTATATGTCATTAGCTGGCCCCTCTAGTTTTACATCTACAACAAAACTTTGATCTGGAGAAATACAAAGATTTGAACTATCTAATACTTCTGTATTAACTATTTCCACAGGAACATCTTTTATGTCGGATGTCCTTGTTGGATTTTCAACATTAGATATATATAGCCATAATACAAAAGATAATAATATGCATATCAGCTTTATAATTAGGCTTTTTTCATTCCCATTATCCATGTCTTCACCTTCTCTCCAGCAGTTTTTACCCTTTTTGAATCCCTATTAGCCATTATCTTAAGCAATATTGTTTTTAATTTTTCTTTATCATAATTCCTCGTTAACCTTCCATTTACAGCTAAAGATATAACTCCTGTTTCTTCAGATACTACTATAATTAACGCATCTGAGTTTTCTGACAAACCAATTGCTGCCCTATGTCTAGTTCCAAGTTTCTTATTTATCGAATTATTATTAGTTAATGGTAAAACACAACCCGAAGCGTGAATCCTATCTTTTCTTATTATTGTGGCTCCATCATGAAGAGGTGTATTCACAACAAAAATATTTTCTAGTAAATTCGCACTGACTTTTGCATCTATTATTGTTCCCGAAGGTAACAATTCGCCAAGCCCAGTTCCCTGTTCTATAGCAATTAGTGCTCCTGTTTTCGTCTCTGCTAAGTTTTCCACAGCTACTACAACTGCATCCACAACTTCTGTTCTCTTCTCCACACTAGGACCATTGTGAATGTCATCAAAAGCGCTTCTTCCTAAATGTTCTAATGCCCTTCTTATTTCTGGTTGGAATATAATAACAACAGATAACACTCCTATAGTTAATGTTTTATTTAGAATAAAGTTTAACATATCTAATTTTAAAATGTAACTAACAGGAATAAGTACTACTATAAAAACTATTCCCTTCAATAATTGTTCAGCTCGCGTCTCTTTTATTAACATATACCCTTTATAAAAAATAAAAGATACTACTAAAATATCTAATATAGACCAGGCTGATATATTTTTTATCGTATTTACTATCATTAAATAAAATTCTTGCATGTGGTCACCTCAACAAAATACTTTATATATAAATTATACACCAATTTCCTAATCCTTAATATAAAAGCTAATTACAATTTTATGAATATTTATATACTATTTATTTTTTCTTAAAATATATATTTTATAAGGTACATTAATTTTAGAAAAAGGAGTAACTACTATGAAAATTATGAATTTAAAAATTAATAATAAACTTGTATATATTTTTGCCTTTTTAATAATATTAACCTTATTAATATTACTTTTTATAAACTTGTCTCCTGGAAGTAGGGATATGAACAACCTAAATAAAATCTGTAAAGATATTGAAAAGCATAATTCATCTCTTCAAGGGTGTTTAACTGATAATGGACTAGACTTAAATGAAACTGAGGATATCCTTTCCTCTGAATTAATCAATTTAAAATCAATAAATGATGAATTATATGCTTTAGAAGTTAATGATAACAAACTTTCTATTAAAGACGAATTATTAAAGACCTTAGGATATAACATAACTCTTTTTGAGTCATGTTTAAATCTAGTAAAAGCTCCAGAAGATAAAAATCTTTTATCAAAATACAATGATTATTCAACAACTTATTCTCTTTTTGAAAAAAATTATGAAACACTTAACTCACTTGGTGTCAATGGAAGTATTCCTCCCGAAGCTAAGAATTTTTTCTCTAGATCATTTGACTATTTTGGAACTATTATTAAAATAAACAGAGATAATGATATCTATGTTGATCAAAAGAAATCTTATGTTTCCAACATAAAAAATTGCTTAATAGCCTTTGATAGCATAAACGAAGATCTAAAACCCGCATTGACAAAAATTAAAGAAGATAAAAGAAGCTTAGATGTACTATTAAAAGATATTAAAGATAAACGTTCTAAATTAAGTGATATCAAAAGCAAATCTTATGGCTTAACTATACCAGAGGGCGGCAATAATTGTTACAATTTGCTTCAGGAATCTATTAACTATTATGAACTATATATAAATGCATTAGAAGATTCTATTATTTTTGAGAAAACATCAAAAGATGCTAATAGTGCAGAAATTGAAAAAAACTATAATGATAGTTTTTTTAAATATAATGATTTTATTAATAAGTTGAAGTATTTAAGTGCAGAACTGGATAATTTTAATAAAAAATAGTATATATAATTTCCTTTTGGTCATAATATTTCTTGACCGGGTTAGAAAAGGAGGTTCATATGAAAAAATTTTTAAATCTATTTATACTTTGCTTAGCCCTCTCACTTGTAGTATTTTCTAACTGTACTACAGCAAAAGCTTTAGATGCAAAACCAAATGCAGGATCGGAAAATTTAGACCAAAATAATATAGATAAGGCAGTAGAAGTCTTTAATCACGGTCAAAAAAAATTATATATAACTCAATCCGACATTGATTTAATGGCAAAATTAATTTACGCCGAAAGTCGAGGTGAGCCATACGAAGGGAAAGTAGCTGTAGCCTCTGTAGTTTTAAACAGGGTCTTAAGTCCTAAATTCCCCAACACAATTAAGGAAGTGATATATCAGCCCAAAGCATTTTCATGCGTAAATAATGGGCATATAGCTGCCCATCCTGATAAAAATTGTTATGCCGCTGTATACGATGCTTTAAGAGGAAGTGATCCTACTAATGAAGCTCTATACTATTATAACCCGTCTATTTCTACATGTTCTTGGATGCAGCATACTGAAAAAAAAGATACTAAATCTATAGGACATCATTTATTTTTTAAATGTTAAAAGAGGGTTTACACCCTCTTTTTTTTATTCAAAAACATTTTTAACTATTGCTTTTTCGTCCTTAACTAAGATTTTCCCCTTTGCATATACGTCACAAATCTTTAAATCATCTTTATTTACTAACACAAAATCTGCAAAATATCCTGCCTTTATCTCCCCTACATCTTTTAACTTAAATAATTTTGCCACATTGGAAGTAATTACCACTATAGTCTTTTCTATTGGCATTCCTTCTTCTAGAATGGCTTTTCTTACTTCACAATAAAGGGATTTTACAGAACATATACCTATTCCCATAAATTCATCATTCTCATTATATTTGGGCATGCTCCCCTGTCCATCAGAAGAAAAAGTAACCTGTTCTATAGGTAGACCTAAATCATATATCCTTTTTAATCCTTTACTTGCAATCAACTCCCCTGGCTCTAAATAGTCCGGGTCTGAACTAGTAGTTAAATCTATATATCCACCTTTTTTTAAATATTCTATTCCTTCCTCAAAAAGTTCCCTACTCCTATTAATATGAGTAGGTAGCAATTGTGTTGGTGGAATTTCAGTATTTTCTAACAGTAAAAATACCTTTTCTAATCTTCTATTTCCTACACCCATATGTATATCCACAATACCACTTTTTCCTGACAATAGTCCACCAACTCTTGCTTCTGCAGCAACTTTTACAAACTCTTCAAAAGTAGGTTGTGAACTTCTATGATCAGAGAGTGCAATTTCTCCAACTCCAATAACTTTATCGATAAGCATTAAATCCTCTTTTATGCTATTTGTCACTGTTACAACAGGGACCTGATAAGAGCCAGTGTAACAATAAGCTGATATACCATCTTCTTCAAGTGATCTTGCTTTTGCAATTAAGCTTTCCATATCTCGACATACCCCATCTGTGCCAAGGCATCCTATTGCTGTAGTTATTCCTGAAGTTGTTAATTCTGAAAATTTAATTTCACTGGTTCTTGTAGAAAATCCTTCTTCTCCACCCGCTCCAATAATATGCACATGATTATCAATAAAGCCAGGAAAAATTAACTTTCCACTTCCATCAACTTCATTAATGTGGATAAAGTTAGTAGGAATACTAATTTCATCATAAATTCCTTCAAATCTATTTCCTACTATAAGAACTTGTTTCCTTCCTATATATTTAGGACTATAGACTTCTACATCTTTTATAACTGTAATCAAAATACCACATCCTAATTTATTTAGTATCTAGTAAATTAGAAATAGCTTTATTATTATACATAGATGATGGATATTTTTCTCTAATCTCTCTTGCAAAAGCAATACTTTTATCTATATCCCTTTCCTTATATAATAATGCAAGTTTATATGTAGTTTCCTCCATATAAGTCTCATTTTTAAACTTGTTATAAAACTCCTCGTATCCACTAATAGCATCATCTATATTTCCTAACTCTTCATCTGTTGCTGCTTTAAAAAATACTATGTGAGGATATATATAGTTTCCATTACCATACTCATATCCTTTTGAAAACTCAGACTTTGCTTCATTTAATGCCTTCTTATTATAAAGTTCAGATCCTTTCCTATAAAAGAAGTTTGCTCCCTCATTTTTCAGAATTTCTATGCCTTTATAATATATAGTTTTATCTCTTCCTTTTAAATCATTTCCATTAACATTTTTTATATTATTATATATAGCCTCGTAATCTTTATTATTCACAGATGATTCCAATACACTAAAATCTACTAGATTTTCAGTCTTAGTTTCTCCCTTTTCTTCAGTCTCATTCTTATCATCAATATTTTCTTCTTGAGCATTGTCTGTATCCTGATTTTTCTCCACTAATGTTTCACTTGATTCACTACTAGTATTTTTACTATTCAAATATATTCTAGCTCCTGCTACAATGCTACCTACAATTATTACAGTTGCTACTGTGAATAACAAACCTTTTGCCCATATATTTCTTTTACTTACTTCTAACTTAATTCCACCTACGTCCTTAAGTTCTTTAGCTATATTTTTAGCACCTATATTGTTTCTATCAACATTAAGTACCTTAGTAGCATAAACACTACTACGTGCATAGTCACCCTTTCTTAAATAACAAATGGACAGTGCTAAATTTACTTTTATTGAGTTAAAATCACTTTCTGTGCATTTTTCTAATTCAGCTATTGCCTCTTCAATTCTTAATTGTTTTAAATAACTTTCGCCTACCTTATAATACTGTGCTCTTTTAATATCGCTTTTAGAATCATGTATATAATGTTTGGCTAAGCTATCATCATTATGTTCAGAATTTATTTTCCACTGAGCCTTTGCTCCTTCTAAATCACCTTTTAAATATAGAATCAATCCCTTTAAATTAAGGGTTGCTGCATTTCTTAAGTTATTCGAAATAGATTCATCACATTTCTTTAATGCTTTTTCAAGCTCTCCCTCTTCATAAAAACGGACTGCCTTCATGTAGTCTTTATCCTTTTGTTTGCTTTTCATAGCTATCCCCACCTCTAAATATTAACCTTTTGTAATACCAATCAATATAAATGATACTATAGTTACTCTAAATATTGAAGCTAAAGTTCCTTAAACTTAAATATAAATTCAAATAAAAAACCTCAATGAAAATTAAATTCCATTGAGGTTCTAAATTATTCTTATTCTTGCTCTAATATTATCTTCTTAGCTGTTAATATTGAAGTAGCACTCATTGAGAATTCATCTAGTCCATATTCAACTAGAGTTGGGATAGCAGCTTCATCTCCTGCCATTTCTCCACACATTCCTACCCATTTTCCATGCTTATGAGCACCATCTATTGTCATTTTTATTAATCTTAATACTGCTGGATGCATTGGGTTGTAAAGGTATGATACCTTTTCACTCATTCTATCAGCAGCTAATGTATATTGAATTAAGTCGTTAGTTCCAATTGAGAAGAAATCAACATGCTTTGCAAGTTCATCAGCATAAACTGCAGCAGCTGGAATTTCAACCATGATACCCCATTGAATTTCTTCTGAGAAAGCTTTTCCTTCTGCTTTTAATTCAGTCTTACATTCTTCAACAACTTCTTTTGCTTGCATAAACTCTTCTAATCCAGATATCATTGGGAACATAACACATAGCTTACCATATACTGAAGCTCTTAGTAACGCTCTTAATTGTACCTTGAATATTTCTTTTCTATCTAAACAAAGTCTTATTGCTCTATATCCTAAGAATGGATTCATTTCTTCTGGTAATGGTAAATAAGGAAGTGTCTTATCTCCTCCAATATCAAGAGTTCTAATTACAACTTGCCTTCCTTCCATCTTTTCAAGAACAAATTTATAACTTTCATATTGTTCTTCTTCAGTTGGAGCACTATCTCTATCCATATATAAAAACTCAGTTCTAAATAATCCAACAGCGTCTCCACCATTAGCTATTACTCCAAGCACATCTTCTGGCTTACCTATATTTCCACAAACTTCTATTCTCTTTCCAGATTTAGTAGTTGTTTTTACATCTATTAATTTCTTTAATTCTTCTTGCTCAGCAGTGAATTTTTCCTTTTTAGCTTTATATTCAGCTATAACGTCCTCACAAGGATTTATTATAACATCTCCTGAAATACCATCTAATATAACTAAATCTCCATTTTTAACTGAAGTAGTTATATCTCCAAGACCAAGTACAGCTGGAATTTCTAATGTTCTTGCCATAATAGCAGCATGAGAAGTTCTTCCACCTATGTTTGTCATAAATCCTATAACTTTAGTTCTGTCAAGTTGTGCTGTATCTGATGGAGTTAAATCATGAGCAACAACTATTGTATTTTCTTCTGTTATAGCAAATGCGTCTCCACCTTTACCTGCTAAGTTTGATATAATTCTTTTTGATACATCCTTAATATCTGCTGCTCTTTCTCTCATGTAAGCATCTTCCATTGAATCGAATATCATAACAAATGTATTAGTAACACTGTCTACGGCTTTCATTGCGTTTACACTATTAGTTTCAATTTCTAAATTCATTGCCCCTGTAAATTCCGGGTCATCTAATAATGTAATATGTGCTTCAAAAACTGCTGCCTTTTCTTCTCCCATTTCAGCTGCTGCTTTTACTTTGATTTTTTCTAATTGTTCTCTTGAGTTGTCAAGGGCTTTCTTTAATTTTTCTTGCTCCCCTGCTACATCTGTCACCTTAGAATCTGTTATAACTATTTCTTCATGCTCTTGTACAAAAACTTTTCCTATTGCATATCCTTTTGAAGCGGCAATACCTTTTTTCATAATTTATGATCCTCCTCAAATTATATTAATTTACTAAAATCACTTACTGGTTTAAAACCTTAACCACTTTGGTAAACCTTTAACAATTAAATGTAACATAGATTATTATAACACATTTTTTCAACATGTTAACCTTTAAATAACCGTTTTTTTAAAAAGTTTCAATGAAAAATTACCTTATTTGTTAAATATTAGACATTCTACAAATCATCTACAAGTGCTGTGACTTTTGCATAAGCAGTTGATCTTCCTTCAAAAAAATCAGTTTTAACTGAATTTGCATCTGCTAAGGTATCCACCCATTCTGCAGGATTTTTTTTAACATTGAGAAAGATTTCTCCTAAACCTATAGATGTTGATCTTAAATTAGCCAAATATTTTATATAATCTGTAATTAACTTTTTATTTATTCCTTGTATATCATCCCCAATAACATAATGACCCCAGGCTATTTCATGCTCAACTCCTGTTATCATCATATCGATTAATTCACTTTTCATATCTTCTGTAAACAAATCCGGTTCTTCCTCTTGTAGTTCTTTTATTATATTTCTAAATAACCAAAGATGGGTATTTTCATCTCTATTAATATATCTAATTTCTTGAGCTGATCCAGCCATTTTCCCATGTCTTTCAAGGTTATAAAAGAACATAAATCCAGAATAAAAATATATCCCTTCAAGAATATAGTTTGCCATTATAGTCTTTAATAAATTTTTTTTACTTGGATTTAAAATAAAATTATTATATAAATCCCCAATAAACTTATTTCTCTCTAAAAGTATTTTATCATCTTTCCATTGATACAAAATTTCATTTCTTTTCTCTGGCGAACAAATTGTATCAAGCATATAACTATAGCTTTGTGAATGCACTGCTTCTTGAAACGCTTGAATAGTTAGACATAAATTAACTTCACTTGCTGTAATATAGCTTGATACATTTCCTAAGTTAGCTGTTTGAATTGAATCTAAAAAAATTAAAAAAGAAAGTATCTTATCATATGCTATTCTTTCACTTTTGGAAAGATTCCCATAATCTTTTAAATCTTGTGATAAATTTACTTCCTCTGGTATCCAAAAGTTATTCATAGCTTGCCTATACCAGTCACTAACCCATGAATATTTCATATTGTTAAAATCATTAAGATTAGTTGTATTTCCATTTATCATTCTTTTTTTATTTGTCTCAATATCCCCATATTCATTAAATAATGGTTTTCTATTAATAGTCATATTATCACTCCTTAAGCTGAACAACTTTCACAATCTCCAACAGTTAGAGATTTACTTCTCACATAATATATTGATTTAACTTTACATTTACAAGCTTCTACATAAAGGTTCATTATTTGTCTCATCGTATAATCAGTAGTTATATATAAATTAAATGACTGCCCTTGATCTATATGTCTTTGTCTTACCCCATTAATTTTTACGCACCACTCTTGGTTAATATTATAAGCAGAATTATAGTACCAGTAATTCTCATCACAAAGATTTGGAGCTGTTTTGGGTACTATACTACCTTTCTTTTCTTCTAAATAAAATCTAGACATTACTGGATCTACCCCTTCACTTGTACCTGCTATTGTTGCTGTAGATCCGTTTGGAGCAATTGCTATTAGATATCCATTTCTCATACCATGTTCTCTTACTTCTTTTTTGAGTTCTAACCATCTTTCCGAATTATATCCTCTTAGATCAAAATAATTCCCATTGTCCCAATCTGAACCTTCAAATTCCAAATATCTTCCCTTTTCCTTGGAGATCGTCATACTAGCCCTAATTGCATAATAATTAATCTTCTCATAGACTTTATCCGCAAAATCTATATGTTCATCTGATGTCCAATGAATTTTATTATTTGCAAGCATATGATGATATCCACTAGTTCCAAGTCCAATTCCTCTATATTTCTTATTTGTAATTTCTGCAAAAGGAACTGAATAATAATTTAAATCAATAACGTTATCCATAGCCCTTATTTGAGTTTCAACAACATATTCAAGTTCTTCGTCGTCTAAAACATCTACATTCCCTAAAACTATAGAAGAAAGATTACAAACAACAAAATCCCCAGCCTTTCTTCTTTCTATAACTACCTTATCACCATTTTCATCTACAATCTCAGAATTCTTAGATTCCATTGGGCTCATATTTTGCATTATTTCTGTACAAAGATTAGATGAATATATTATTCCTTTATGTTTATTAGGATTCATTTCATTAACTGTGTCTCTATAAAAAGCAAAAGGCGTTCCTGTTTCTGCTGCACTTTTTATAATAAGTCTTACAATATCTTTAACTAACATCACCCTTTTTGAAATTCTATTATCATTAACACACTCATAATATTTTTCTTCCCATTCCTCACCATAGAAATCCTCTAATGAATATCCTTTTACATTTTTTATTTCATAAGGACACATCATATACCAATTAGCATCTATATCTGTCTCCGCAAGTTTCCAAAACAGATCAGGATAGCATAACCCAGGGAAAACATCATGAGCTTTTTTTCTGTCATCTCCATTATTAGTTCTAATCTGTAAAAATTCTGGCATATCTTTATGCCAGACATCCAACCATATTGCAACAGATCCATTTCTAACTCCTAATTGATCGACAGCTATTGCAGTATCATTAAATAGCTTTATCCAAGGTATAACTCCTCCTGAAGCACCTTTAAACCCTCTTATAGGTGATCCTAAAGCTCTAATCTTTCCAAGGTATATCCCCATACCACCCCCGAACTTAGATACTTCTGCAAAATTATCTAGAGATTTATATATACCATTTAAACTATCATCCACTGTATCTACAAAACATGAGCTAAGTTGATAGAATGGCTTTCTTGCATTACTCATTGTAGGAGTTGCCATTGTAGCTTTAAGAGAGCTTAAAACGTCATAAAACCTTTTTGCCCATTCTACTCTTTTTTCTTTCTTCTCTGGAATAGCAAGATGCATAGCAATTCCCATAAACATTTGCTGTGGTAACTCTATGACATTTCTATTAAAATCATGTGTAAGATATCTTTTTTTTAGTAAATCTATTCCGCTATATGTAAACAGATAATCCCTTTCCGGTTTTAATTCCTTTTCTAGTTCATAAATATCTTCCTTAGAATAATTCTCTAGTATATACCTTCCATACAAATTTTTATTAGTTAGTTCTTCAATAAACAAATAGAAATCAGAATATAAATTTTTGTTTTCTCCTAAATTTCTATTATTTCTAACCTCATCATGTAACCTTTCTATATATAACCTAGCTGCAACAAATTGCCATTTTGGCTCTACATCAGTTGTTAATTCCAAAGAAACTTGTATTAACGAATTTCTTACCTCATCCATAGACATATTAGGTCTCATTATATGATCTAATGCCTCAACTAATCTCTCTTTAGTATATATCCCCTCATAATCCTTAACTCCTTCTAATGCAAACTCCAATAACTTCTCCAGCATCTCCATTTCATTCCTCCACTATATTTAGTATATATAATATACATCCTCTTTTTTTTATACAACATATAGTAATTATAATTATTATCTCTTAATATGTAAAATTACCTACTATCTTTTTAAGAATACTAAAGAGAAATATTAATGCCATCCTCCTGTTTCCTCCTTTTATCTATAACAATTATTATTAATAAATATTTTATATTCCTATAAAAGAATATAAAAAAGCTGTTTAAAAATATCCAACACTTTCTATTTTTAAACAGCTTATCAATACATCTCTTTTTATTCATTTATAGAAGATTTCATTTTTCAGTATTCATTCTATTCTCATAACTTTTAGGAAGTACGATATATATCTTAAACATATCTCCTTCTCTAATAACATTTATCTCACCATCATGCAACTCTACAATACTTTTTGCTATAGCAAGGCCTAATCCTGATCCTTCAACCTTGGAATTTCTAGAACTGTCTCCTCTAGAGAATCTTTCAAATATATCATTATTATCAAAATTCATATCATAATTTGCAATATTTTTAAAAGCTATTTCTACATTATCTTCCCCATCCATCACATCTATATACACTCTTGTATTTTCTAGTGAATACTTTAATGCATTAATAACTATATTCTCTATAACTCTCGACATCATTTTCCCATCAAGATCCATATCAATCTCTTCAACTGAGCTATTTACTTTAAACTCTATATTCTTCTCTTCATATAAATACGAATATTCTCCTACGGCCTGATGAATCAAAGACATTATATCTATATTCTCTTTATTTAACTTTATCTTTCCACTATTGATTTTTGACATTTCAAACAAGTCATCTATTAAAACTTTAAGCTTCTTAGACTTTTGCTCTAATATCTTTATATAGTCTATTCTTTCTTCTTCAGTTATATCTGGTGATTTTAATATATTAACATAATTAATAATTGAAGTTAAAGGAGTTCTCAAATCATGTGAAACATTAGAAATAAGTTCAGTTTTTAACTTTTCGTTTCTTAATGTCTCTTCAACTGCTATCTCATATCCTGACTTTATTTTAGTTATATTTTTTATAAGCTCCAAAACTTCAGAGCCACCCTGCTCCACAATATGATAATCTAAATTTCCATCATTTATCTTCTTCAAACTATCATTTACCCTAGATATTTCTATAGTTTTTTTCATAGAATACATTATTCCTATCATTGGCAACACCATAAGCATTATGCTTCCCTTAAAAGGATATAATGTAAAGAAAGTAACAAGGATGTTATTTTCATATCCTCCTATAGCTAATAAATATAAATATAATATAAAAAATATAATTGAACATATTATAGTTGCTACTAACATTCTTCTAGTTTGCTTATACCTAAATCCATACTTCAATACATAAGCAATACTACCAATAAAATTCCCTTTAATAATTACTTTTCCTCTATTGGCAATAATGACTGCTAAAACTTTTATAAATAGAAACATCCATATTAGAAATAGCAAACTAACGTATAATATAATTCTCCAATTGGAACTTTCTTTGTAATTGTCTAAAGAAGTATAATAATATTCCTCGTAATTACTTAGAATACTTTTATCAACTTTTATTTCACCGTTTTCAACTAATTTATTAAAACTATTTTGATTATCATAATTTATTACCAACTCATTACCATTATACTTTTCTTCTATATATGAATTAATATCCTCGTCTGTATATTCAGCATCTGTAGCCTCCAAGTACTGGCTAGGATCATTAGTTAGGATTTCATTAGTATTTTTATTTCTAACTATAAAATAAATATTTTTTCCGATAGAATACCCTTCTTTTTCATAATACTTATAAATAAAGTTCTTTTTTATTATATTTGTTACATCCTGATTTACATAGTAAAGCTTTTGAAAAGAGTTGGTCTTATCATAGATCATCTTAGCTAATTCATAGGAATCACCTTTTAAATTTTTTTGATAATAATCCTTTGGATTTATTGTTGCTTCAACTGCTGACATGACTCTTGAATAAGAATTATCTGAATAATCCTTAAAAACTTCGATTCCAAAGTACACGCATATTAATATTAAAATTATTATTTCTATCAGCCATATTTGACTTATGTATTTCTTAAGTCTACTTTTCAATTTTATAGCCAATACCCCACACCACCTTAATATATTCAGGTTCTTTAGTATTTAATTCAATTTTTTCTCTAATTCTTCTTATATGAACTGTAACAGTATTTTCACTCTTATAAAAAGGTTCTTCCCATACTTTTTCATATATTTCTTTTATAGAAAAAATACGTCCAAGATTAGAAGCCAATAAATGTAATATCTTATATTCTGTAGCTGTTACTCTAACTTCCTCTCCCCTAACCGTTATTTTTTTTGCTAGAGTATCTATTTCTAGATCTTTAACCTTAACAGTGCCTTTATCTTCAACATTAAGTGGATTCTCATATCTTCTTAATTGAGATTTTACCCTAGCGACTAACTCAAGATGATTAAATGGTTTTGGTATGTAATCATCAGCACCTACATTCAACCCTAATATCTTATCTGAATCTTCGCCTTTTGCAGATAACATTATTATTGGGATATTATTTGTTTCTCTTATTTTCATACATGTTTTAATTCCATCTAAATTAGGCATCATAATATCCAATATGATTAGGTGTATTTGTTTACTTTCTAATATATCTAACGCTTCAAGTCCATCTTCAGCCTTAATAACTTTTAAATTTTCACCTCTTAAATATATTTCAATAGCATCTCTTATTTCTTTCTCATCATCAACTACCAAAACATTATACATATGACAACCCCCTTAGGTTTTTATTCTTATTATAACCTAACTTTATTAAAGCATAAAATAAGTTCTCCTTTATTACGTTTTTATTAATTACTCTTCTCCCACACTATTAGTATAAATCTTTCTTAAATATTTCCCTCTATTAAGTTTTCAAGCTGCCCTTATAGTATAATATTTACAAATAATACAAGGGGGATTTTATTATGTTAGAAATTAAGTACCTTACAAAAACCTATAAAAAATTCAACGCTGTTAATAATTTAAATCTTGCCATAAATGAGGGAGAAATTGGGGTTTTAGCTGGTCCTAATGGAGCTGGAAAGTCAACTACTATAAAATGCATCGCTGGACTTCTTCGTTATATAGGTGATATTAAAATAGGGGGATTTTCTAATAAAAGTATAGAGGGTAAAAAATTATTTGGATATGTACCAGAACTTCCTGGCCTATTTCCTCTGTTAACAGTAAGAGAGCATATTCACTTTGTCGCTAGAGCGTATGGATTAGAAGATTATGAAGAATACGCCAATGTACTTTTTGACATATTCGATCTAAGTGATAAAACAGAGAAATTCGGTTCTGAACTTTCCAAGGGTATGCAACAAAAACTTAGCATTTGTTGTGCCTTAGTAACTAAACCTAAGCTTATTCTTTTTGATGAACCTATGATAGGTCTGGATCCTAAAGCAATAAAAGAATTAAAAAATCTTATGATAAAATTAAAGGAGCAAGGAGTATCAATGATTGTAAGTACTCATTTACTAGATTCCGTTGAAGATATTTGGGACAGAATCGTTATTATGAATAAAGGAACTGTTGTATTTTCAAAAACTAAATGTGAATTTGAAAATACCTCTTCAGAAAGTCTAGAAGATATCTTCTTTAAAGTTACTGAGGAAGGTGATAAATAATGAGCCTTTTCATTTATTTACTTAAAAGAAATTCTATAAATTATATAAAAAGTATAAAACATAAACCATCAAGAATAGTTCCATTTATCTTTTATGGATTTTTTATATTTCTTATGATTCTTGGATCAATTAAAGGGAGTAGTAATAATTCTTTTGTTGAATCACGCTATTTTACAGGAATTTTAACAATTGTACTTATATTAATTTTTATGTATACACTTTATAGCGGAGTCACTCGAAAAAATTTCCGCTATACTATGAGCGGCGTAAATATAATTTTTACTTCTCCAATAAAATCTCAAAATGTTTTACTTTATGGTTTTATTAAAGAAATATCATTTGTATTTGCTTTCTCTATAATTTTACTTTTTCAAATTCCAAACCTATCGAATAAATTTGATTTTGTTAATGGTGGAATTGTAATATTGGTAGTATTGATTTTATTATTTTTTATTATACTATCATCTATATCCTTACTGCTTTATGGCATCTTTTCAAAATACTCGAATTTAAAAGAAATTGCTATAAAAGTTATAAAGTACGGTTCATTATTAATCTTCTTATCATTGTCATATTATATCTATACTCATTCTAACGGAAATAAGTTTCAATTTTCTATTGAATTCTTTAATATGAACGGATTCAATTACATCCCTATAATTGGATGGACAAGAGCTGCAATTATACAGTGTTTAAATGGATTTAACATTTCAATAGCATTATATGTAGGCCTATTAATACTTACAGGAATTATCTGTATAACTATACTATATAACTTTAATTTGGACTTTTATGAGGATGCATTACCTTCTGCTGAACAAAACGAAGTTGCTCAAAGCTATCGTAATAGTGGTTTTAATTCAAAGGAACTTAATAAACTTCAAGGTACTCGTAAACCTTTTGCTCGTAGAAATGCTAAACTTAATTATTCTGCACTATACTCCAAAGCAATATTTTTTAGGCACATGTTGGAATATAAAAAATCAGGATATTACTTCTTAAATATTTTATCTGGTATATACTTAATCGCTTCAATTGCTGTAGGATTATACTTATCTGTGCCACTATATGGTTTTTTATTATTTTCAATCTATATGATGGTTATCTCAAGCTATACTGGAAAATGGTCACTCGATTTAAGCAGCCACTTTATTTTTCTCATTCCGGCTAGTAGTGCCTCAAAATTGTTTTATTCAACCTTATCATCACTGATTAAGTATTTTGTTGATGGAATGATTTTATTTATCCCTTGTGGTATTATAATGGGATCAGATCCTATAGAAGTTATATTTTCAATATTAGCTTACACATCTTTTGGTGCTATATCAATTTATGGTTCGGTATTAAATTACAAACTATTTGATAAGGTATCAAATCAAATGATGAAAGGCATTTTTATGCTGATCACCTTAATCGTATATGTATTGCCCGGGGTTGTTATTGGTGCTCTTTTGAGCTTCAAATTTAAAATTTTTGGACCATACGCTTTACATCTCTCATTTATTCTATATAACATTATAGCTTCTCTTATAATCGTTCAAGCTGCAAAAGGCATTTATGATACTTTAGAAAGCTAACGTCTACAACAAAAGCAACTATAAAAATTAAAAGATAACAAATAGAATCTTAATTCTATTTGTTATCTTTTATAAGTTCTTCGAACTCTGAATTTCCTCTAACAGGATCAAAATCTTTTTCAGTTTTCGCTTCTTTCTTAATCCCCGATTCCCCTTCATTAGCACCTTCAACTTCTATAGCTTTGTTTAAATTTAAAACAGTATTATCTACATCTCCCATTCTCCCATATATTGAAGCTTTACCGTAATAACTCCACATGTAAGGTTCAATTTCAAGAGATTTATCATACCATACTAGCGATTCATTTAACTTTCCATGCAATTCATAATTCAAAGCTTTATTATACCTAGCGTACCAATAGTCACCTTTTATTGCCAAAGATTTTTCTATATCAATCATACCTTCTTCAAAACCTATGCTAAAAGCCTTAGCTATCCCTCTAATATTATATGCCTTATAGCTTTCTGGAAACTTTTCAATTATGCTATCAGCTCTATTTATAGCTTCACTATAATTTCCTTGAAAAAACAAATCATATGCTTCATTATATAGATTCTCTTCCTCTTGATTCACCGGATTACTTTCTTCCCTTTTTTGATTTTTCTCTTCGTTTGTAGAAATAATTTCTTCAATACTACTATCTTGCTCTTGTCTAATATCTTCTTTAACATTTTTTCTATTATCTATTCCAAATTTAATAATTACTCCAGCTGCTATAATTACTAATATAATTAGCAAAATTATTTTCATTTTTTTGCTTCCAGGCAATTTTATTCTATTCATTTAATCCAAATTCCTTTCTCCAATATTGTCTAAAAACCACTTCCACCTAGACAACTTATTCTTATTTTGTAATATTTTTTCCTATAAATACTTAACTTTATAATACTTTTCATATATAATTATGTTGGTTTATATAAATTATTTAGATTGTACAAGAGGTATATTATGAATTTTATAAGAAAACATAACGAATTTATTGTTGATGTATTAATTATATTTTTAGGTTGCTTCATAGCTTCTCTAGGCGTTAACTTATTTTTAATTCACGCTAAACTACTAAGCGGTGGAGCTACAGGTGTAGCACTTATTATTGAATACCTTACTGGATTCCAATCAGGATATACGGTATTCATACTTAACTTACCACTATTTGTTTTAAGTTTTATGAAATTATCTAAGAGATTCACTCTATACTCTGCTATAGGTATGACTTCTCTTTCTTTCTCACTTATTTTTACAAAACAATTTTCTACGCTTATCAAAGTAGATGATATATTGCTTTATTGTATATACGGTGGCGTCCTTTGTGGAATTGGATATGGCCTAGTATTCCTTAGAAATGGTTCCACAGGAGGTACTGATATAATTACTATGTTAATAAGGCAAAAATATTCAAACTTTAAAATAGGCTCTATGGGCTTTACTTTAAATTGTCTTATTGTATTTATTGGTGCACTTATTTTTGGAATTCCTAGAGCTTTATATACTCTTATATCTATTTTTATACAGGGCATAGTATTAAATCAAGTTCTTACTGGTTTTTCAAGTAAAAAGCTTATGCTTATTTTAACAGAAAAAGAGGATATTGTTATTAATTATATCATAAAAGATCTTAATAGGGGTGTTACTACCCTTCCTGCACGAGGAGAATTTACTGATAGTGACAGACGTATGCTATATTGCCTAGTAACTTCCAGGCAAATGATAGAATTAAAATCTAAAATATTATCAATTGATTCTAAAGCATTTATTAGCATTTTAGATGTTTCCGAAGTTAAAGGAAGAGGTTTTACAAATTTATAGAATTAAATAATTCTTAAAGGGTTATCCAAGATAACCCTTTAACTATTCACTACCTATTATTCATTTTTAAATAATCTTTTTGTCCCTCTTCATAAAGATTATTCCCTTCACTATCAATTATAACTATTAGTGGCATATCCTTAACTTCTATTTTTCTAATAGCTTCTGCCCCTAAATCTTCATATGCTATTATTTCAGATTTTGTTATGCTCTTTCCTATAAGGGCCGCAGCCCCTCCAATCGCTCCAAAATATATAGCTCTATTTTTTTTGATTGATTCAATTACTTCTTTATTTCTAGCACCTTTGCCTATCATTCCTTTTAACCCCAAATCTAAAAGCTTAGGTGCATATGGATCCATTCTATAACTTGTAGTTGGCCCAGCAGATCCAATAGGGGTTCCTGGTTTTGCTGGACTTGGGCCTACATAATATATAATTTCATTCTTTATATTTAATGGCAACTCTTCTTTCTTTTCCAACAATTCTATAAGCCTTTTATGTGCCGCATCTCTTCCTGTATAAATTGTTCCTGATAATAATATCCTATCACCAGCTTTCAAAGCAGTAACTTTGTCTTCAGTAAGTGGTGTATTAAGTTTAATCTCCATTTTCTATCGCCTCCTATAGGATAAATTCCTTATGCCTTGTTGCATGACAGTTTATATTAACCGCTACTGGTAACCCTGCTATGTGTGTAGGATAAGTTTCTATATTCAAACCTAAAGCTGTTGTTTTTCCACCAAAACCTTGTGGACCTATTCCAAGTTCATTAATACTCTGAAGCAACTCCTCTTCTAATTCTTTATAGAAGTTATCTTTATTTCTTATATTTATTGGTCTAATCAAGGCCTTCTTAGCTAGATAAGTAGCCTTATCAAAAGTTCCACCTATTCCAACTCCTATAACCATAGGTGGACACGGATTTGGTCCTGCTAACTTTACAGTTTCTAGTATAAATTTCTTAACCCCTTCAATTCCATCAGCTGGTTTAAGCATGCCAACTCTACTCATATTCTCCGATCCAAACCCTTTCGGTGCAACGGTAATTTTAACCTTATCCCCTGACACTATATCATAATAAACAACTGCTGGAGTATTATCCTTAGTATTGACTCTATTTATAGGGTCTTTTACTACAGATTTTCTTAAATATCCTTCTTCATATCCTCTTCTTACTCCTTCATTTATAGCATCACTTATAAGCCCTCCAGTAAAATGAACTTCTTGTCCAACTTCCAAAAATACACAAGCCATTCCTGTATCTTGACACATAGGGACTTCATTATCTCTAGCTATTCCTGCGTTTATTATTAATTTATCCAATACGTCTTCAGCTATTGGATATGGTTCTTCTTTCTTTGCATTTATAAGCGCTTCTTCAATATCTTTTTCAAGATAATAGTTTGATTCTATACATAGGTCTCTTATTATATCTTCTATCTCTTTTACATTTACTTCTCTCATAACTCCACCTCCACATATATATAATTTTATGTGCTTTCACGAAATTTTACAATAGCTTCTATATAACTGCATATTTTACACTTATTAATATTATAAATAAGTAAAGATTAATTGAGGTTAATAAATGAATAATAGACAACTTCTTAAAATAATTAATTTAATAATTTGTATTATGATAATGATACTGCTATACCTTATTATATACAACATTTATACAGTATATAAATTTAAAAGTAAAACTCAGCCACCACCTTCTGATAGTATAGAAGCTTCTCCTATATCATTGAAATATAATATAAAAACAGAAAAAAGTTGTCTCTAAATTTAATATCTTTATGACAACTTTCTTTCTATTTTCCTCTATTTCCTAGGAAATTATTTTTTTTCTTGAAAATATTTATTTACACCACATACAATTCCACTTACAATTTTATCCTGATGTTCATCAGTTTTTAATTTCTTTTCTTCTTTATAATTCGATAAGAAGCCACATTCTACTATTATGCATGCCCCATCATATCCATCTCTAAGAATTTTATATTGATCTTTTGCAGCTTTTGCTATTCTATGATTCTTATCATCTACATTTTCTTTCAAAGATTCTTGAATTAGCTTAGCCAGTTGACTACTTTTTTCATTACTGGCATACCATACTTGTGCACCATAACAACTCTCTTTACTAAACTTATTTTGATGTATTGATATAAACATATCACATTTAGTTTCTTTTTTCATTTTGCACCTAGCACTTAAATCCTTAGCTTTCCCACTAGCTAATGAATTATCCTCTTCCCTTGTCATAAATACTTTATATCCCTCATCTTCAAGCTTCTTTTTCAATTTTTTACTTATAGACAAATTAATATTTTTCTCGATTGTTCCTTCTTTTCCCTTTGCTCCTCCATCAATCCCTCCATGACCAGCATCAATTAGTATTATTCCTTTAACATTATCTTCTTGTGCAGATATACGAATTGGAAAAATCATAAGAATGGCTAGCAATAAAATAACTACTCTTTTTACTCGCATAAAATACCTCCCATTCATTAAAACAATTATAAATTTATTATGTGAAATATTATAAAGTTTATTCGAAAAAACTTATGGATGATCTTAAGAAATCCCTCAAATATCATGTTTGAGGGACTTCTTAAACTATTATTCTGATTTAATTATTTAACTATAGTAATGTTATCTGACTTCTTTTCTTTAACTTGTCGAAAATATCTACATCCTATAAGCATAAAATGAGATATAAAAGAACTATAATCTAAATTTGTATTCCATTTACAACTAATAAAAAAAGCCCACAAACACTGAGTTTGTGGGTTTTGCATAACTCCGAAAACTATCTCTTTGAGAATTGAGGAGCTCTTCTTGCTTTCTTAAGACCGTATTTCTTTCTTTCCTTCATTCTTGGATCTCTAGTTAAGAAACCTGCCTTTTTTAATTCTGGTTTTAAAGCTTCGTCAGCTTTAACTAATGCTCTAGTTATTCCGTGTCTGATAGCTCCAGCTTGACCTGTGAAACCACCACCATGTACGTTAACTAAAACGTCAAACTTATCCTTAGTTCCTGTTAAAACTAATGGTTGGTTTACTATCATTCTTAAAGTTTCTAAACCAAAAAAGTTTTCTATATCTCTCTTATTTATAACAACCTTACCACTTCCTGGTACAAGTCTTACTCTTGCAACTGATTTTTTTCTTCTTCCAGTTCCCATGTATTGAACTTTTGCCATTTTCTATTCCTCCTCCCGAGCTGATATTAGTACTTTAACTCAAGCACTTCTGGTTTTTGAGCTTCATGATTGTGGTCAGCTCCTCTGTTAACTTTTAGCTTCTTAAGCATTTGTCTTCCTAAAACACCTGTTGGAAGCATTCTTCTAACAGCTTCTTCGAAAGCTAATTCTGGCTTCTTAGCTAAAACTTCTCTATAAGGAGTTTCCTTTAATCCGCCAACATAACCACTGTATTTTCTGAAAAACTTTTGATCTAACTTCTTACCAGTTAAAACAACTTTTTCTGCATTGATTACTATAACGAAATCTCCACAGTCAACATTTGGTGTAAATGTTGGCTTATTTTTACCTCTTAATATTGAAGCAACTTGGCTAGCTACTCTTCCTAGTGGCTTACCAGCAGCATCTACAACATACCATTTTCTTTCAACGTCTTGTGCTTTTGCAATGTATGATTTCATCTATTTCCCTCCCTGAACTTACATCTTGCTTTACTTCTTTGAAGTATTGCTTTTATGTCAAGACCCGGGGCTAGTGGATCTTTTACACATAAATATTTCTAACAAACAAACTTATTATAATACACGCTTACGGGCGTGTCAACATTTTTTCTTGTTTTTTTGCTATTAATAAAAAACTTTTTCTAAAATTAACCCATTTGGCTTAACACATGGCCCTGCCTTACTTCTATCTTTAGATTCAATTATACTTTTAATATCATCGACCCTAATCTTACCTTTGCCAACTTCTATTAACGTACCAACTATTATTCTAACCATATTATACAAAAATCCATCTGCTGATACATATATTTCTATTTTTTCATCATTTTGGGTTAAATGTAATTTAGAAATTGTCCTTATAGATGTTTTAACTGAACTTCCACTACTTTTAAATGCCGAAAAATCATGCCTACCTATAAAAAAATCACAAGCTTTTTCCATACTCTTTATATCAAGCTTATCTCTAACTTGATAAGCATAATCTTTTCCTATAGCAAGCTTCTCATATCTGTTAATTATAGTATAACTATAAGTTTTGCCTTTGCAGCTATACCTTGAATGAAATTGAAGAGCAACTTCCTCTGACTTTATTATAGCTATATCATCTGGTAAATTCCTATTAACAGCCTCTCTAAACTTTTCAGGTGGGATACTACTACTAGTTTTAAAATTGGCAACCATGCCTCTAGCATGTACTCCAGCATCAGTTCTTGAACAACCAATTAATTCAATAACTTCTCCTGTAGATTTACTTAATGCTTTCTCAATAGTTTCTTGTATTGTTTTACTATTATTTTGTTTTTGCCATCCACCGTATTTTGTACCATCATATTCGATTATTAACTTTATGTTCTTCATAACACCTATACCCTATAGCATAAATCTAACTAAAAAACTGCCTATAAATAAAGTCAGAAATATTGCATATGCTATTATATCATTAATAGAATACTTTAATTCCTTCATTCTAGTTCTTCCAGACCCACCTCTATAGCATCTAGCTTCCATAGCCATAGCTAATTCATCTGCTCTTCTGAAAGAGCTTATAAAAAGTGGTACCAATAACGGAATTAAACTTTTTGCCTTTTGTATTATATTACCTGTTTCAAAATCTGCACCTCTTGCTTTTTGCGCTTTCATTATCTTATCTGTTTCTTCCATTAAAGTAGGAATAAATCTTAATGCTATCGTCATCATCATAGCTAGCTCATGAGCTAATACCTTTCCAATAGGTCTTAACAATCTTTCTATTCCATCGGTAAGTTCAATTGGAGATGTAGTTAATGTTAACAAAGAAGTTCCTATAATTAAAAAAACTAGTCTCAATGCCATAAAGCCAGCTGTCATTAAGCCTTCTTTATAAACTTTTATAAAACCTATCTGAGTTATTAAGGTTTCATCAGTACCTTTTATCATAAAAATATTTAATATACCTGTTATTATTATAAGAAATAAAATTGGTTTCAATCCTTTAAATATATAGCTTAGTGGTATCCTTGCATTTATTATTACAGCCGCTAAAAAAGCCACTACCAATATATATCCTACGAATTTATTAATGACAAATAATGAAGCAATAAATAGCAGGGATATGATTATCTTAGTTCTTGGATCAAGTTTATGAATAAATGATTCCCCTGGTAAATATTGACCTATAGTTATATCTTTTAGCATTCATACCCCTCCCTATTGCTTATCTTTTAATAATATTTTAAGTAATTCTTCTCGCGCTTTTTCTATTGTATAAGCATTTTGAGAAACATTAAACCCCTTTTCTTTAAGGGCTCTCATTAAATATGTAACCTGCGGAACCCCTAATCCTATTTTTTCTAATGTCTCAACTTCGCTAAAAACTTCTTCAGGTTTTCCCTTAAGTGCTACTTTTCCATGATCCATTACAATAACATTCTTTGCAATTTTAGCAACATCCTCCATACTATGACTTACTAAAATTATAGTCATCCCATAATCTTTATGTAGCTTTTGAATCTGTCCTAAAATATCATCTCTTCCCTTTGGATCTAATCCTGCCGTTGGTTCATCCAATATTAATATTTTAGGTTCCATGGCAATAACCCCTGCAATAGCCACTCTTCTTTTTTGTCCTCCACTAAGATCAAAAGGTGATTTATCCTTATAAGTTTCATAATCCAAGCCCACCTTCTCCATTGAATTTCGAACTCTAATATTAATTTCTTCTTCTGAAAGTCCTAAATTTCTTGGTCCAAACGCTATATCTTTTTCAATACTCTCTTCAAATAATTGATATTCTGAATATTGAAATACTAAACCTACCTTTTTTCTTATATCCGTTAACTTTACACCTTTTTTAGTAATATCTATTCCATCTATTATTATCTTTCCACTCGTAGCTTCTAGCAAGCCATTCATATGCTGTATAAGAGTAGATTTTCCTGACCCAGTATGCCCAATGAGTGCTAAAAAATCTCCATCCTCTATATCTATATTAACATTATCTAATGCCACCTTTTCAAATGGTCCATTTTGCATATATATATGAGTTAAATTCTCTATTTTAATTGACATAATACATCCACCATTTCATCAACATTTAATATTTCAGTACTAATATTAATACCTGACTTTTCTAGTTCATAAGCTAATTCTGTAACTTGCGGAACATCTAGCCCAATTTTCTTCATAGTTTCAACTTTAGAAAATACTTTCCTTGGGGTACCTTCAATTATAATTTTACCATCATCTACAACGACAATTCTGTCAGCTTCAGCAGCCTCATCCATATAATGTGTTATAAGAACTATAGTCATTCCATACTTCTTATTTAATTCCTTAATATTTTTCATAACATCTCTTCTACCACTTGGATCTAGCATAGCAGTTGGTTCATCAAAAACCACACAGTCAGGCTTCATCGCTAAAACCCCAGCAATTGCTATTCTTTGTTTTTGTCCTCCAGATAAAAGATGTGGTGCATGTCTCTTATATTCAGACATCCCTACCCTTTCTAAGCTTTCATCTACACGCCTTCTAATTTCTTTAGGCTCTATTCCCAAATTTTCTGGACCAAAAGCCACATCCTCTTCAACTATAGTTGCTACCAACTGATTATCTGGATTTTGAAACACCATTCCTGCCTTACTTCTGATTTTCCAAAGATTATTTGAATCTAAAGTATCTAATCCAGCTACCATTACTTTCCCTTCAGTCGGTAAAAGTAATGCATTAATATGTTTTGCTAATGTAGATTTTCCTGAACCATTATGTCCTAATATTACAAGAAATTCTCCCTTTCGAACTTCTAAGTCTATCCCTTTTATTGCATATCTTTCTATTTCTTTTTCTTCTTCTATCGAAGTATATTTATATGTTATACCTTGAAACTCTATCATATTTTCAATCATAGCTATTTCCTCCGTGTTAAAACCTTCCATACATTATACAAAAGAATAATATAGTGAACTTTATAATATAATTATATACTAAAATTCTTCTTTAGTAATTATTTTCTAAATCTTCTTCTCTATAATATATAGATTAATAATTTTATATTATAAAATGGGGATTAAGTCTATACTTAATCCCCTAATTATTATACTAATTCAAGTATAACTACTTCAGCTCCGTCCCCTCTTCTAGGACCCTTCTTATACATTCTTGTATATCCACCGTTTCTTTCAACGTATTGTGGAGCTATATTTTCAAAAAGATTCTTAACAACTGCTTCTTCTTGAACAAAAGATAAAACTTGTCTTCTAGCATGAAGATCACCTCTCTTAGCAAGAGTAATCATCTTTTCTGCAAGGCTTCTAGTTTCCTTAGCTCTAGTTTCAGTTGTTTCTATTTTTCCATACTTTAAGAAGCTTGTAACAAGCCCTCTAAGCATCGCTCTTCTTTGGTCAGTAGGACGACCTAACTTACGATAACCTGCCATGGATTTACCTCCTTACTCGTCGTTTAGTTTTAAACCTAAACCTAATTCTTTAAGTTTATGTTCAACTTCTTCTAAGGACTTCTTTCCTAGATTTCGAACTTTCATCATATCATCCATAGATCTTGTTGCAAGTTCCTGAACAGTATTGATACCAGCTCTCTTTAAACAGTTATATGATCTAACTGATAAATCAAGTTCTTCTACAGTCATTTCTAGGACTTTTTCCTTCTTATCTTCTTCTTTTTCTATCATTATTTCAACATCATTTGTATTATCTGTCAATGACATAAATAATTTAAAGTGTTCTATAAGAATCTTAGCTGATAAACTTATCGCTTCATCGATTTTTATAGTACCATTAGTCCATATTTCTAAAGTTAACTTATCATAATCAGTGATTTGACCAACTCTTGTATTTTCTACAGTAAAGTTAACTCTTTTTACTGGTGTGTATATTGAGTCCACAGCTATTGCAGAAATTGGTAACTCTTCACTCTTATTTTTATTCTGAGTAACGTATCCTCTTCCCTTATTAACTGTTAATTCCATATAAAGTCTTCCATCGTTATCTAAAGTTGCAATATGTAAATCTTTATTTACAACTTCAACATCTCCGTCACTCTTTATATCTGCGCCTGTAACAACGCCAGGACCCTTTGCATCTATATAGATGGTCTTTGAACCTTCACCATTCATTCTTAAAGCTAAGGCTTTGATATTAAGAATTAATTCAGTAACATCTTCCTTAACCCCTTGTACAGTAGAGAATTCATGAAGTACTCCATCGATTTTTACAGATGTAGTTGCAGCACCTGGTAAAGAAGATAATAAAATTCTTCTAAGCGCATTACCTAAAGTAATTCCATAACCTCTTTCCAAAGGTTCAACCACATACTTACCGTAAGTACCATCCTCATTCGCTTCTACACATTCGATTATTGGCTTTTCTATTTCTAACATACACAAACCCTCCTTATTTTTAAAATGGCAACCTTTTGAGGGCAACTGATTCCATATTTGCTGTAAAAGTTAATTCTACAAAACAAATATTAATAAATTACTTGCTGTATAACTCAACGATAAGAGTTTCATTAACTGGAACGTCAATATCTTCTCTTGCTGGTTCAGCAACTACTTTGCCTTCGTAGTTTTCAAGATTTGCTTCTAACCACTTTGGTAATGTCTTTGGGTTTTCAGCAAAAGTCTTAAATCTCTCGCTTGCTCTGCTCTTTTCACATACAGAGATAACGTCGTTAACAGAAACTTTGTATGAAGCAATGTCAACTTTTTTACCATTTACTAAGAAATGTCCATGAGTTACTAATTGTCTAGCTTCACTTCTTGACGCACCGAACCCTAATCTAAATGCTACATTGTCAAGTCTTAATTCTAGTAACTTTAATAGGTTTTCACCAGTAATACCTTTAATGTGCTCAGCTTTTTCATAATAATTTCTGAATTGGCTTTCTAACACACCGTATATTCTCTTCGCTTTTTGCTTCTCTCTTAATTGAACACCATAGTTTGAAACTTTCTTCTTGTTAGCTCCATGTTGCCCTGGTGCATAGCTTCTTCTAGCAAAAGCACATTTATCTGTATAACATCTATCTCCCTTAAGGAATAGTTTCATACCTTCTCTTCTACATAATCTACATGTAGCTCCAGTATATTTTGCCATTAAATTACACCTCCTGTGATGGTTGTACTAGACTCTTCTTCTTTTTGGTGGTCTACATCCATTGTGTGGGATTGGAGTAACATCTTTAATTAAAGTTACTTCTAATCCTGCCGCTTGTAGGGATCTTATAGCTGCTTCTCTACCTGCTCCTGGTCCCTTTACATATACTTCAATGCTCTTTAATCCATGTTCCATTGCTGCCTTAGCTGCTGTTTCAGCTGCCATTTGTGCTGCAAAAGGAGTACTTTTTCTTGATCCTCTAAAACCAAGAGCTCCTGCACTTGACCATGATAATGCATTACCTACTGCATCTGTTAAAGTAACTATTGAGTTATTGAAAGTTGACTTGATGTGTGCAGCACCATGCTCAACATTTTTTCTTTCTTTTCTTCTTCTAGTCTTTTTAACCTTTTGAGCTGCCATTATCTTCCCTCCTTACTACTTCTTCTTGTTTGCGATAGTCTTCTTAGGACCTTTTCTTGTTCTCGCATTAGTTTTAGTTTTTTGTCCTCTAACTGGAAGACCTTTTCTATGTCTAATTCCTCTATAGCATCCTATTTCTTGTAATCTCTTTATGTTTAAAGCAACATCTCTTCTTAAGTCACCTTCTACATTTAAGTTCTTGTTGATATAGGTTCTGATTTCATTAACTTCATCTTCTGTAAGATCTTTAACTCTTGCATCTGGACTTACTCCAGTAGCAGCTAATATCTTTTGAGAAGTAGCTAATCCAATTCCAAATATATATGTTAAACCTATTTCAACTCTTTTTTCTCTTGGTAGGTCAATACCTGCTATTCTTGCCATTAAAATTTACACCTCCTGGTAATTAAAATGCCTTAAAAAGTTGATTTTATAGTATATAATAAAATTTTAGGCATTAGAGAGATACCTCTCTAAGTCAGCCGCCCTAAAACCTAATTATTAAATTAATGCCTATATAATCATATTTGACTTTACTTAAAAAGTCAATAAATTTTAAATGCCTTATCTGTATTTTTTGTCTAATATTATTTATTAATTAGCCTTGTTTTTGCTTGTGCTTAGGATTTTCACAGATTACCATTACTCTTCCTTTTCTTCTTATAACTTTGCACTTTTCGCAAATAGGCTTAACTGATGGTCTTACTTTCATAGCTAACCCTCCTTGTATTAGTCCTGATAGAATTTTTACTATCTTATTTTGCTCTCCATGTAATTCTACCTCTAGTTAAATCGTATGGAGAAAGTTCTACTGTAACTTTATCTCCTGGCAGAATTCTTATGAAGTTCATTCTTAACTTTCCTGATATATGAGCTAGAATCGTATGCCCACTTTCAAGTTCAACTTGAAACATGGCATTTGGTAAAGCCTCTAGGACTGTACCTTGCATTTCTATAACATCATCTTTTGACATAAGGTAATCAACCCTCCTTAACAATGCCTTTAAATTTTAGAAGTCTCTTAATTTTTAAATCAGTACTATTATCATTTGAAACGATCGCTAATTTGATTTCATCATCTACTGCATCTATGAAACTTAAATGTTTAAGTTTCTTTTTCTTAGGCTTATCTAATGTCTTTGTTACACCATTAGATAACAAAACATATTCATTATCTAATTTCCTAATTACAACATATAAATGATTTGTATCTCTTCCTGCTTTCGAAAGTACTACTTTTCCAATCAAGTCATTGTTTTGCAAATTATTCACCTCGATGATTACCTTAGTATAAACCACATATTTTATATGCGAATTTATAACTAAGCAACACTCTATTTATTTAGTGTTAATATTTCCGGTCCATCTGGTAAAATTGCAACAGTATTTTCATAATGTGCTGATAGGCTTTTATCACTTGTTACAACAGTCCATTTATCTTTTAAAGTTTTCACTCTAAAACCACCTGCATTTACCATAGGCTCTATTGCTAAAACCATTCCTTCTACAAGTTTAGGACCTCTACCTGGTTTACCGAAATTTGGTACGTCAGGATCTTCGTGAACATTTTTGCCTATCCCGTGTCCAACGAAATCTCTTACTACCGAGAAACCTGAACCTTCTACATAACGCTGTATTTCATTTGAAATATCTGTTAAATTATTGCCAACTTGAGCAAATTTAATTCCCTCAAAAAAGCAATCCCTCGTTACGTCTATTAATGCTTTTGCTTCATTTGATACCTTTCCTACTGGAAATGTTCTTGCAGCATCTCCATGGAATCCATTAAGGCAAGCTCCACAATCAATACTAACTATGTCGCCTTCCTTTAGAATATAGGCTCCTGGTATTCCATGAACTACTTGCTCATTAACAGATATACATAAGGACGAAGGGAAACCATATAATCCTTTAAAGGATGGTCTAGCTCCATGCTTAGTTATAAATTCTTCTGCAATTCTGTCTAATTCTGCAGTAGTTATACCAGGTTTAATTTTTTTCTCTACAAGTAGCAAAGTTTCAGCTACTATTTTACCAGCATCTCGCATTAGTTGTATTTCCTGATTATTTTTTATGATAATCATTATTTAACACTTCCTAATATATCACAAATGCTTTCAAACACTTCGTTAATAGCTTTTGTTCCTTCCACTACTGAAAGTAAGTTTTTCTCTTTATAGAAATCAATTAGTGGTTGTGTTTGTCTTTCATAAACATCAAGTCTTTCTTGTACAGTTTCTTCAGTATCGTCCTTTCTTTGAACAACCTCAGAACCGCAAAGCTCACATTTTCCTTCAACAGCTGGGTTGAATTTAACATGATAACTTGCTCCACATGAAGGACATACTCTTCTTCCTGTCATTCTTTCAAGTATAAAGTCTCTAGGAACTTCAATTAATAATGCTGTGTCTAGAGATTCATCTCTATCTTTTAAGAACCCTTGAAGTGATTCTGCTTGGCTAACCGTTCTTGGAAACCCATCTAATAGATATCCATTTTTACAATCATCTTGTTGAAGTCTATCCTTAACCATGTTAATTGTAACTTCATCAGGAACTAATTGCCCGTTATCTATATACTTCTTTGCCTCTATTCCAAGAGGAGTATTTTCAGAAATATTCTTTCTGAATATGTCCCCTGTTGAAATATGTGGTATTGAGTATCTATTACTAATTGATTTTGCCTGTGTTCCTTTGCCTGCTCCTGGAGGACCTAATAATATAATCTTCACGGGCATCATCTCCATTTTATAATCTATTTAAGAAATCCTTCATAATGACGCATAACCATTTGAGACTCAAGTCTTCTTGAGAAATCTAATGCTACACCTATTACTATTAATAGTGCAGTAGCGCCAAAGGACATATTTTTAAACTCAGTAAATTGATCTACCAATACAGGGATAACAGCTAAAATTGCCGCATACACCCCACCAATCATTGATATTTTCAAAATTACCCTTTCAAAAAAGTTTGTAGTTTGCTCTCCTGGTCTTATACCTGGTACAAATCCAGCAGATTTATTTAAGTTTTCTGCAATCTCTTCTGGCTTTAATGTTGCTTCATTATAGAACCAAGTAAAGAAAATAGTTAATAGAGCATATACTACTGGGTACATCCATGTACTTTTATTAAATATACTATAAGGACTTGATACTATCCAAATAGCCCAGTCTTTTTGTGGAAAGAAATTAGCTATAGCTTCTGGGAATCCCATAACAGACATTGCAAAAATTATTGCGATAACTGCTGCACTAATTATACTAAGTGGTATATTAGTTGATTGTCCCTTCATCACTTTATTACCAACTGCTTTTCCTGCATATTGTACTGGCACTCTTCTTTCAGCTAAACTGAAAAAAATTGATAGTCCTAAAAGTATAACAACACCAACTGCAAATAGTGCTAATTGTACAATGTTAACTGTTTCAGCTTGCTTAAGCTGATATATTCTTCCTGCAGTCATAGGTAATCTAGAAATGATATTAACAAAAATCAAAATTGATGTTCCATTTCCAAATCCCTTTACTGTTATCTGATCTCCTAACCATATACAAAATGTTGAACCAACTACTAAAGAAATTAACACAACTATATATTGGAATGTGTTTAATCCGGCTGTTCCACCTTTTTGAGATAGAGAAGCCATAATTCCAAAAGCTAAAAATACTGCTATTACTATTGATAAATAACGAGTAGCTTTTTGTATTTTTTTCTTACCTTCTTCGCCCTCTTTTTGAAGTTGCTCTAAAGAAGGTATTCCTATTGTAAGTAATTGCATTATAATTGATGCATTAATATATGGCATTACACCTAGTGCTAATATACTGAAACTACTAAAAGCACCTCCAGATATTAGATCATAGAATCCAAATAATCCAGACTGAGTCATTTGCTTTAAAAAACTAGAATCAACACCCGAAACAGGAATGTGCATTCCTATTCTGAATATTGCAATTAAGCCTATAGTCCAATAAAACTTTTTTCTCAAGTCAGGAACCTTCCAGGCATTACGTAGGGTTGATAGCATATTAAATCACCTCAACTTTTCCTCCAGCTGCTTCGATCTTCTCAACAGCAGACTTTGAAAGCTTACACCCTTTTATAGTTAAGCTTTTTTCTAAGTTTCCGTTTCCTAATATCTTAACTCCATCCATAACTTTACTTACTACTCTTGTTTCAAGTAAAAGTTCTGGAGTTATTTCTGTCCCGTTTTCAAATATATTTAATCTATCTACGTTTATACTAACTATCTTCTTAGCAAATATATTTGTAAAACCTCTCTTTGGAAGTCTTCTATATAGAGGCATTTGACCTCCTTCAAATCCTGGTCTAACTCCACCGCCAGATCTAGCGTTTTGTCCTTTTTCACCCTTACCAGCATTTCTTCCTAATCCAGAACCAGTTCCTCTTCCAACTCTCTTAGGAGCCTTCTTACTACCAGTAGCTGGCTTTAATTCATGAAGTTTCATATTTAGTGCACCTCCTCTATATTATACTTCTTCTACTTTTAATAAGTAGTCTATCTTGTTAATCATACCTTGTATTTGAGGAGTTCCCTCATGTTCTACTGTTTTACCGATTTTCTTAAGTCCAAGGGCATTTGCAGTAGCGATATGGTTCTTTTTTCTACCTATTAAGCTCTTTACTAACGTAACTCTTAACTTTGCCATCGCAATATACCTCCTAACCTAATATCTCTTCAACAGATTTTCCTCTTAATCTAGCTATATCTTCAGCTGTTCTTAAGCTTGCTAATCCGTTTATTGTTGCGTTAACCATGTTTCTTGGATTGTTTGAACCTAATGACTTAGCTCTAACATCCTTTAATCCTGCTAATTCTAATACTGATCTTGCTGGACCTCCTGCAATAACTCCAGTACCTTCCTTAGCTGGCATTATAAGAACCTTACCAGTTCCAAAAGTTCCATATATCTCATGAGGAACTGTTGTTCCAACCATTGCAACTTCAACTAGGTTCTTCTTAGCATCTTCTATTCCTTTTCTAATTGCTACTGGTATTTCGATAGATTTACCCATTCCAACGCCAACATGACCGTTTTCGTCTCCGACAACTACAAGTGCACTGAATCTGAAGTTTCTACCACCCTTAACAACCTTAGTAACTCTGTTTATAAAAACAACCTTTTCTTTAAGGTCTAGTGTACTAGGATCGATTCTCATTTATTTCCCTCCTTATTTATTAGAACTTTAATCCTGCTTCTCTAGCAGCTTCAGCTAATTGTTGTACTCTTCCGTGATATATGTATCCACCTCTGTCAAATACAACTTCATTTATTCCCTTATCTAAAGCTTTCTTTGCAACTAACTCTCCTACAAGTTTAGCGCCTTCTTTGTTACCACCCTTAGCAGAAAAATCTTTTTCTACACTTGATGCAGCAGCTAAAGTTACAGCATTTATATCATCAATTATTTGTGCATATATATTTTTTTCACTTCTATATACTGAAAGTCTTGGTCTTTCAGGAGTACCGAAAACTTTCTTACGAACTCTAAGGTGACGTCTTTCTCTTTTTGCTTTTCTGTCAGCCTTTTTGAACATAAAGCTCACTCCTTTCTATTATTTCTTACCAGTTTTACCTTCTTTACGTCTGATATATTCGCCTTCAAACTTAATACCCTTACCTTTATATGGTTCTGGTTTTCTCCAACGTCTCACATCAGCAGCTTGTGCTCCAACGACTTGCTTATCGATACCCTTAATTACAACTTTTGTTGCAGCTGGAGTTTCGAAAGTAATTCCATCCATTGGTTCAACTTCAACTGGGTGTGAGAATCCAAGGTTCATTACAAGCTTCTTTCCTTGTAATTGAGCTCTATAACCAACACCAACTAGTTCTAAAGTTTTTTGATAACCTTCATTTGTTCCAATTACCATATTGTTAATAAGTGCTCTTGTTAATCCATGAAGAGCTCTGTGATTTTTATCATCACTTGGTCTAGTAACAACTACTTCGTTGTTTTCAACCGCTATATTAATGTCTTTGTGCATAGCTTTTACTAGCTCGCCCTTAGGGCCCTTAACTGTAACAACATTGTCAGCTGATACAGTAACAGTTACGCCAGCAGGTATAGCTATTGGTAATCTACCTACTCTTGACATAATTGCACCTCCTGTTGTTTTTTATACAAACATTTATTCTAATAAAATTTCTATAAAGATACTACCAAACGTAGCAAACTACTTCTCCGCCTAATCCCATCTTTCTAGCTTCTCTATCTACCATAATTCCTTTAGATGTTGATATTACAGCAATTCCTAATCCGTTAAGAACCTTAGGAGTCTCATCCTTCTTACAGTAAACTCTTAATCCTGGTTTAGATATTCTCTTTATACCAGTTATAACTCTTTCTTTATTTGAACCATACTTAAGAGAAATTCTTAACATTGGAACTACTCCATCGTTATATTCATCAATCTCTTTAATGTATCCTTCTTGTAATAATATATTTGCAACGGCCTTCTTTACATTTGAAGAAGGTACCTCTACTACTTCGTGTCTAACAGCATTTGCATTTCTTATACGTGTTAGCAAATCTGCTATAGGATCTGTCATAACCATTAATTGTGCCTCCTTTCGCTTAACTTAGTACTACCAACTTGCTTTCTTGCAACCAGGGATTTGGCCCTTGTAAGCAAGTTCTCTAAAGCAAATACGGCAAATACCGAATTTTTTAAGTACTGAGTGTGGTCTTCCACATATTCTACATCTTGTATAAGCTCTTGTCTTATACTTAGGTGTTTTGCTCCACTTTTCAATAATAGCTTTACGTGCCACAGTTTTCCCTCCTTATTATTGAGCAAATGGCATTCCAAAGAATCTTAATAATTCTCTTGCTTCTTCGTCAGTATTAGCTGTTGTTACGAAGATAATATCCATTCCTCTTACTTTATCGATTTTGTCGTATTCAATTTCTGGGAATATTAATTGCTCTTTAATTCCTAGAGAATAATTTCCTCTTCCATCAAAAGCCTTACTTGAAACACCTCTGAAATCTCTAACTCTTGGTAGAGCAATTGACATTAACTTATCAGCAAATTCATACATATTTGCCTTTCTTAATGTAACTTTACATCCTAAAGCCATGTTTTGTCTTATCTTAAAGTTAGCTACAGATTTCTTAGCTCTTGTTAATATTGGTTTTTGACCAGATATTAATGTTAAATCACTAACTGCTGATTCTAAAACTTTTTGATTTTCTTTAGCTTCACCAACACCCATGTTGATTACTATCTTTTCAAGTTTTGGAACTTCCATTATGTTTTTATATCCAAACTTTTCTATCATTGCTGGTATAATTTCCTTTTCATACTTCTCTTGAAGTCTTGTCATATTGAGTTACCTCCTTTCAGATCTTAGAATGTTTCGCCGCACTTCTTGCAAACTCTAACTTTAGCTCCGTCTTCTAATAACTTAGTGCTAATTCTTGTAGCTGATTTGCATTTTGTACAATATAACATTACCTTTGAGCTGTTTATTGCAGCTTCTTTTTCTATAATAGCACTTTCAGCTTGATTTCTAGTAGCTTTTTGGTGCTTCTTAACTATATTAACTCCTTGAACAAGGACTCTTCCTGTTTTAGGATATACTTTTAAAACTTCTCCAGTCTTACCTTTGTCTTTACCTGAAATAACTACAACTGTGTCGTTCTTTCTTACATGTACCTTCAAGTAAGCCACCTCCTTCTATTATAGAACTTCTGGTGCTAATGATAATATCTTATTGAATTCCTTATCTCTTAGCTCCCTTGCAACTGGTCCGAAGATACGAGTTCCTCTTGGTTGCTTATCATCTTTTATTATAACTGCAGCATTTTCATCAAACTTAATATATGAACCATCTGCTCTTCTTAAACCTCTTACAGATCTAACTATAACAGCCTTTACTACTTCGCCTTTTTTAACAACTCCGCCTGGTGTTGCACTTTTAACGCTAGCAACTATTATATCTCCAATGTTACCGAACTTTCTTTTAGATCCGCCTAAAACCCTGATACACATAATTTCTTTAGCACCTGAGTTATCTGCTACCTTTAATAAGGTTTGTTGTTGTATCATTGAATTTACCCTCCTTTCAGTCTTAAAGCCTATTTAGCTTTTTCAACTATCTCAACAAGTCTCCATCTCTTATCTTTAGATAATGGTCTAGTTTCCATTATTAAAACTCTATCATTTACTTTAGCTTCATTATTTTCATCATGAGCCTTGAACTTAGTAGTTCTGTTAACAGTTTTTCCGTATAGTGGATGTCTAACCTTAGTTTCAACAGCAACTACAATAGTCTTATCCATTTTATCTGAAACAACTCTGCCAACTCTCTTTTTTCTTAATCCTCTTTCCATTAGGTTTTACCTCCTTCCAGAATTACTGTTGAACCCTTAACTCTTCTTCTCTTAAGATGGTTTTTATTTGGGCTATAGATTTCTTTACTTCTCTTATTCTCATAGGATTTTCTAATTGTCCTGTAGCTAATTGGAATCTTAAGTTGAATAATTCAGCTTTAAGTTCACCTAATTTAGCAACTAAATCTTGAGGATCATTTGCTCTTAATTCTTTAAATTCTCTAGCCTTCATTATTCTTCACCACCCATTTCCTCAAAATCTCTTCTTGTAACAAACTTAGTTTTTACAGGAAGCTTGTGTGATGCAAGTCTCATTGCTTCTCTTGCAACTTCTTCATTAACTCCTGATAATTCAAATAAAACTCTACCTGGTTTAACTACTGCTACCCAGTATTCAGGAGCTCCTTTACCTTTACCCATTCTAGTTTCAGCTGGTTTCTTAGTAACTGGCTTATCTGGGAAAATCTTTATCCAAAGTTTTCCACCTCTTTTGATATATCTATTAATAGCAATTCTGGCAGATTCAATCTGATTGCTTGTAATCCAACCGCAAGTAGTAGCTTGAATACCGAAATCTCCATAAGCTAGGAAATTTCCTCTTGTTGCTTTACCTTTCATTCTACCACGTTGTACCTTACGATGCTTTACTCTTTTAGGCATTAACATGATCTATTCCTCCTTTCTATGCTTGAGCTTCTTCCTTTTCAACCTTTTTAGTTGGAAGTACTTCTCCATTATAAACCCAAACCTTAACTCCGATTTTACCGTATGTTGTGTCTGCTTCAGCAAATCCATATTCGATATCTGCTCTTAATGTTTGTAGTGGAATTGTTCCTTCATGATATTGTTCTGTTCTAGCTATTTCAGCGCCACCAAGTCTACCTGAACAAGCAGTCTTAACACCATTTACGCCATGTTTCATAGCTCTTTGAATTGTTTGTTTCATAGCTCTTCTGAATGAAACTCTCTTTTCTAATTGAGCAGCAATGTTTTCAGCCATTAATTGAGCAGATGCTTCAGCATTCTTTACTTCAACAATGTTTATTAAAACATTCTTCTCACTTATAAAGTTAGTTAATTTTTTCTTTAAAGCTTCAATCCCTGATCCACCTTTACCTATAACAACTCCTGGTTTTGCAGTGTGTATATTTAACTTAACTCTCTTAGCTGTTCTTTCGATTTCTATCTTTGAGATTCCAGCTGCGAAAAGTTCCTTTTTAACAAATGTTCTGATCTTATTATCTTCAACTAGATTATCAGCAAAATCTTTCTTGTTTGCGAACCATTTTGCATCCCAATCTTTAATAACTCCGACTCTAAGTCCATGAGGATTTACTTTTTGACCCACTTATCTTTCCCTCCTTCTTCTAAGCTCTTTCTTTAACAATTACTGTTATGTGGCTTGTTTTCTTAAGAATCTTAAATGCTTTACCATGATCCATAGGTCTGAATCTCTTAAGAGTTGGACCTTGACCAACATATACATCTGATACATACAACTTATCAGTATCAAGTGCAAAATTATTTTCTGCATTAGCAACAGCAGACTTTAACACCTTGTTAATAACTACTGCAGCTTCTCTTGGAGTGTATTGTAAAATAGCAAAAGCTTCTTTAACATCTTTTCCTCTTATTAAATCAGTAACAGCTCCTACTTTAATTGGAGACATTCTTACATATTTAGCTATAGCTTTAGCTTCCATTTATGTTCCTCCTTTCCAGGCTAACTAATTATCTCTTTGATTTCTTGTCTGTGTTTACGTGTCCTCTGTAAGTTCTTGTTAATGCAAACTCACCAAGCTTATGTCCAACCATATCTTCAGATATATATACTGGAACATGCTTTCTACCATCGTGAACAGCAATCGTATGTCCTATCATTTGTGGAAAAATTGTTGAACTTCTTGACCAAGTCTTAACAACCTTCTTTTCTCCACTTGCATTCATTTCTTCAACCTTTTTTAATAATCCTTCATGGACAAAAGGTCCCTTTTTTGTTGATCTACTCACTAACATTGCCTCCCTTCATTAACATCAGGCACGACCAAGCTGTGAAGAGAATCTAGTATTCTCTTCATATTACTTAGCGTTTCTATTCTTAATAATGAATCTATCTGAATACTTCTTATTCTTTCTTGTTTTATATCCAAGTGCAGGTTTACCCCAAGGAGTTACTGGACTTGGTCTACCAACTGGTGACTTACCTTCACCACCACCATGAGGGTGATCGTTAGGGTTCATTACAGAACCTCTTACTGTTGGTCTCCATCCTAAATGTCTCTTTCTACCAGCTTTACCTAAGTTAACTATGTCATTAGTTGAATTAGATACAGTTCCAATAGTAGCTCTACATTCGATTCTTACATATCTCATTTCACCTGAAGGCAATCTTAATGTTGCATAGTTACCTTCTTTAGCCATTAATTGTGCTGAATTACCTGCAGCTCTAACTAATTGACCACCCTTACCAGCTTGTAGTTCTATGTTATGAACTATTGTACCTACAGGGATATTCTTTAATGGAAGAGCATTACCTGGTTTAATATCTGCATCTACTCCAGATACTACAACATCTCCAACCTTTAATCCAACTGGAGCTATGATATATCTCTTTTCTCCATCAGTGTATACAACTAATGCTATGTAAGCAGATCTATTTGGATCATACTCTACTGTTGCAACCTTTGCTGGAATTCCATCTTTATTTCTCTTAAAATCTATAATTCTATATTTTCTCTTAGCGCCACCACCATGGTGTCTAACAGTTATTTTACCTTGTGCATTTCTACCACCTGTTTTCTTTAAAGAAACAAGAAGTGATTTCTCTGGTGAACTTGAAGTAACTTCTTCAAAAGTTGCCATTGTCATCTCTCTTCTTGAAGGGGTAGTTGGTCTAAACTTCTTAACTGCCATTGGTTTTCCCTCCTTTTTACAGCTTATCTGGTGCATCGCACCAATAAATCACTTTAATCGACTATTGTTGTAATCCTTCGAAGAATTCAATTCCCTTGCTTCCTTCAGCAAGAGTAATGATAGCTTTCTTGTAGTCAGCTCTCTTTCCTACATGTACGCCCATTCTCTTAGTTTTTCCCATAGTTCTGATAGTTTGAACGTTAGCTACTTTAACGCCAAAAACTTCTTCAACAGCTCTCTTTATTTGAGATTTATTTGAGTTGATGTGAACTATGAAAGTGTACTTATTTTCTGCCATAGCTGTCATAGTCTTTTCAGTTATAACAGGTTTTCTTATTATATCATGGCTTGTCATTTTCATTATGCGTACACCTCCTCAATCTTTGATACAGCATCTTTTGTCATGATTACTTTTTCAAATTTTAGCAAATCATAAACATTGATGTTGTTTGCAGGTATTACAGCAACCCCTGCTATATTTCTAGCTGATTTGTAAGCTACTTCATCTGATTCAGCAGTTACTATTAATGTTTTCTTAAAACCTAATGTTTTAATCATTTCAGCAACTTGCTTAGTCTTGATAGCTTCAAAAGCTAAATCTTCCATAACGATCATTTCTCCTGCTTGAACCTTACTTGTTAAAGCAGATTTAAGTGCTACTCTTCTCATACTCTTAGGTACTGACACTCTATAATCTCTAGGTTTTGGTGCGAATACAATACCACCTTTAATCCATTGAGGAGCTCTGATTGAACCTTGTCTTGCTCTACCAGTTCCCTTTTGTCTCCAAGGCTTGATTCCGCCTCCTCTAACTTCAGCTCTAGTTTTAGCTGATTGAGTCCCTTGTCTCTTGTTTGCAAGTAATGCAACAACTACTTGATGAATTGCGTTTTCATTTACTTCAACTGCAAAAACTTCTTCATTTAATTGAAAATCACCAACTTGCTTTCCTTCTTTATTAAATAATCCTACTGTAGGCATCCTGCTTCCTCCTTTCTTACAGAAATTAAGCCTTAACTGCGTTTCTTATTACTACTGTACCTTTATTAGGTCCTGGGATTCCACCCTTAATTAGTATTAAGTTCTTTTCAGCTATAACCTTAACTACTTCTAAATTCATTACAGTTGTATTAACTGCTCCCATATGTCCTGGCATATGTTTGTTTTTAAATGTCTTTGATGGATCTGAAGATGCTCCCATAGAACCTGGCGCTCTGTGGAACTTAGAACCGTGTGACATTGGTCCTCTTTGAGCATTCCATCTTTTTATAACACCTTGGAATCCCTTACCTTTAGAAACTCCTGAAACGTCAACTTTATCTCCTGCAACAAATACATCAGCAGTTATTTCTTGACCTACTTCATATTCACTTGCATTTTCTAATCTGAATTCCTTAAGAGTTCTTCTTAATGAAACTCCTGCCTTTACAAATTGACCTTTAGTTGGCTTATTGACTAACTTTTCTCTTATGTCTCCAAAACCTACTTTAATTGCTTCATAACCGTCCTTTTCTATTGTCTTCTTTTGAATAACAACACATGGACCAGCTTCTACTACTGTTACAGGAACTACTTTTCCATTTTCATTGAAAATTTGAGTCATTCCTATCTTTTTACCAATAATAGCTTTTTTCATTATACTTGCACCTCCTAAACTAATTAGCGGATTGCTTTCACAATCATAATAGTTCATTGTCTATTATAAAACTATTTGCTACTAAAGCTTGATTTCGATATCTACACCAGCTGGTAGATTTAATCTCATTAATGCATCAACAGTTTTTGGTGATGGATTAACGATATCGATTAGTCTCTTGTGAGTTCTTATTTCGAACTGCTCTCTAGAGTCCTTATACTTATGAACTGCTCTTAATATTGTAACAACATCTTTTTCTGTAGGTAGTGGTACTGGACCTGCAACCTTAGCTCCTGTTGATTTAGCAGTTTCTACGATTTTTTCAGCAGATTGATCTAATATTGTATGATCAAATGCTTTTAATCTGATTCTAATTTTTTGTTTTGCCATCTTGGTTTCCCTCCTTTTCATGTACGCTTTACTTCGAGCGCACAACAGCGGTTATTCTATAAACTGTTCCTGGTGTTTCATAACACTTAGACAAAATTATAGAATCCCTGTCGTCGGATTCTAGATCCAGACATACTCATCAAGAATTACCCGGAAGTCCGGCAACCTCTTGATTCATCGCTGTTTGCTCTGCAACTTCTTTATTATACTATTTTTAATTATTCTTTTCAAGTTTTTTTCAATATAATATTATTTTTTTATCAGCTATGTTTTTTCATATTATTTTTATAGACGTAAATTTTGTTTTTTTATTTTGAAATAAACTTATCTTTATTTATTTTAGCAAAATTCAACACTCTTTTTATTATCTCCAAAGTATACTTTTTAATACTCTATATAAAAAAAAATAGGAGTAAAGAAATCTTTACTCCTATTTCTACAGAAGGTAAAACTGACGTCTCGTTTTTACCTCCATATTTATATAATCAAGTTAATTATTCTACTATGCTAGTAACAACACCTGATCCTACTGTTCTTCCACCTTCTCTTATAGCAAATCTTAATCCT
>NZ_SULK01000012.1:22388-129142 GCF_007115085.1 Clostridium sp. HBUAS56017 | reverse complement strand
GCTATCGGATAAATGCAGATGGTATAATAGGAAAAACAGGTGATTTGTTAGGACATAATTTATTTGCTTATTGTAAGAACAATCCTGTTAATATGGTTGATAATAATGGACAATGTGCTTGGTTTATTCCATTAGGAATTTTGGCGGGAGAGTTTATAGAAGCAGCAATAATATCTGTAGGAGCAGTAGTTATTATACACCAGACTGTAAAGCTTATTTCATCAAGTCCATCAATGCAAAAGGCAAAGTCTAGGACAAAAGTCCATGGAAATAGCAAACAAAGCAAAAAGCCTCAACACGGATATGAGATTTATAATAAGAAAACAGGTGATGTAGTCAAGGTTGGAATTAGTGGTGGAAAAGTAAGATTAGATGGGAAATCATATAGAGCAGAGAAACAGGTACGGGCATTTAATAGATTTGAAAATGATGATATATATGAATCAAGAATAATGGAATATTTTCCAGATAGACAGAGTGCACTTGATTGGGAGTGGACTGATTCACAATTTAGGTATAGTCAAGGACATTCTATGAGATACCATAAAAGGCCAGCATTCGATAATTGGTGGGATCCAGAAATTTAAGCGAGGTTAAAGTATGTATATAAGAGAAATACAATTAAATTTACCATATAAAGAAAAAAAGGAAATAATAAATGAACTAATGAAAGTACATAATTGCACATATGAAGAAGCTATACAAATTGATTATGATGAAAATTGGAGCATTAAAGTTAGGAGTCGATTTGATTTAGAGAGTAGATGTATGATTGATATGTTTTTAAGATTGCTTGGAAAATATAAAACAAAAAGTTGTTCTAAAATAGTTATTGACTGTGTTGAGAAAGCACCGAATACAGAGTATCCTTGCTATAGGGGAAGTGTTATGGGGGTAGGGGTAATTCATTATGAGTTTGATTATAAAGAATTTTTTGCAAAAAGTGAGTATGAAAAAAAACAAGTAGTATTAGAAATTATTAAAAAAAGTTTTTATAGCATAGAAAAAGAAGAAGAGTTGGAATTGGCAGTTTTAGAAGATGTATTTCATAAAATTGAGGAGTTAGGATATAATAATTTTTGGGTGTTTGGGAAAGCTGTAAAGAGTCCTAATAAATTGTATACTGCTGAATTGTATATCGAGCATAAAATACAGGAAATTGATTTTTTTGCTGTAGTTCGTAATAAACAAGGTGAAATAGTAGAAAAAAAGTTAATAGTATCAGAAAAGCCAAATAGATGGATGTATGGTCAGTATTTATGCAAGTTAGTTTGGGCTTCGGATACAGAAATTCATCTAAAAGATAAAATGGGATGTTCACTTTTTGTTATATCTCTATAATTCATATTCAATAGTATATTTATTTGAAAAATTAACTAAACGTCAATGAGTAAAAACAATGCTTGTTGGCGTTTTTTTAGTTAGGAATAGTTATATTTGCAATGAGTGGATAAGATTCTGTGGTAGTAGGATTTTGATAATAATTAAGGAATAAGAAAAGACAGTAAATGGAGCAACAATAAAGTATCATTTACTATGAGATAGAGTAACCTTTGAAAGTAATGGAACAGAAAATATATACTATACTTATGATAGTAGCAATAATTTGTTAAGTATGAACCTTTTATGAAACTTGGAAGTATAATCCGAGAAATCCGAATATGTTTGATACTAAAATTAGATACGATGGAACTGGAAAGCCACATTACAATCCAGTAACGGAGGAAGAGTTAGTACCTCATGTTCATGATAAAACAGTACCAGGAAGGATAAGAGCACCGCTTTCTTGGGAAGTCCCTAAATAATTGAAAAAGATTAGTAGTATATTAAAGAAAAAAGGAAGTTTGTGATATGAATATGATAAAATTGTTACAAGACTGGTATAATAGAAATTGTAATGGAGATTGGGAACATAGTTATGGAGTAAACATAGGAACATTAGATAATCCAGGATGGACTGTTGATATAGATTTAATTGGTACAAGTTTAGAGAATGAGAAATTTAATAAGGTTAAAAAATACATTAATGAAAGAAATTAGATAGTGTGTGAAGTAGTGGATAATGTATTCAGAGGTAGAGGTAGTAAAGATACACTGGAAGAAATTTTTGAGATTTTTTTCAACTGGGAATCAGCTAATAAATAAAAATTATTTACTGTATTAGTAGTTAGTATGAAATCCTATTTAGGAGCAATTTGGATAGGAACACTATTTATACCACTTTGTATTGGAGGAATAGGTATATATAGAAATAATGCAGATTTAATTATGTTAGGGATATTATTAATTGCTGCTGTATCTGGTATACCAGCTATAGTTCTTCCTAAGCTTGCAAATAAGAATAAGTAGAAATTGAAAGAGTGACTCAAAATGATTTTTAATTATTTTGAGTCACTCTATTTTAGTAAAGTAGTTGATAATGATTAAATGGAACAGATAATATATATTATACTTATGATAACAGCAATAATCTGTTAAGTATGAACCTTAATGGAGCAGAGTATTACTATATAAGAAATGTTCAAGGAGACATAATAGGGTTATATGATAAAGATGGTAAAGTTGTAGTAAATTATGTATATGACTCATGGGGTAAATTAATTTCAACAACAGGATCTTTAGCTTCAACAGTAGGCATAAAGAATCCTTATAGATATAGGGGATATAGATATGATACTGAAACAGGGTTATATTATTTACAGAGTAGATATTATAATGCGGACTGGGGTAGGTTTGTAAATTGTGATGATGTATGCGGGAAAATAGGTGAATTACTGTCTCATAATGTATTTTCATATTGTGCAAATAATCCAATTAATAATTTGGACACTGATGGTCATAGATGGTGGTGGATTGATACAGGATTAAATATACTAGGATTTTTTAGGCCGATTTTTATAGTTGAGCCTGTTAAGAATCCTTTGAAGAATTATAGGTTGGATGGCATTGGAAACTATGTAAGTGGAACGACAATTGCAAATAGTATGCTTGGCGCTAATGGATCACAATTTTCAAGTAAGACAATATTAAAAAAAGGTAGAACTGAAAGAATTGATGTTGAAAATCCAGCACCGGGTAAAAGAGCAGGAGATATTCACTATCATGAGCCTAATAATAAAAAATGGAGATTTGACACAGACACTAAAAAATTCATAGATCCAGATACTAAAGAATTAGCTTCAAGTAGGATTCAAAAACTATTGAAGGATAATGAGATTAGGACTACCATAAATAAAGGATTAAAATACCTAGGTGAGTTAAAAATATTTTAGGAGGAAACGATGATTTATAATAAAGAAATGAAAAAATTAATAGATGAGATTAATGATATTAGCAAGCTAAACGTGAATATTGACTTAATTGAACTTTCAGATATACTATTTCCAAAACATATGAAATTGTATAACACTTATGGTGATGAATACTATTTAATTGATGATGCTTCTACAACAAAAAAAAGTGATGAGGAACTTTCTTGGTTAGAGTGGGACATTAATGAAAAATATATAGCTTTTGAGGATGAGTCTATATTAAAAGCTACAAAGTTTGGGTTAATTACAGCAAAAGTTTGGACCCAAACTCTAAAGGAAAAGTATCCAAATAAAGAATTTGAAGTTGTATTAAGTATTGATGTAGGTGAAATTAATTGTATTTTACCTTCAGCAACTTTGAGATTTTATCATGTCAGAGAAGGATATCATTGTTGTTCTGATATAGAGAAATTTGATCAACCTATATTGATAACTTCTACATTTTTCTAGATTTAAAATAGGAATATCTTTTTTTATCTTTATGAATATACTGCTAATAAGTATTTATTTATGGAGATATATTATGGGCTATTATTTAAAAGTAGAACAGAATGTGAAAATTTATGTAGAAGATCTTAATGAAGAAGGGAAAAATACAATTTTATTTCTTCATGGATGGCCAGGGAGCCATAAGCTATTTGAGTATCAGTTTGATTATCTTTCTAAAAAGGGATATAGGTGTATTGGTTTAGATCAAAGAGGATTTGGAAATTCAGATAAGCCATTAACAGGTTATGATTATAATACATTATCAGATGATGTTAGAGCTGTTATAGAGTCCCTTCAATTAAAAGATTTTACTTTAGCAGGGCACTCTACAGGTGGATCAATTGCAATTAGATATATGGCAAGACATAATGGGTATGGAGTATCAAAGTTAGCACTTTTTGCAGCAGCAGCTCCTAGTCTTATTAAGCGTTCATATTTCCCTTTTGGATTAAAATCAGAAGCGGTAGAAGAAATAATAAAAGGAACATATGCTGATCGTCCTAAAATGTTAAGAAGTTTTGGGGATACATTCTTTTATAAAAAGGTAAGCAAACCATTTTCAGATTGGTTCTTTGAAATAGGCTTACAAGCAGCAGGTTGGGCTACAGCTGAAATTGCAAAAACCTGGCTTGATGAAGAACAGTTATTTTATGATATGAGAAAAATAAAAGTGCCAACATTAATTCTTCATGGGATTCATGATAAGGTATGTTTATTCCCTCTAGCAGAAGAGCAAAGAAGATTTATTAAAGATTCTAAATTAGTTAAATTTGAGCAGAGTGGACATGGATTGTTCTATGATGAACGTGAAAAATTTAATAAGGAATTGATTAAGTTTATTGAAAATACAAAATGTAAGTGCGAAAGTTAGAATTAAAGATTAAGTGGGAAAAATATATTCATTTAAAGAAAAATCTAGTTTATAATAGAGCAAATAGCATATTACTATGGTAATAGAAGAAGGGTTACAAAATGATAGAATATTTACAATCAAAAACATTTAAGATGGCGCTATCGGCTACAATTGCAATTACTATATCTAGTTATTTAGGCTTACAGTTTGGGGTAACTTCAGGAATAATAGCGATACTTAGCATTCAAGACACTAAAAAAGAAGCTATTCTAGTTAGTGGAAGACGGATATTAGCATCTACAATTGCTATACTTTTATCTTTTTTCTTATATATATTACTAGGGAATAATCCTGTCGTATTTGGGTTGTTTTTATTAATCTTTATATCTGTAACTAAGGGATTAAAAATAGAGGAAGGCATGGTTGTTGGGGCTGTATTATCAACGCATCTATTAACAAGTGCAAATATTAATAGCTCATGGATTATAAATGAAGCTAAGTTAACCATAATAGGAATTGGTGTTGCAATGCTTTTTAATTTATATACAGCATCTTTAGAAGATAAATTTGAAAAGAATAAAGAAAGAATAGAAGATTATTATAGATTATTATTATCAGATATGGCAGTTAGTTTAGTTACCCAAGCTGTGTCAATTCACCAGAAGAAAATATTGATAGAGGTTGAAGAGTTAATTAAAAGTACTAGAATTATAGCTCAGAGTATAAGTAATAATCACCTATTTAAAAAGTATAATTATTATTTAAGCTACATAGATATGAGAATACTTCAATTAGAATCTATAAAAAGAATGGAAAGGCATTTTTTAAGATTTTATATGACTTATGATCAAACTAGAATATTATCGGAGTTTACAAATAATGTAGCTATTAATATTCATGAAGATAATGATTGTGTTAATTTAATTAATGAAATTACAATTCTTAGAAAAGAATATCAAATGATGGAATTACCTAAAAATCGAGATGAATTTGAAAATAGAGCTATACTGTTCCAATTTTTAAATGATCTGGAGGATTTCTTAACAATAAAAAGGGATTTTAAGATAGAATATAGCAGATCAAATTGAATATAATTTTATTAGACACGGCTTAATGCAGTGTCTTTCTATTTTATATAATTATATATAAGGTAATTCGTAAAAAAATATACTTTTATATGCAATATACATTGACAGGTGAGGTATGTTTGAATATACTATATATTAAAGAAGAAATGAATTTAATTGTAGGTCATAATTTTAAAAAGGAGTGGGTTTATGTCAATAACTTCAGATATTATAAGAGGACATACAGAAACTATAATTTTATCTCACTTAGAAGAGAAGGATAGTTACGGTTATGAGATAAATAAATCTATACAACAAAAGACAGATAATCAATATGAACTTAAGGAAGCAACTTTATATTCTGCATTTAGAAGATTAGAGCAAGGAAATTTAATAACTTCCTACTGGGGAGATCAATCTACAGGAGCCAGAAGACGATATTATGCTATTACGCCTCTTGGAAGAGCAGCATTAGAACAAAATAAACTGGATTGGGAAAATGCAAAGCAGTTAATTGACAAGTTAATTAATGGAGGAGAATAATTATGTGTGAAAAATTTCGTGAAAAGTTAGATGAATTATTTGAAAATGCGCCAGAGACTTATAGAGCAAGAGAGCTTAAAGAAGAATTACTAGCAAATCTTATGGATAAATATAATGATTTAATATCTTCAGGAAAAAATGAAGAGGAAGCTTTTAATATTGCTATTTCAAGCATAGGGGATATAGATGAACTTATAAAGGGTCTAAAGGAAAAAGATGTGCTTAATTATGAAGATATGAAAAAAAGTAGCAAGAAGAATGCGCTCGTTTTAACTATTGCAATAGGTTTGTATATTATGAGTGTGGTTATTTTAATAATGTTCACTGAGGTCCTTAGAATTAATGAAGAAGTATCGGTTTGTGTAATGCTTACAATGGATGCAGTAGCTACTTGTCTTATAATATATAATTCAGTATCTAAACCTAAATATTTAAAAGCTGATGATACTATTGTGGAAGAATTTAAAGAATGGAAATCAGCAAATAGTAAAGAAAAAGAAGTGATAAAATCAATAAAATCTATAGTGTGGCTTGTTATTTTTGCAGTATATTTTTTATCTAGTTATGCTTTTAAAATATGGTCATTTTCTTGGGTTATATTTATAATCGGAGTAGCTATTGAAAAAGTTATTATTTTATCTTTTCAGTTAAGGAAGTGATAATGTGAATAAGAAATTGATAAAAACTCTAATTGCCATATGGGCAATTGTAGCTATTTCATTAACTGGATTTCTTGTATATGGAATAGTTAGTGGTAAGGGAATGAAAAATATGATTAAGCCATTTGTATTTTCTTTTAACTCAGAGACTACAATCCAAAAGGAAGAAAGCATAGATTTAACTAATTTAAACAAAGTGAATATAAACTTTTCTAGTAGTGATGTAGTATTGAAAACTACTGATGAGCCTAAAATGAAAGTGGTACAGAGGGCAAAAAGCAAACTAGATGATAATGAGAAATTTATTGTTGATAAAACAGGGGACGAAGTCATTATAAGAAAAAAATCATTAAACGCATCTAGTATTTTCCATTTTGGAATCTATAGTGAGGAAATAGAAATATATATTCCTAAAAGTTATAATAAGGATTTAAATGTTGAATCTTCATCTGGAGATGTTAAATCAAGCCTAGAAACAAGCTTAAACAAAGTTAGTTTCTCAGCTCATTCTGGTGATATAGGTATGGAGACTGGTATAAATGCTAATGATGTTAAGATAAAAGTTAGTTCAGGTAATGTAGATGGAGAATCTATAACAAGCAAAACCTATGATATTAGCAGTTCTTCGGGAGATATTAATATAAATTCTGTTTCAGGGTCAGGAGAAATAGAATCTAGGTCAGGAGATATAAAAATTCAATACAAAGATATTAGTGAATATTCCAATGTTAGTGCTCATTCTGGAGATATTAATATATTTATTCCAAGTGAATTAAGTTTTAAATTTAGTGGGAAATGTATTTCCGGAGATATAACATCAGATTTTGATTTGAATTATAAAAACAAAAAGGAAAATGAAGCAACTGGACAAATTGGTAACGGACCTTATAAAAATTTAGATGTAAATACATCTTCAGGAGATATAGATATTAAAAAATAGATTAGAGGTTTTAAGTAGGCGTTTGAAAAGGAGAAAAGATCCATTTCAAATGCCTATTATTATATCTGTTATGTATATTTATTACAAAAAAATATCTTTATTAAATATAAAGGAATATAAGTAAAATACGATAATTATTACAAATATAGTATTTTATTTATAAATGAACATGGGGGGAGTTAGTATGAGTATAAGTATTGGCATAAATAGGCCAATAGTGATGAATACCGGTTATACTAAGGATAATAGAGCAAATTTGCTGATGAAACAAAAAGAAAGTTTGCAAAAGCAAATTCAGCTTATAGAAAAAGATAAAGGTTCAAATGATTCTGAGAAAAAGAAGAAGATAGACGAAGTTAAGAAACAAATTGATAAGGTAAATGTTGAAATAGATAAAGAAAGCGTTGAAAAAGTTAAAGAGGGTAGTAAAGAAATTCTTAAAAAGATGACAGAACAAATTGAGAAAGATGATTCTGTTGAAGAAAAAGAGAGGGATGGGAATGTAGCTGTAAACTATAGTCTTATTTCTGCATCTAGCGATGGTAAGCATGTTCAAAAGCTTAACGGGTATAGAAAGAAAGCAATACATGAAGATGGAATTAATTCTTCCAGGGTAAGAAGAATAGACCAAATGATAGAGGAAAAAATGAAAAATATTCAAAAGAGCCTTATAAGTGCTAAAAAGGCAGTAGAAGAATATTCAAAGAACAGTAAAATAAAATCTGAAGAAAAAGGTGGCGAAGGAAATAGTAATACCATAGGAGAAAGAGAAGACACCGATATTAAAGTTGATGTTAAGAAAGAAGAAACTTCAAAGGAAAAGGATATAAGTCAAAAAGGGAATAGAAAGGTAATAAATACCCGTATATAAAGAATAGTTTTAAATGTAAAACAGTAAAGTATGTAATCATAAATATACTTTACTGTTTTTTTATGATTATTATAATAACGTGCAATTTGCATTCAGTGATAACATTAGTGGTGCTTTTAGCATTAAAGAAATGACTAGCGGTACTTATAAGATGTTAGAAAAGTATTTAATATAAAAATATAGATTAATTTATGTCTTTATAGTAGTTGTTAGGGAGGAATTTTAAATGTCGGAAAACACCTCGAATGAATCTTTGTTAGATGTTTATATATTTGAGACTACCCAACTTATAGAAGAATTAGAGCAATTGGTGATTAGTGGGGAAAAGGAGAATGGTTTTTCAGATTGTATAAATGAAATATTTAGGATTATGCATACAGTTAAAGGGGCATCAGCAATGATGATGTTTGATAATATCGCAGAATTATCTCATGCTGTAGAAGATTTGTTTTATTATCTTAGAGAGGAAAAACCAGGGGAAATTGACTGTAACACATTGGGTGATATTGTATTGGAAGCTATTGATTTTATCCGAAATGAAATAGTAAAAATACAAGAAGGAAATACTCCGGATGGTGACGTTACAAGTAAGATCAGTAATATAGAAGGATTTTTAAAAGAGATAAAAGAAGTTCATGAAAGCGATGAGGTAGTAGAAAAACAACAAATTCAAATTGAAGAAAGCAGTAAAGTTAAAAAAACATGTTTCAGTGAAGGATATGAAGCTACTGTTAACTTTGATGAAGGTTGTGGAATGGAAAATATAAGATGTTTTGAAATTATACACAAGGTATCGCAAATTGGTGAGGTAGTAAGCACTAAACCAAAAGATGTACTTGATAGTGAAGATGATGAAAAGGTTAATGGACAAATCAGGAATGATGGTTTTAATATTGCCTTTTCTTCAGACTTAGATATGGAGTCAGTTAAAGCGATAATAAGTGAAACATTTTTTATAAATAAGTTAAAGATTAAGAAACTAAATGAGGAAAGATTTGTAGAAGATATAACTACAAAAGAACAAGTAGACAAAGATGAAGAGAAAAATGCGGATAAAATAAAGAAAAAAGAAAAGGGAGCCAGCCATCAAGGGTTTATAAGCTTGAGTCTAGATAAGGCAAATAAACTTATGGATCTAATTGGTGAACTAGTTATGTCGGAATCTATGGTTACACAGAACCCAGATTTAATAGGACTTGAATTAGGCAATTTTCAAAAGTCAGCTAGGCAGCTTCGTAAGATTATAGCTGAGGTTCAGGATACTGTTATGTCCATAAGGATGGTACCTCTTTCTGCAACATTTCAGAAGCTCAATAGAATTGTAAGAGATATGAGTAAAAAGATGGATAAGGAAGTTAAGTTAACAATTATAGGAGAAGAAACAGAAGTTGATAAAAATATAATTGAACATATATCTGATCCATTAATGCATATTGTTCGTAATTCAATTGACCACGGAATAGAGACCACTGAAGAAAGAGTAAGTAAAGGGAAAGACAAAGTAGGAAGTGTAACGCTTCAAGCTAAAAATTCAGGCAGCGATGTACTTATCATAGTAAAAGATGATGGTAAGGGTATGAGTGAGGAGAAAATATTAAAAAAGGCAAGGGAAAATGGATTGCTTATTAAAGATGAAAATGAAATGACAAGGGAAGAAATATTTAATCTTATATTTTTGCCAGGGTTTTCAACAAAAGAAGCTGTAACTGAATATAGTGGCAGGGGCGTTGGTATGGATGTTGTGGCAAAAAATATTGAAAAGATTGGTGGTTCAGTTAGGGTTGATAGTACTGAAGGTGTAGGGACAAGTATTTTAATTAAAATACCATTAACTTTGGCAATTATAGATGGAATGAATGTTAAGGTGGGGAAGGCAAGATATACTCTTCCAACTAGTTCGATAAAGGAATTCTTTAGGCCTAAGGATAGTGATATTATTAATGATCCAGATAATAATGAAATGATTATGGTAAGAGGGAAATGTTATCCAATAGTTAGATTAAATGAACATTTTTCTGTGGAGACAAATATAAGCAAGGTCTCAGAAGGTGTGCTTATAATGGTGGAACAAGATAATAAGGGCTTTTGTATTTGGGTAGATGAATTATTAGGACAACAACAAGTGGTAGTTAAAGCATTGCCAAGTTATATTAAAAATATTAGGAATATAAAAGATTTATCAGGGTGTACGCTTTTAGGAGATGGAAATATAAGTTTAATTATAGATATTACAGGATTAATAAATCTAATATATTAAGATATACGGAGGATTATGAGGATTATGATAAAGTTTTTTAAAGATATAAAGATTGGAACAAAATTAATAGCTGGATTTATAGCTTTAGCATTAATATGTGGTATTGTAGGATTTGTTGGGATTGTGAAAATAAATGAGACAGATAAAAATTATACTGATTTATATGTAAATTATGGGGCAAGCAATGCAGATATCGCAAATGTCTCTATTGCATATCAAAGAATTAAAATAAATTTGTACAAGATTATAATAGAAAAGGATAGTAATAATAGAAATGAATATATAACTAAAATAAAGAGTTATAGCAGTGATATGGAACAAAGTTTAGAGAAATTTGAAAAAGCAATTCAGACAGAAGACGCGAAGGAGAAGGTATCGAATCTTAAAAAATCCATTAATAAATATAATTCTATTCAAGACAATATTATTAATATGACTCTTTCTGGGAAGGAAAATGAGAGTTATGCATTATTGATTCAAGCTTCAACACAGGATATATCATCAGAAATAAATGACTCAATTGATAGTTTGTTTGAATTAAATATATCGAAAGGAACAGATAAAGCTGCTGAATATTCCTCAGTAGTACATACTGCTATCACAACTATGGTTATTGTAATTATCTTTGCAATAGTAGTAGCCTTAGTTCTAGGAATTCTTATTTCTAGAAGTATAAGTAAACCTATATCAAAGCTTGTAGGGGTAACAGGTGAAATAAGTAATGGTAATTTAAATGTAGATATTACAGATGACTCTAATGATGAAATAGGTGTTCTTTCAAAATCTATGAAGAAAATGTCTTACAAGTTAAATGAAGTTATGGGGAATATCAGTTTTGCAGCAGAACAAGTTACAATAGGATCTAAACAAATTGCAGATTCAACTGTAGCCCTATCACAAGGAGCTACGGAACAAGCAAGTGCTGTTGAAGAATTAACAGCTTCTATTGAAGAAATATCTGCACAAATAAAAATGAATGCCGAAAATGCGAGAAAGGCTAATGATATAGCAGATAGCACAAAAACCAATGCTGTAAAAAGAAATAGTGAGATGAAATTAATGCTTAATGCAATGGATGAAATTAATGTTTCTTCTAATAATATTTCTAAAATTATTAAGGTGATTGATGAAATTGCATTCCAAACTAATATACTTGCGTTAAATGCAGCTGTAGAAGCTGCAAGAGCAGGAAAGTATGGAAAAGGATTTACTGTTGTAGCAGAGGAAGTACGTAATTTAGCAGCAAGGTCTGCAAAAGCAGCTAAAGAAACTACAGAGATAATAGAGGAATCTATTATCAAAATAGAAGATGGAACTAATATAGCAAATCAAACGGCAGATGCTCTAGGTAAAATAGTAATGGATGTTGAAGACGTTGCAGGAATAATTAATGAAATAGCAATAGCATCAGATGAACAAGCTACTGGAATAGCGCAAATATCTCAAGGAGTTGTACAAATATCACAAGTTGTACAAAGTAATTCTGCTACTGCAGAAGAAGGTGCAGCTTCAAGTGAGGAGCTAGCAGGGCAAGCTGAAGTTTTAAAAGATCAAGTTAATATGTTCTATTTAAAGAAAGATAGTAATTCAAATTTTTATGTAGAATCTAATTTTAGAGAGAATAATGATTTTTCTAGAGAAGAGGATTTAATTAAAAATAAAAATGAATCAAATCCTAAAAGAATAATACTTAGTGATAGTGAATTTGGAAAGTATTAAAATAAGGGGATTTTATGATTACAATTACAGAAAAAGAGTTCAATCAGTTAGCTAGATATATTAAGGATAACTATGGGATTAATTTAAAGGAGGAGAAAAAGATTCTGCTTATCGGAAGATTGCATACTGTATTGGCAGAACATAATCTTGAAAGTTTTTCTCAATATTATCAGTATTTAATTGGCGATAGAACTGGAAAGGCTGCTATTACATTAATTAATAAAATTACAACTAATCACACATATTTTATGCGTGAAAATAATCATTTTCATTATATGAGAGAAAATGTTTTGCCGAGCTTAGCTAATACAATTAAGGACAGAGATTTGAGAATATGGTGCGCTGGTTGTGCATCGGGGGAGGAAGCTTATACAATAGCTATGATATTAGATGAATTCTGTCAAAGAGAAAAATTATGTTGGGATAAAAAATTATTAGCTACTGATATATCAGAAAATGTCCTAAGTATGGCTATAAGTGGGATATATAGCAAAGAGCAAGTCTCACCTTTACCTGATAGGTGGAAAAAAGAGTATTTAAAAAAATATGATGAAGATAATTTTGTTTTTATAGATAAGATAAAAGATGAAATTGTATATAGAAAATTTAATTTAATGGATAGCATATTTCCTTTTAAGAAGAAATTTCATGTGATTTTTTGCAGAAATGTAATGATCTATTTTGATAATGATACTAAAGATAAATTGATTCGTAAGTTTTATGATGATATGGAATACGGTGGGTATCTTTTTATTGGACATTCGGAGTCCTTAAATGGTGGATTAGGAGGATTTAAGTATATAATGCCTTCTGTATATAGAAAGGAATAAATCTATGGGAAGAATTAGAGTGTTGGTAGTTGATGATAGTGTGTTATTTCGAGAGGCAATTTCAAAGGGAATATCTAAAGATGCTAATATAGAGGTAGTTGGAAAAGCAAAAGATCCATATGATGCTAGAGATAAAATTCTTGAATTAAGCCCTGATGTTATGATTTGTGATGTATTAATGCCTAAGTTAAATGGTGTTGAATTTATAAAAAGACTACTTCCGCAATATAAAATTCCAGTGATAGTTATTAGTTCACTAAGCGATATGGCGTTTGAGGCAATGGATGCAGGTGCAGTAGATTTCTTAACTAAACCTGATACTATGACTGCAAATAATTTTGAAAACTTTATTAAGGAATTAACTTTAAAGATTAAGGGTGCAACAAATATTAATTTATCTACAAATTATATGCATGAAAAGTTTAAGATAGAAGAAAAAAATAATAGCTTAAGTGATATTAGCAATAAGATAATTGCAGTTGGGGCTTCCACAGGGGGAACAGAAGCAATCTATAGTATATTAAAAGTTTTACCCAAATCAGTGCCTGGCATAGTTATAGTTCAGCATATACCTCCAGCTTTTTCAAAGATGTTTGCTGAGAGACTTAATGTGCAGACTGAATTTAAGGTTAAAGAAGCAGAAACTGGAGATGTTATTGAACAAGGAACTGTGCTAATAGCGCCAGGAGATAAACATATGAAAGTTAAAAAAGTAGATAGTAAATATATTGTAGAAACTAGTATAGGAGATAAAGTTAGCGGACATTGTCCTTCTGTAGATGTATTATTTGAATCTGTAGCAAAGATAGCAGCTAAAAGTTCTATAGGTATTATACTTACTGGTATGGGGCGAGATGGTGCAAAGGGACTTCTGTCTATGAGAAAAGCAGGCGCAAGAACTATTGGGCAAGATGAAGAAACTTCTGTAGTATATGGTATGCCAAAAGTGGCATTTGAGATAGGGGCTGTTGAAAAACAGGCATCACTAGCAAATATACCTAATGTATTGTTAAATTTCATTAAATAAAAAAGACTTCTAGGAAGTCTTTTTTGTTTAAACTAATTCGTTTCTTACAGCGTATACTGCCAGTTGGGTACGATCTTTTAATTGAAGTTTAGAAATAATTTCGGTAATAATGTTTTTAACAGTGCCTTCTGCAATGAATAGTGATGCTCCAATTTCCTTGTTATCTTTTCCATCGACAATCATAGAAACAATATGCAGTTCTCTTTCTGTTAGAGATATATTTATACCAGCAACGCTAACATTTCTTTTTAATGATTTTTTGTTTTCGTTATGTATATTGAGCACCATTGGATTTAAAATATCTTTAGTAATTACACCAAGACCTAATGAAGTGCTCTTTATAGAAAGTATAAGTTCTTCAGTGCTTATACTTTTAAGAATATAACCATCGGCACCATTGCGTATCGCATCAGTGACATCTTTTTTATCATTAGATGCACTTAGTATTAGTACTTTAATATGTGGAAAATCAGTTTTTATTAACTTTGTAGCTTTTGAACCATTACAAACAGGCATAATCAAATCCATTAAAACTACATTAGGTTTATATTTTTTACACAAGTCATATGCTTCTAAGCCATTAGTGGCGCAAGCTAAAACTTTTATGTCACTATTACTTTCAATTACTTTCTTAAAACTTTCTCTCAAGAGCTTCTGATCTTCAGCTATAATAACCGTTGTCATAATTCCCACCCCATACCAAATCATTATTATTCACTAAGAAAAATTATACCAGTTTTTAAATATGAGAACAATGTATAAAATTGCATTAATGTGTATAAAAATGTAAAAAAACGGCTAATGCAGTTTGCATTTTTATATAAATTATGTGCAATTTGCATTCTAATCGATGACTAGAGGTACTACAAAGAGTTTAATAAAACCCTTAAAATATAAATGTTGGAGTAAATAGATAAGAATTTAAATAAGATAAATAAAGGGGAGAATAATTATGAAGAGAGTACTTGTAGTAGATGATGCAGCTTTTATGAGACTTTCTCTAAAAGGAATTTTAGAGAGATGTGGATTTGAAGTTGTAGGTGAAGCTGAAAATGGTGTTAAGGCTATTCAATTATACAGACAACTTAAGCCAGATTTTGTAACAATGGATTTGACCATGCCAGAGCTTGGTGGAGTAGATGCAACAAAGATGATAAAGATGATTGATAATGAGGCAAAGATTGTCGTTATTTCATCCATGGGGCATGAAACATCAGTTAAGGAGGCTATAATGGCAGGTGCTATATCTTTTATATTAAAACCTTTTGATGAGGAAACTGTAATTAGACAGCTAAAGGAAATTGAAAAAAGTATAGTTGACTAGTATATTTCTATAAATATGAATTTAACTTGTTCTATTTATTAAAGATTTAAGTTTAATTTAAAAAGCTGGAGTGGTGTTTAAATGGATGGAAATATAATTAATGATATTGAAGATTTAGAAGAAGATACTCAAAAGGAAAAATATCTTACATTTGTACTTGATAATGAATCATATGGAATAGGGATAGATAATGTAATAGAGATAATAGGTATACAGCCAATAACCTCAGTTCCAGAACTTCCTGAGTATATAAGGGGAATTATTAATCTAAGAGGGAAGATAATTCCTGTAATGGATGTAAGACTAAGATTTAAGAAAAAGTTTATAGAATACAACGATAGAACTTGCATAATTGTTGTTTATATAAACGAATTATCTATTGGACTTATAGTGGATAGCGTTTCAGAGGTGCTAGTAATACCAGATAAAGATGTTGTAGTGCCACCAAGCTTAGATAAGGTTAGTAGTAAATATATAAGGGGAATAGGAAAAGTAGATAATGAAGTGAAATTGATTTTAGATTGTAATAAGCTTATAGCGGATGATGAAAAGGAAATGTTTAATAATGCTTAATATTGTAAGGGGAATATTATAATGAAATTGTTTTATAATATGAAGGTAAAAGTAAAAATACTTCTAGGATTTTTAATAGTATCTGTTATCACAGGGATAATTGGAGTGCAAGGAATCATAAATATGAATAATATCAATAAGCTTGATACTAAGCTATATGAGAAGATGACAGAACCACTAGGAGAAGTAATTGATATCACTGAATCTTTTAATAATATGAGAGGATATATTAGAGATATACTATTAAAAGAAAACTCAGCAGAGATACAAGAATATACGAATAAAATTAAAGAAGCAAGTAGTGAATTTGACTTAAGCCTTGACATAGTAGCGAAAACAACATCTACTAAAGAAGAGGACGAAGCTATTAAAGAATTGAAGAATTCAAAGTTGAAATATTTGGATGTTGTAAATAGGATAATAAAATTAAGAAATGAAAATAAAAGGCAAGAAGCAACGAATCTTCTTTATACAGAAGGAAAGCCAGCGTTAGAAGAGTTGAAGGCTAACATTGAGGGCTTTAGTCATTTAAAAACAAGGCTAGCAAAGGAGACATCAGAAAATAATGATATAACTGCAGCTAAAACAACAACGATGTCGGTAATAATTCAAGTGTTAGGGATAGTAACAGCCATAGGTATAGGTATAATAATTTCCTTATCTATAAGTAGACCGATACATAGAATAATAGAAATAGCTAGTAAGATAGCTGACGGAGATTTTGATGTTGATATTGAGATAAAAGGTAAAGACGAATTAGGTTTATTGTCATTAGCTTTTAAAAGGATGACAGAAAAGTTAAATAAAGCTATGAGCCATATAAATACAGTAGCAGAACAAGTATCAGCTGGATCAAAACAAGTAGCAGATTCTAGTACTGCTCTTTCCCAAGGAGCTATGGAACAAGCTAGTTCTATTGAAGAATTAACTACATCAGTTGAAGAAATATCAGCACAAACAAAAATGAATGCAGAAATTGCTGAAAAGGTTAATAGTATTGCTGAAGATGCTAAGCTAAATGCAGAAGAAGGCCATGGACAAATGGAAGAGATGAAAAGAGCTGTAGAAGAAATAAATAATTCTTCAAGTAACATATATAAAATTATTAAAGTAATTGATGAAATTGCTTTCCAAACTAATATTTTAGCTTTAAATGCAGCTGTAGAGGCTGCAAGAGCTGGACAGCATGGGAAAGGTTTTGGGGTAGTTGCAGAAGAAGTTAGAAACTTGGCAGCAAGATCAGCGAAAGCAGCTAAGGAGACAGCTAATATGATTGAAGGTTCTATTGAAAAAGCAGAAGCAGGAACTAAGATAGTAAATGAAACTGCTGGAGTATTAAATAGAATAGTCGGGGATACAATTAAGGTGGCAGAATTTATTGACCAAATAACTAGAGCTTCAAATGAGCAAGCAGAAGCTATAGAACAGGTTAATGAAGGCATTATGCAAGTATCAAATGTAGTCCAAACTAATTCTGCTACATCAGAAGAAAGTGCAGCTGCAAGTGAAGAATTAGCATCTCAAGCAGAATTGCTAAAAGGACAAGTTAATCAATTCAAGTTAAAGAAAAGTGTTGGTATGTTTACATAGATATTTATAAAGGAAAAATGTTCTGGAAAATTTATTACTCCTATTATTTCATCAATAAATAGATGAGATAATAGGAGCTTTTTTAATGGTTTGAAGTATCAATTTATTATTTTTATTAAGGGTATATAGAATTTTTATAGAGCTATTTCTATATTCAGAAGGAGTACAACCTATATATTTTTTAAATATTTTTCCAAAATAACTTGTTCCATTAAAGCCTACATCAAAGGCAATATTAGAAATAGGTTCTTTGTTTTTCAAAAGTAGTTCCTTTGCTTTTGAAACTCTATATTCCATTAAGTATTCAAAAGGTGTAACTTTTAAAATTCTTTTAAAGCTACGACAACATTCGCTTTTGCTAATACTTGCAGCAGCAGCGATATTATCTAGGGAAATATCCTCTGAATAACATTTGTGTATATAATATAAAGCTGATTTTACACGTTCTTCATCATGTGAAACCACATTGACACAGTCTTTTATATCTTCTTTGATTTCCCGCAATAAATTTAGCCAAGCACTACATAAATAATTTCTCATTTCTAGTTCGTAACCATATGTTTTTTCATTAGATAATAAAAAGATCTCTTTTAAATAATTCAATATATTTTGCTGCCATTTAACAGTTGACTTTAAAGAGATAAATTTTAAATTACTACTTTCCGAGATTGGTTTTATATATTTTTGTTCTATAAGTGACTGATTTATGCCTCCTATTAAAATTGGATCAAATACAATAGAAAACATAATACTATTGCTGTTAAAGGGTTTAACTTGATGCAGAACATTGGAATTAATCATGATTCCTTCGCCTGGTTCTAATATTATTTTCTCGCCTTCAACAAAAAAGTATACTTTTTCATAAAGGGAATATGAAAACTGTATTTCTTTATGCCAATGTAGTCTTATATGCCCATCTTCAAATAAGTTGAAATTATCAGTATAAATTGCCATTGGGAAATCATAAGAACCATGTTTTGTTGTTTCTTGCAAATTGTTATCTACTTCTATTTTTGTTACTTGCATTTCTATCATCTCGCTAATATAGTTTTATTTTTGAGCAATATATTAATTGTTGTAAGTTGAAAATAGTAATAAAATTATTACATATTTATTTAAATAAAGCAATATAATTGCAATTATCTATAATTATGATACTAGTAAATTGTTATAGGGAAATTTATTGTGCCGTAGGGTAATTGCAAAAAGGAGTGAAAAGATAGTGAATTTTCAGTCAAGGATAAAAGGAATAATACTTGTGATAATAGGGGCCATGCTATGGGGGATATCAGGAACTGTTGCTCAATACTTATTTGAAGAAAAAGGGGTTAGTCCGGAATGGCTTGTTGTAATCCGCTTATTAGTATCAGGGGTAATACTATTATTATATGTTTTTATTAAGGGTAAGCAAAATATATGGGAAGTGTGGAGAACTAAACATGATAGTTTGAATCTTATATTTTTTAGTGTTTTAGGCATGTTAGGTGTTCAGTATACATATTTTGCTGCTATTAAATATGGAAATGCAGCAACAGCAACGATACTTCAATATTCATCACCAATAATAATTACTTGCTATTTAGCTATTCGCACTAAAAAAGTTCCAAGTTTAAAAGAAATTATTGCTATTGGATTAGCTATGTTAGGTACATTTTTTATCATTACTAAAGGTAATATTCATAGTATATCCATTTCAAAGTTAGCTCTATTTTGGGGTATTGCCTCAGCATTTGCAGCAGCTTTTTACACATTACAACCTCGTTCATTACTTAAAAAATGGGGGGCGGTACTAGTAGTTGGATGGGGTATGTTAATAGGTGGCATAGCTTTCAGTTTTATTCAGCAACCATGGAATTGTACTGGTGAATGGTCAATTACATCAATATTGGCTGTTATATTTGTGGTGTTATTTGGAACCTTAATTGCTTTTACTTGTTTTTTAGAAAGTTTAAAATATATAAAACCAACAGAGTCAAGCGTCTTATCATCAGCTGAACCTCTATCTGCAGCTTTATTATCTGTTTTATGGTTACATGAACAGCTTGGAATAATGCAGTGGTTAGGAACAGTGTGTATTATAATTACAATTATAATGCTGTCTAGAGTAAAAAAGTAATAGATGAATTAAAAAGCAGTCCAGAAGCACTACATATTAATGCTATTGGACTGCTTGTTTTCATAAAATGTATTATGTTTTTTTAGTTTATCATCACGTGAAATCTGATATTATGCTATTGTTTAAATTGTTTATTTTATGATATTCATGATATCTTCTACCATCTGAACATCTGTTAGTCTATTTCTCTTCATAAGTTCTTCTGGAACATAACGATCTAGTAATTCTTTCTTTATACCATAATTTATTACTTTCATGTCAGAAGGACCATAGAATCTTGCAATCTTTTCACCAAAGCCTCCATCTAAGATACCATCTTCAAGGGTAATTACAAGTTTATGTTCTTTTTTCAAGTTTTCAAGTAATTCTTCATCAATGCCTGTTATATACTTTGGATTAATTAGAGTAGCGTCAATGTTGTTTTCGTTTAAAAGCTTTGTAACAACTGCCTGACCAAGCTGATAGAAATCTCCAAGTGCAATAACTGCAACATCTTTTCCTGCTTTTGTTACTTGATATTTATTCAATTTTGAATAATCTGTATTATCTTCAACTCCGCTTTTGATTACTCCCATTGCTGGAACACGTATAGCTACTGGATGATCTTGTTGATTCATTCCCCATTTAAGCATTGAAAAATATTCTTCTTTACATGTTGGGGCAAGGTATACCATATTTGGAATGTTACTCATCATACCAATATCGTATAATCCAAGATGTGTTACATCATTCATTCCATAAACAGAAGCATAATTTACTAGTATTACTGCTGGATTATTATTTATGCATAGATCTTGTGAAAGCTGATCATATGTCCTTTGAAGAAATGTACTGTATACTCCGTAAACTGGATTTCCACCATTTGCTGCAATTCCTGAAGCCAAAGCAACTGCATGTTCTTCTGCAATACCAACATCAACAAATTGTCTGCCAGCTTCTTTCCTTCTTTCTAGGCCAAAACCAAGTACAGTTGGAGTTGCTGATGTAATAGCAACCACTTTTGGGTCCTTTTTCATTGCATTTAACAGGTATTTTCCTGTAAGATCTCCATAACTCTCAACATTACCCATAGAGAATTTTGATTCCCCTGTTTCCAATACAAAAGGCATTCCCCAGTGCCATTGTTCCTTATTTTTTTCAGCAAATTCGAAACCTTTTCCTTTAATTGTATGAACATGAACAACTACTGGGCGATGTATATCCTTAACTTTGTTAAGTACGCTGATTAACTCGTCAAAATCATGTCCGTCTTTTACATAATAGTAATCAAGTCCCATTGCCTTAAAGAAGTTACATTCAGCTCTTCCTTCTGTGTCTCTAAGTTCTTTAAGATTTTTATATAAACCACCATGGTTTTCTGCAATAGACATATCATTATCATTTACAATAATAATCATGTTTGTTCCTGCTTCAGCAGCATTATTAAGTCCTTCATAGGCTTCACCACCGCTTAGTGAACCATCTCCAATAATAGCAATAATATTATCTTTCTCATTTTTTAAATCTCTTGCTTTAGCAAGACCGCAGGCAAGACTTATAGATGTTGATGTATGACCAATGTTAAAAAAGTCATGCTTGCTTTCTTCTGGGTTAGAATAACCAGATACATCATCATATTTTTCAGAATTTATAAATGCTTCCTTTCTTCCAGTAAGCATTTTATGAATATAGCTTTGATGAGAAACATCATAAACAATCTTATCTTTTGGTGAGTTAAATACATAATGTAGTGCAACAGTAAGTTCTACAATTCCAAGATTAGGACCAATATGTCCTCCATGTTCACTTAACTTCTTAAGTAGTACTTCACGTATTTCTGCACTTAAATCTTTCATTTCATTTACTGATAATTTTTTAACATCTTCTGGTGAATTTATTTTTTGTAAATACATATTTCATCCTCCTAAAATTCATTTGCGTTGAACATTCTATACTAATACAATTGCTCAAAACGAAATTCTATAGTTCATATCTTAATACCTAAACCTAACTTTAGGTCAAGTACTTTATATATTTTTTGTTTTAAAGACTATTAATCTTTTTTGTGTTAGTATTTACAAATTAATAAAAAATAAATATTGACTTCAGGTTAGGTTTGAATTGTATAATAACTTAATACTTTTAAGTAAAACGATTTTTGTGAGGTGAAAGGATATGACATATTCAATTGGTGAAGTTTCGGAAATGCTTGAAATTCCTATTTCAACTTTAAGATATTACGATAAAAAAGGACTTCTCCCTTTAATTGAGCGTACAAGTGGTAACATTCGTGTATTCAATGACATGGATGTTCGTTGGTTAAATATGATAGAATGTTTGAAAAACACTGGAATGGAATTAAAAGAAATTAAAACATTTTTTGAGTGGTGCGAAAAAGGTGATTCTACTATCGACCAGCGTTATGAAATGTTTTTGGAACGAAAGAGAGAAACTGAACAGCAAATAGCTATTCTTCAGAAATCACTTGATCTAATTAATTACAAATGTGAATATTATCATATGGCTAAAGAAGCTGGTACTACAAATATTCCTGAATTGAATCAGAATTGTAAAAAGAAGATTGAAAAGCAACGACTTTATCAAGATGCTGTAGGAGATAGTGAATAACACTTTGTTGCTTTGTATTCTGTTTTTAAAGAACTAAAATGGAATGTATTCTGAAAAAATTGAAGCATTTAATAAATTATTAGAAATAAAATAAGAAAAAGCACAAAGAATACACCATCTCATATAATAAAGTAATAACATTAACATGGAGTTGTTACTTAGTGATATACGGCTTAATTCTAGCAGGTGGGAAAGGTAGCAGATTATATCCACTCTCTAGAACAAATGAACCAAAACAATTTTTAAAAATAATTAATGAGAAAAGTTTTTTAGTTAATACAGTAGATAGAGTGACTCCATTGATAAAAAAAGAGAATCTTTATGTTGTAACTAATAAAGATTATGAAGAGAAGATAAGAGAAGAACTTAAGGATTTTAAAGGGGATAATATTTTTGCTGAACCTAGTAATAAAGAAACCCCGTACTAGACGACATTGGTCATCTGCAATGTAAAATTAGAAATTTAAAATTGGAAATGAAGGATAAAACTCCAAGGGAGTTTTGAAAAATTATATTCAAAGAATTTCATCATTAATTTTACATTTAGAATTTTAAATTCTAAATTAAATAAGTGGATAGATTAGTTTACAAAATTAAATGATAACATTACATAAGAACTACCTAGTTAACAGGTAGTTTTTTCTATATAATAATATTTAAGGCATATTTTAAGATTAATATGATGGGAGAGATATATTAGTGTTAAAGATAAAAGAAATATTTAAGGTTTTTTCTAAAAGAAATAAGATAGAAAAGCCAATAAAGATAAGTATAGATGTTAGGAATAGGGTAATTATGTTATTACTAAATTTATCAAATGATAATGGCGGATATGGTTGGAGTGGAAATAAATTTAATATAGAAGTTTTTTTTGAGGAAATATTAAAAGTGTTTATGATGAGATTAGGTAAATTTGATTTAATTGATAGAAGAGAAGGTGTTGCGAATGGTGTTGGGACTTTTTTGCTAAATTACAAAGGTGAAATGTTTCTAGACTTCATAGAATATTCCTTTAAAACTAATGAATTCAGAAAGGTTTGGATTGATAAGAAGAATGAGTTTGTAGATAACATTAATTATATATTTTCACTTGAAGACATTAAATTTGAATTAACAAAATATAAGGAATATTGGAAAGAGGAAGGAAGAGCAGAAGTATTAGAGGCAACAACTTACCCCCAAATAATATGTAAAGAAGATATTTTTATTAATTCAGAAGTAATAAGTCCTGCTATAGAATTATTGATGGATGATAGATTTAAAAATGCAAATAATGAATTTTTAGAAGGATTGGAGCATTATAAACATAAAATATCAAGAATCTATTGCAAGTTGCTGTTGTGCATTGGAAAGCGTAATGAAAATAATAAGTTCAATTAATAAGTGGAAGTATAGTGATAATGCAACAGGGTTACCATTAATAAAAAATATTATAGAAAAAAGTCAATCACCAAATTGGTATGAAGGGATTATAAGTCCAACGTTAACAATAAGAAATAAATTAGGACCTCATGGTAAGGGGACTAATAATATTATTGCTAGTAAAGCTCAAGCACGGTTAGAAATAAATTTAGTTGCATCACAAATTATATTTCTTATACAAGAATATATTAATTAAATTAGTTGAAAAGAGGATAGGAGGAGTTATTTTATGAAGCTACAAGTAATATCAAAAAAGTTTTTTAGAAGTAATAATTATTACAGCAAATTAGAAAAAACTATTATATATATTAACCTTTGTGAATGTATTGGAATATCAAAAAGACTTTAATTTTCAATTAGTTTCTGTAGGAAAAGAAGAAATTGTAGACGACTTATTAGCATGCCTTTCCTTTTATTTTAATGGGATTTTGATTCGTATAAAACAAAATGGGAAGATTGTTTGTTGCGAAAAATGCAAGGAAATATAGAATGTTCATATCGAAATATATAGCAGATAAGTATTATGAAGAAATTGTATAGGATACAATAGCAAAATGTAAGGGGCTTTTATTGAAAAGAGCAATTACGAATTCTTATCAAATAAGATCATATTATGTACATGCTTTAGAAGGTATGCCGGATTTAATTAAATATGGTAGTGATTGAGAGGTGCATACTGATACTAAAGGAAATATGTTTTTTGAATTTAACGGAATAACTAGAATTATAGAGTTTGTTGTAAAGTAATTTGTTTATACAGAAGAAAAAATCGAAAGAGAAGATATAGATTATACGAATAGATTACCAGGAGTGATACAGGCGAGATTAGTATCAGAATATTAGATTTACAATGAAAAAACTATTCAATAGAAACTGCATTTGAATATTATCAAAGTTTATTAGAGTATATATCTAAAGGGGAGTTTAAAGAAAAAGGTTTCATTAATTTAGCAAATGTCTGTCAAAGAACTGATCAGTTAATAAAAGGGGAAAATAACAGCAATAAAAGGATGTTTTCAGTTGATTTTTATTTGTTATACAATTTTTTGTTAAAGAAGAGTTTTAGATGTAAAAGCCTAAATCAGTTTAATGAAAAATATGGGGTGAGTATAGGGGAACCATATATTGAAAATGCAATGATATATTTAATTTTTAGAGAGGAAATGGCTTGGAATCTTAGTGAGTTAAATAAATTGTATAAGTATTATGATGATAATAGATTTAATAAAGAATTTGTTTTTTGTTAGAGGTTGCTAATATGGCATTTAACGAAAAGAATACGGATTTAGTAACCAATATGTATATAAAGAATTTAAAGAAAGACCAAATGATCAATTTATAAGAGACATTTATTCAAAACTCAAAAGTGATAATGAATTTAATTGGCATGAACAATATATTAAATAATAAATAAAGGTTAAGTTTCTATATAATATGAAAAGTAATGTGTAAGTATAGTTGTATTAATTAAGGAATTTCGTTTTTAGAATCCATTTAATCGCTTTTAAATGAGCATAATAAATTTTTGTGGATTTGGTTTGAGAAATAAGACCTTACATATTAAAATTTACATAGTAATGCTAGTAAAGTTTTATGGACACATTTGGAAAATAAATTAAGAGAGGTGTAGAAAGGTATTAAGGAGGATCGATGAGTAATACAATTGTACTTTTAGCAAATGCATATAAAGAATATGATAACAAAGTAAGAAAGAGAAGTGGATTAAATAGGAGAACTTCTTCTCCAAACAGCACAAATTTGAATAGTGGCAGTAAAGTAAGTGATTACTTTAAAGAAAATAAATTTCTATTTTTTGTGCTATTAATATTAGTAATTAGCACTGTAGTATACATAATATCTGTACTTTTTTTAAAAAAGGCAATAGGAACAATAATTTCTGTATTAGGATACGCGATAAGTATGTTCCTTTTAATATATTTATCAGAAAAAGATGATATAAAAAAATATAATTATAGAAGAAGAAAATATTATAAAAAGTTGGATGGATTTCAAAGAGTAATAAAGTATGAGTTTAAGTTAGATTCAAAAGAGAAGATTGAGTATATGATAAAAGAATGCGATGAGACCAGCAGACAACTTGAACATAATAATAATTTTGTACAGAAATTTTTAGATTCTTGGAAAAATTATATTTTCCCAATAATTACACTAGGGCTAGGTTATGTATTGAAATCAGATAGTGCAAATATATCTTGGCAAACATTTTCTATTGGAATGATTTCAGTATTTTCTATTTTTATAATGATTATAGGAGTTTTATATTCAATACAACAAGTTCTAGATCCAATAACTAATAGTTATAAGAACCGAATAAATACTTTAAGGCAGATACTGACAGATATATATTTAAAATTTTATGTTTAAATCAATTATATATCTAAACTATGAAGGGGGAGAATTATATGACACTAGAAAGAGATTTGCACTATACATTAGTGAAATATTTAGATATTTAAGGTGAGATAGAACTATCTAATATAATGAAACGTTCAAAAATTGTTTATGATAAAGGGTGGAAATTTATGGGGATAGTCTCAAATCAAAGAATAATAACTATTAATGCTAAAACACCAATAGAATTCAAGAAAATATTGGAGAGTAATTTAGATAAAATAAAGTCAATATGTTTTGAAATATATGAAGATGATGAAGAGTATAGAGCAGAATTAGTGTCGGTTAGCACATTGGAAAATAAAGTAACCTCTGTAGAACTTGATGAAATAGAAAAAGTAATAGTAGAAGAATCAATATATAATAATTTTATTAGGGAGATTTCAAGTATTAGTATTGATACAATTGAATTAAAGTGATTCATGGAGGGTGGGGAGTATATGTATATATATAAAATAGATATAAAGAATTTTAGAAATATTAAAAATTTATCATGGAAGCCCAATAAAGGGATTAATGTATTAGTGGGAGGAAATGGAGTTGGAAAATCTAATATTGCTATAGCACTGGATTACCTATTAAATCCATATATACAGTGGTATAAAAGAGACGTTTCTGAATTTGATTTCTATGATAGAGATTTAGAGAATAAAATAGAAGTTGAAGTATGGTTTAAGGCAGTTGAAAATTTTATTGAGGATGACTGGGAAACATACCTAGAACATGTAGATAGTGAAGATAATATAACTACAGAAGAAGATGCAGAATTAATTTTAAGAGTTAAATTTTATGTTAATAAAGATAGAGTAGCACATCATGTAATTCTTACAAATAATAAAGAATATCCATTTAAAACAACACAAAAAGGATTTATTAATTATATATATATTTCAACGAATAGAGAACCTTTGAAAGATTTGTCGTTAAATACCAATTCGTTATTATCATCTATATTAAATAAAGAGATGTTAGATGATAAGATGAAAGAACTTCTTGATAGCTTTAATGTTAAATCCAAAGAATTGTTTAGTATGGAAGAAGAAAGTCTTTTTCCAATACTATCAAAAGGAGCAAAAGAGTTTGGTATAGTTGATGAAGAAACAGCAATGTCGCTTGAGGCTATAGGATTAAGTGATAAGAAAGCAGTACAATCGTTCAGTTTGATGTGTAAAAATAAAAATATAACACAATCTATTCCGCTAAATTATCAATCAGATGGGATAAAAAACTTAATGCTATTGCTTGCATTGTATGAAAAAATAAATGATAGTGGAATTTTGTTTTTAGAAGAAATTGAACAGAATTTGGAGCCGGCAACTCAACGAAAAGTAGTAAAGAAGTTTATAAGCAATAATAATAAGCAAACCTTCATAACAACACATTCTACAGAAATTCTAAAAATGTTCAAATTAGATCAAATACTATATATGAATGAAAATATAATAAAAGTTTTACCTAAAATAGATAGTGGTATTGATAAATATTTTAGAAGTGCTGCTGAATATCAAGTTCTATCAAGCTTATTTTCAAAAGCAGTATTATTAGTTGAAGGAGATGCAGAATTAGGGGGAGTGCCTATTATTTCAAAAGCATATGATGATTTTTTAGAGGATAGATATATAACATTAATAAGATGCCAAGGAAAGGATAATATTATAAGGTTTGCAAAATTTTTTAATGAGTTAGGAATTAAAAATATAGCAATTTATGATAATGACTCAGATATAGATAATAGTTTGCAGAAATATACAGAGGTGAAATTAAATACATTAGCATTAATAGTACCTAAGGATTATGAAGGATGTATTGTCGATTTAAAATTATTTTTTGATAACTGGAAAGGTATTCTAAATAATAGAATTGAATTTGAAGTAAATAAATATATAAATAATTTATTTATTGAAAGTAGGGCAAGTCAAGAATTAAAAGAAATTTATAGTCTTAAGAAAAGTGAAGTTAATAATATAAGAAATATTGGACAAATAGAAGAAGTATTAAATGAAGAAGAATTAAAACAATATTTGCAAGATTTTTTGCATAAGCATATGGCTAGTATAAGCAATGCAGAGTATTTAATGGAGAACTTATATATAATTAGTAAAGAATCTGGTCAAAGTGCAGTTCCTATTGAGTATGAAAATATATTTAAAATTATAGATTGCTACATTAAATATGATACGTATGAAAAGGAATGTTTACTATCGGAGGAGAATGGATGTAGATTATGCGCAGATATAAGAGAAGGCTATGAACAGTGTTATGAAATAAAGGGGAATATTAATGGAACAGAATAGAGAGCAGAAGGAAGTTCTTAAAAGTGTACAAGAAAATAGAATAACATTAGTTGAAGCACCACCAGGGACTGGAAAGACTTTTACAGCAGTAAGTTTATCTATTAATTATTTAAAGGAGTTTATTAATAATAATTTAAACAAAAAGGTATTAATACTTACATTTTCAAAAAATGCAAGAGCGCAGATTATAAAACAACTAGAAGTTTTAGATGATGGTTGTTTAAAGTATGACAAGTTTATTGAGATATCAAACTATCATTCCTTTTATCAAAAATATATCTGGGCATATAGCAACTATTTAGGGTTACCATATAGTATTAGTATTATATCTCAAAGTAAAAGGAAATCTTTAATAATAAAATTTCTAATAGAAAATGGAGTTACTAATCCTACTGAAACACAGATAAATTGGGCTACAGACTTATTAGAAGGAGATTTCAAAACACAAAATAAAAAAAAATTAAAAGAAGTGGAAAAAATAGTTGATTTAAAAGAAGATATAATCAACTATATTATAACTTTAAATAAGGAGGGGTATATAGCATTTTCTGACTTTGGGTTTTATATGAAAATGTTAATTGAGAAATCAAAGTCTTTTTTAAATATATTGCAGAATAAATATAAATTAATAGTTTTAGACGAGTATCAAGATTCATCTGATATACAGGATTTTGTTGTAAAGAAGTTAGTTGGAACAAATAATAAAGCAGTATTTTTTGCGGATTCGAAACAGATGATTTATGAATGGAGAGGAGCAAAAGGAACAAGACTTTCAGAGTTAAAGGAGTATTATGGTGATGAGATTAAAAGTTTGATGCTAAAAGAAGTGTTTAGATATAAGAATAGCAGCAGTTTATTAGATCTAATACAAAATGCTAGAGAAGGTATATTTGTTAAAGATAATCTTCGTAATCAACAGGCAATAAAGATAATAGATGTATTAATAGATGAAAAGAATATAAACTTGTATTCACCAATGATAAAAAATAAATGCTATTCAAAGATGAAATACGAAGTGTTAAAAGAGTTGAAAAAATATAAAGGTAAGACTGTAGGAATTTTATCTAGAAGGAATGATATTTTAGAGTATTTAAAAGAAAAGTTTATAGTTGATTTCAAAATAAATTTAAATGAACTTAGTAATAATGAAGAAGAACATAATTTTATAGTAACTATATGTGAATTTATTACTACAGATGAATATGGTGATGTTCATAAGTTAACTAGATTTTTATTATGGTTAACTTTTGAGGTAACGTATGAAAAGTCATTTGGTAAGGTGAAAAAGAATGATATCAGAGGAATAATATTTGACAATATAAAGAATGTTAGAAATGAAGTAGTTAAGAAAATAAAGGGATATGTTGAAAGTATTAATGATTTAGAAAGTATGAAATTATCGCTAGTTGAGTATTTAAAGTTTGTTAGAGCACAAGATATAGCAATAAATAATAAAATGTTAAACTTAGCAATAAAAGTTATTAAAACTAAAGATATAGACTTGGAAAAAGCAACATTATTATTACTACAATATCAATACAATAACTCATTTAAAGACTTGAAAGGTGAATATATTTTAAATATACATCAATCCAAAGGAAGAGAATTTGATGTTGTATTTTTAATTGATAGTGAATCTATTAAGAATGAAGAGAATTTATTATACGTAGCATTGAGTAGGGTTAAAGAAGAAATAGTAGTTTTTGATTGGAAATCAACTGTTTAATAAGAGTTGATATCAATATTTAATTATCGCTTAAGATGCTAATATAATTACACTAAATATGAATAAAAAGGAGTAAGAGACTAGATAATTATTTGGTCTCTTTTTGTGTAAAAAATATCTAAAAAAAGTTTTCTAAGTTTTGGAGAATTCTATTTTACCTGCGTTAAGTATAAATGCAAAGGTGATAAAGCCTTTGTACGCAAGATTTTACTGGATGTAAAAAAGGTGAGCGACAGAGGAGAAAAAAATCATGGCTATAATAAAAATAGAAAATTGTGAAATCAAAGAGGCAAGTTTAATATAGATGATTTAATAGAGAAATTTATAATAAATGTTATTAAAGAGAATACTGATGAAAAAATATAATAAAAACAGCATAGGAGGAATTAGATATGAAATTAGAAAAATTAAGTGTGAAGGTTGAAAGTCTTATTGATGAAGAAATTTATGAGTTAGTATAAGATCTATTACACATTTAACCCAATGATATGAATTGTTTGTGATAATTAAAAATTTATTTCACAATAGGGAGAAAACAAAACTAGGATTATAAGTAAAAATTATTATTAAAGAAAGGGGGGATATCATACGAGATTTTGATAAATATATAACATGTAAAAATTCATTATTAACATTATTTATGGATAAAATTAGAGTTTTGGAATATATGAAAAAAATAAAATAGAGGCTATGTGGAGCTTTTAATATTATTAATGTATAAAACTGAAATGAAGACAAGTTAATGAATTAAATAGTTGATAGGTGGGATAAGTGTGGCTTAAAAATGCTGTGCCTAATCCTTTTTTACATATAAAAGTAAATTTTAGAATAGATTGTACTATAGCGATATAATGGAAAGAGTGCAATGGGAAAGGTAAAATATAATATTTATTATGGACAAGAGAATATTGAAAATATTGTAGATAAAATGATTAATGAAAGAATTATTCAAATCACTCAAGATATTAAAAGGGGAGAAATAGCACGGTATAATGATAAATTAAACAAAAATCTATCCACTGATTGCAAGAAGAATCAAGAGGTGGGGAACAAGTGAAAAAAATATGGAATGTAGCAATATATGCTAGAGTAAGTACAGATAAGGAATCTCAAGCAGAATCAATTTCAGCACAAGTAGGAAATTTAAAAAAATGGCTATTAGAAAAGTCTAGGGATGATAAGGAGGGGGTATATAATCTAGTTAATGTATATGAAGACCAAGGAATGTCTGGAACAAATTTTGACAGAGATTCATTTATAAAGATGAAGCAGGATATAGAAGATAAAAAAATAAACATGGTATTAGCAAGAGATTTATCTAGGTTTTCCAGAGATTATATTACTGCAGGTTACTATTTAGAGGAGTATTTTAAGGTTAATAATATAAGATTCATATCTGTATTAGATAACGTAGATACAGAAAATGAGTTTAATGATATTATTCCTTTTAAAAATATATTAAATGAAATGTATGTAAAGGACTGTAGTAAAAAGGTAAAAAGTGCATTGAACGATAGAATGCAACGAGGATCTTCCATTGCATCCAAACCTCCATATGGATATAAATTTGAAGAGTTTTATGAAGGAAATCAGAAAACTATTGTGTTAGTTCCAGAAGGGGGAGAGACTACAGAGGTAGTTAAAGAAATATTTACTTTATATAGGCTCGGATGGGGATATGGAAGAATAGCAACTCATTTAAACAAAAAAGGAATATTACCACCATCTGCGCGACTTAATAATTTTAAAAGAAAGAAGTTTGGTATTTGGACTAATAATACAATTCAAAGTATCCTCACAAATCCTAAATATGGTGGATACATGGTTCAGCAAAGGTGGAAAAAAGTAAGTTATAAAATAAAGCAAGTAAAAGTAACGTCAAAAGAAGAATGGATATGGGGGGGAGAATTTGAAGGAATAATTGATAAGGATACTTTTAAAAGAGTACAGAAATTAATTGAGCAAAGGAAAAATGGATATAGATATAAACAAGATAGATTATATCCATTTACCACTGTATTAAAATGTGGTGAATGTAATGGTAGTATGTCTTACAGAAAAAAATATCAGGGATATAAATGTACAAATTCTCAAATTGGTGGAGGTAGATGCACACCACATTCAATTAAAGAAATAGATTTAATTAATAAAATAAAGACTTATGTACAAGAGGCAATTAATAAAAAAGTAAATAAAAATAAGTATTATAAAAATGTAGATGGAATTGTTATAGAAAATGAATTTGAAAAAGAGTTATCCAAAGTTAATGAAGAGTTATCCACATTAGATAACAAGTTTCAAAAATTATATGAGGATAAGTTAAATGAAAAAGTATCAGAAAGAAATTTTTCGAATTTAAGTGTAATAATACAAACAAAGCAAGAAAGTCTAATAAAGAGAAAAGAAGAATTAGAAGATATGATACAAAATAATGATAATGATATAGATATAACTAAGATATATAAAGATGAGATAGATAAATTATTATCATTGGAAGAACTAGATAGAAATTTTGTGGAGGCCCTAGTGAATAAAATAATTGTAAATGAAGATAGGGGAAATAAAGAGAAGAGTGTTGAGGTTTATTTTAAATTCAAGAACTAATATAAAATTGAAAATGGAGGAATAAACTAGGAAGCACCGAATTTAGAAAAAATATAATTTAAGAAATTCTGTAGGAATTTCAACTTTGATTTTTAATTTAGCATTTTAAATTTTAAATTAAAAGTCAATACTCATAGTATAACCACTTAAGGAGGTTGCTATGGGAAGTAATATTATATTAGATAAATCATTTTCTTTTGCTATAAAAATAGTTAATTTATATAAAAAATTAGTTGATGAGAAAAGGGAATATATATTATCAAAACAATTATTAAGGTCTGGAACAAGTATAGGTGCAAACACTAGAGAAGGTGTGAATGGAGTTAGTAGAGCAGATTTTAAAAATAAATTAGGAATAGCGCTCAAAGAAGCAAAGGAGACAGAATACTGGTTAAAACTTATGATAGCAACCAATATTTTAAATGAAAAAGAGACAAATGATATTCTTAAAGAATGCAATGAGATATGTAGAATATTAAGTAGCATAATAAAAAAATGCAATCAGTCTAATTAATAATTGAGAATTTAGAATTTAAAATTAAGGAATAAACTAGGCAGAGCCCAGTTTAGAAAAAATAAATTAAGAAATTACGCAGGAATTTCAACCTTCATTTTACATTTGGAATTTTAAATTTTAAATTAATTAAATAAGCCTCTTCGTAAGACAAACATGAACTTTTAATTGTAAAATCATTAAAAAGTACAATAATATCAATGAGGGGACTGCAACGTGTATAGGTCTTTCGGCAGTTAAACTATTAAAAAAAGATGGAGATGCAGTGATGGTGGTACTTCCATCAGATCATTATATAGAAGGATCGAATAATTATTTGCAGACTATAGAGCAAGCAGTTGATCTTGCAAATAAAAGAAGAGGGATAATTACATTAGGGATAGATCCAACAAGAGCTGAAACAGGATATGGGTATATTGAAATGGGACAGAGAATTGCAGGAGATATCCCAACTCATAAAGTGACTAGATTTACAGAGAAGCCAAATGTAGAAGTAGCTAGGGATTTTTTGGTGAAGGGAACTTATCTATGGAATTCAGGAATGTTTGTTTTTAGAGCTGATGTTATTCTTAGAGAAATAGAAAAATATCTTCCTAGTATGCATAAATGTTTAATGGAAATATACAAGCATATTGGGGAAGAAGATGAAGAAGATATAATTGAAGAACAATATAAATTAATTGATGGTATTTCTATAGATTTCGGAGTTATGCAAAAGACTAGAAAGGCATATGTAATCAAATGTGATTTTTCTTGGGACGATATAGGAAGCTTTACTGCATTGAGTAGATTTTTGGAAAGTTATAGTAGTAATAGTGTATCTAAAAATGTATATTTAGAGAAATGTGAGAACTGTTCTATATTTGGGGCCAAAAATTTAATCATTGGACTTGGAATAAAAGATTTGGTGGTTGTTGATGCAGGAGATGTAATACTAGTAATGGATAAAAATAAGGATCAAGAAATAAAACATTTATTAAATGACTTGTGTAAGGATGAAAAATATGAAAAATATTTATAGTTTAAAGTCATCATAGCAATATGGTGACTTTATTATGTTTAGAATGATATCATTGTTTCCTAATGAATATCTAATGAAGTACAATGGAAAAGCTATAATTCCGCAGGTAGTTTAGGAAGTTAGGCATATATATACAAAAAGTTACTAGTATTATTAATTTGAATTTGGTGTATAATATAAATTAGTTATTAATTATTAAGAGGATGTGTTAACATTGCTAATGAATACCCATAAGATATTAGCTAATAATATTTTAAGACAAACTAGCATAGACAAACTTAATTTAATAGATAAGAAGAAATTCATATGGGGAAATGTGAAACCAGATTATGTTTCTAAATATAAATTAAAAAAACACTTTTATGATGAAAGTATAAATATGATTTTAGAAAAAGTTCATTTTTTGTCCAGTTTAACATCAAAGGAAATTTTTTATAGTTATGGAATTAAAAAGTTTAGTGCCGAACTTGGAGTTGTATGTCACTTTCTTTGCGATTTCTTTTGCTATGCACATAGTGAAAGATGGAGATTAAAAAGTGATTTAAAGAAACATGTTTCATATGAACAGAAATTAAGTAAAATAGCTAAGGATTTTAATTTTGTTGAATTAATTGATGAGAACTTATTGATAGAAGATATAGAGATGTTTATTAAATATAATATGGAGGAGTATAGTGAAGTAGAAGGATATGAAAAAGATTTGCTATATTCAGCATTTATATGTAACAGTATAGTTAATTCAGTGCTTAACCAGGTAATAGAGAATGAAGAGGCAGAAAGAAGAGTTGGATAACTCTTCTTTTTAAAATTATATATGGAATTAAGTGCTTCTAGGTGTAGCATGTGTGAATGTGTCTTTTATGGTGTAGAAGGCTCTTAGTATCTAATCATATGAGGGCTATTAGAAACCAATAGAAATTTGAGGAGTTTATTGGTATAATAGTAAGAAAAAAATATTTTTTGCGTTATATTTTCAAACAATTTTTAATAATATATTGAATTTAAAAATCTTATAAAAAATATGTTGGAAAAATGCATTTTAATTGAGGCGAAATCATTGACTTATCTTGACGAGAAAAGTATAATAATGTAGTTAATTGTACTTTCAGGCATGAGGGAGTAGCAGGCAGAATGATTTTTTTCTGCCCTAAAGCCAAGATACTTGTGAATAGTTAAATGGCTTTGTACTGAATTGTGAGACTTATGTATAACGGTTAGGGTTGCGTTATACATAAGCCTCTTTTTTATTTAGAGTTTAAATAAAATTATTTTTATAATTATTGGAGGTAGCTAAAATGAGCTTAATATCTATAATATTGATTGGAATAGGCTTGTCAATGGATGCTTTTGCAGTATCAATAACAGCTGGAATTAATACTAGTAATAATGAAAAAAGGAAAATAGCATTAAAGTCAGGACTTTTTTTTGGAATCTTTCAAGGATTAATGCCTTTATTAGGATGGGCAATGGGAATAAAGTTTTCTGAATATATTGAAAAGGTAGATCATTGGATAGCGTTTATATTACTATCAGTTATTGGTGGGAAAATGCTTATAGAAGCCTTAAGGGGCGGAGATGAAGAGGAGAATACTGGGGATAGTAGAGATTATACCAATAAAAGATTTTTAATTTTGGCTATTGCAACTAGTATAGATGCTTTAGCAGTTGGTATTAGTTTTGCATTTTTAAATGTTAATATATTATCAGCCATAATTATTATTGCTGCTATAACATTTGTGTTATGTATAGTTGCAGTTTATTTAGGAAAGATAATAGGAGATATATTTAGGACTAGAGCAGAAGTGCTTGGAGGCATTATACTAATACTTATCGGAGTAAAAATATTATTAGAGCATTTATTTAAATAACTGATATATAATAACTTATATATATATATAAAGAAAATAATAGATAAGTAAGCTGATTTTATGTTAATATAGTATGAGGAAAAAGTTGTTTTAGTGTTTATATAAAATGTTTAAAGATTGTTAAAATATAATTAGAAAAAAGAGGAGAAACAGTATGGAAAAGAAAAAAAATATTTCTATGGCTGTGATTAAGAGATTACCTAAGTATCATAGATATTTAAAAGAATTAATGGATAATGATGTAGATAGAATATCATCAAAGGAATTAGGTGAAAAAATAGGGTTTACAGCATCACAGATAAGGCAAGATTTGAATTGTTTTGGAGATTTTGGCCAACAAGGCTATGGATATAATGTTAGAGAATTATTTAACCAAATTAGAAGTATTCTTGGATTAGATAAAGAGTATAAAACTATTATAATCGGTGCAGGAAATATAGGGCAAGCTATAGCAAATTATACTGGTTTTCATAAATTAGGATTTCAATTAACAGGAATATTTGATGCAAATCCTAAGCTTGTTGGTATGAAAATTCAAGATATTGAAATTAGAGAAATAGATACATTGAAGGAACATTTGAAAGAGAACAGTATAGATATAGGAATAATATGTGTACCTAGAATTAATGCTCAAAGGGTATGTGATGTACTAGTTGAAGGCGGCGTAAAGGGTGTTTGGAACTTCGCTCCAGTGGATTTGAATGTACCAGAAGGTGTTACTGTTGAAAATGTTCATTTAAGTGAAAGCATGTTGACGTTAATATATTTATTACACAGTAAAGAAGAAATGGAACAGTAGAAAAAGGACCATGTAAAACCTTATTAAAATTAGCACAAAATCACATTTTATATATTGCAAAAAATTTAACAAAGTATTATAATTATAATTGAAGTTGAAAAACTTCGATTATTTTTTTGCTATAGATTGTTATAATATTAACAAATAAGCAAGAAAAGTAAGTAATAAAAGCAAGTATCTTGGTACTTTAAGGTGTAATAAGATATTTGAAATTAATTATTAAAGTATTTAAGGAGGCAAAAAGGCATGGAATTAAAGAATGTAATTCTTGAAAAAGAAAACCATTTAGCTATTGTAACTATCAATAGACCAAAGGCATTAAACGCTTTAAATTCAGAAACTTTAAAGGACCTTGACACTGTAATTGATGATTTAGAAAAAGATAACAACATCTATGCAGTTATTTTAACAGGTGCAGGAGAAAAATCTTTTGTAGCTGGTGCTGATATTGCAGAGATGAAAGATTTAAATGAACAACAAGGAAAAGAATTTGGTACATTAGGAAATAATGTATTCTTAAGATTAGAAAATTTAGATAAGCCAGTTATAGCTGCTATCTCAGGATTTGCATTAGGTGGCGGTTGTGAACTTGCTATGTCATGTGATATTAGAATAGCTTCAGAAAAGGCTAAATTTGCACAACCGGAAGCTGGACTTGGTATAACTCCAGGTTTTGGTGGAACTCAAAGACTTGCAAGAATAGTTGGAATGGGTAAAGCTAAAGAATTAATTTATACTTGCGATATGATTAAGGCTGATGAAGCTTTAAGAATAGGATTAGTTAATAAAGTAGTTGCTTTAGAAAACTTAATGGAAGAAGCAAGAACTATGGCAGCAAAGATTATTGCTAATGCTCCAATAGCAGTTAAGTTATGCAAAGATGCAATAAATAGAGGAATGCAAGTATCTATAGACAAAGCAGTTCAAATAGAAGCAGAAGATTTTGGAAAGTGTTTTAGCACAGAAGATCAAAAAGAAGGAATGGCTGCATTTATAGAGAGAAGAGATAAAAACTTCCAAAACAAATAAAATTGTTTTTGATATATTAAGGAGGGTAATTTAAATGAATTTCCAATTAACTAGAGAACAAGAATTAGTACAACAAATGGTTAGAGAATTTGCAGTAAATGAAGTTAAACCAATTGCTGCTGAAATCGATGAAACTGAAAGATTCCCAATGGAAAACGTGGAAAAGATGGGCAAGCTTGGAATGATGGGTATTCCATTTGCTAAAGAATTTGGTGGAGCAGGTGGAGATGTTCTTTCTTACATTATAGCTGTAGAAGAATTATCAAAAGTTTGCGCTACTACAGGAGTTATTTTATCAGCTCATACATCTTTATGTGCTTCAGTAATCAATGAAAATGGTACACCAGCACAAAAAGAAAAATATTTAGCTGATCTTTGCACTGGTAAGAAAGTTGGTGCTTTTGGATTAACTGAACCAGGAGCAGGTACAGATGCAGCAGGACAACAAACAACTGCAGTACTTGATGGAGATAACTATATATTAAATGGTTCAAAGATATTCATAACAAATGGTGGAGTTGCTGAAACTTTCATAATATTTGCTATGACAGATAAGAGCCAAGGAACTAGAGGAATATCTGCATTTATAGTAGAAAAATCATTCCCAGGATTCTCAGTAGGAAAGCTTGAAAACAAGATGGGAATTAGAGCATCTTCAACTACTGAGTTAGTTATGGAGAACTGTGTAGTACCAAAGGAAAACCTAATAGGTAAAGAAGGTAAGGGATTTGGTATAGCAATGAAGACTCTTGATGGAGGAAGAATTGGTATAGCTGCTCAAGCTTTAGGTATTGCAGAAGGAGCTTTTGAAGAAGCTGTTAATTACATGAAAGAAAGAAAACAATTTGGTAGACCATTATCAGCATTCCAAGGATTACAATGGTATATAGCTGAAATGGACGTTAAGATAGAAGCTGCTAAGCATTTAGTATACAAAGCAGCATGCAAGAAGCAAGCTGGAGAACCATATTCAGTAGATGCTGCAAGAGCTAAATTATTAGCTGCAGATGTTGCAATGGAAGTTACAACTAAGGCTGTTCAAATCTTTGGTGGATATGGTTACACTAAAGAATATCCAGTTGAAAGAATGATGAGAGATGCTAAGATAACTGAAATCTATGAAGGAACTTCAGAAGTTCAAAAGATGGTTATTGCAGGAAGCATATTAAGATAGGAGGACTTTTAGAATGAAAATAGTAGTTTGTGTAAAACAAGTTCCAGATACTACAGCAGTAAAAATAGATCCTGTAAAAGGAACATTAATTAGAGATGGTGTTCCATCAATAATGAATCCAGAAGATAAACACGCTTTAGAAGCTGCACTTCAATTAAAAGAAATTCATGGCGGAACAGTAACAGTTGTAAGCATGGGTCTTCCAATGGCTAAAGCAACTTTAAGAGAAGCTTTATGTATGGGAGCTGATGAAGCTATATTATTAACTGATAGATGTCTTGGTGGAGCTGATACATTAGCAACATCTAAGTCTTTAGCAGGAGTTATAGCAAAATTAGATTATGATGTAGTACTTGCTGGAAGACAAGCAATTGATGGAGATACTGCACAAGTTGGACCAGAAATAGCTGAACACTTAGGAATTCCTCAAGTAACTTATGTTCAAGATGTTAAGGTTGAAGGCGATAGCTTAATAGTAAACAGAGCTTTAGAAGATGGATACCAAGTAGTTGAAGTTAAGACTCCATGTCTATTAACTGCAATAGAAGAATTAAATGCACCAAGATACATGCATGTTGCTAATATATTTGCAACTAATGATGACCAAATTAAGGTTATGTCAGCAGATGACATAGATGTAGATAAGGCTGAACTAGGACTTAAGGGTTCACCTACAAAGGTTAAGAAGTCAATGACTAAGGAAGTTAAGGGATCAGGAGAATTAGTTAAAGAATCACCTAAAAACGCAGCATATTATGTTGTAGGAAAATTAAAAGAAAAACACTACATCTAGGATAATAGGAGGGTAATTTATTATGAATATAGCAGATTACAAAGGCGTTTGGGTCTTTGCTGAACAAAGAGAAGGCGAATTACAAAAAGTATCTTTAGAACTACTTGGTGAAGGTAGAAGAGTTGCTGATAAATTAGGAGTAAAGTTAACAGCTTTATTACTTGGAAATAACATAGAAGGATTATCTAAGACTTTAGCAGAACACGGAGCTGATGAAGTTTTAGTTGCAGATCATAAAGATTTAGAACACTATACAACAGATGCTTACACAAAGGTAATTTGTGACTTAGCTACAGAAAGAAAGCCAGGAATATTATTTGTAGGAGCTACTTTCATCGGAAGAGATTTAGGTCCAAGAATAGCTGCTAGATTATCTACAGGATTAACAGCTGACTGTACATCAATCGATGTTGAAGTTGAAAATGGTGATCTTTTAGCTACAAGACCAGCATTTGGTGGTAACTTAATGGCAACAATTGCTTGTCCAGAACATAGACCACAAATGGCTACAGTAAGACCAGGTGTTTTTGCAACAGTTAAGACTGACGCATCAAACTGTAAGATAGAAAAAGTTGAAGTTAAGTTAACTGATAGTGATCTTAGAACTAAAGTTTTAGAAACTATTAAGTCTAAAAAAGATATCATTGATATAGCTGAAGCTGAATTTATAGTAGCAGGTGGTAGAGGGGTTCAAAATAAAGAAAACTTCGCACTACTTGAAGAATTAGCAAAAGTTCTAGAAGGAACTGTAGCAGGATCAAGAGCTGCTGTTGAAAATGGATGGATTGATGGAGCTTATCAAGTTGGTCAAACTGGTAAGACTGTAAAACCTAAAATATATATAGCTTGTGGTATTTCAGGAGCTATACAACACGTTGCTGGTATGCAAGATTCAGAACTTATTATAGCAGTTAATAAGGATGAATCAGCTCCAATAATGAAGGTTGCAGATTATGCAATAGTTGGAGATCTTGTAAAGGTAGTACCAGAATTAATAGCTCAATTTAAAGAGGTTAAGAGTGCAGAATAATTTGCAGTTATTATAACTTTTGAATTAGGTAGTTTGATTTAGTGAAAAATAATAAGGTTAAAATTTAAATAATATACACAATAGACAATGCACATTGAGTAATAATTTTATTAATTGTGCATTGTAAGTTGTGAATTGATTAGGAGGAATAATCTATGAAAAAGGTTTTCGTACTTGGTGCAGGAACAATGGGTGCTGGAATAGTTCAAGCATTCGCACAAAAGGGTTGTGAAGTAATCGTAAGAGATATTAAAGATGAATTCGTACAAAGAGGGATAGCTGGAATAGCTAAGGGATTAGAAAAGCAAGTAGCTAAAGGAAAGATGACTGAAGAAGATAGAGAAGCAGTGCTTTCTAGAATTTCAGGAACAACTGACATGAAGTTAGCTGCTGACTGTGATTTAGTTGTAGAAGCTGCTGTTGAAAACATGAAGATTAAGAAAGAAATATTTGCTGAATTAGATGAAATCTGTCAAGAATCAACTATATTAGCTTCAAATACTTCTTCTTTATCAATAACAGAAGTTGCTTCAGCTACTAAGAGACCAGACAAGGTTATAGGAATGCACTTCTTTAACCCAGCTCCAGTAATGAAGTTAGTTGAAATCATAAAAGGAATAGCTACATCACAAGAAACTTTTGATGCAGTTAAGGAATTATCATTAGCAATTGGAAAAGAACCTGTAGAAGTTGCAGAAGCTCCAGGATTTGTAGTTAACAGAATTCTTATTCCTATGATAAACGAAGCTATAGGAATTTATGCTGAAGGTATTGCTTCAGTTGAAGATATAGATACAGCTATGAAATATGGTGCTAACCACCCAATGGGACCTTTAGCATTAGGAGATTTAGTTGGATTAGATATCGTTCTAGCTATTATGGACGTTTTATACAATGAAACAGGAGATTCTAAGTATAGAGCTCATAGCTTACTTAGAAAGTATGTAAGAGCAGGATGGTTAGGTAGAAAGACTGGAAAAGGATTCTACGATTATTCTAGATAGTAATTTTAAGAGTTATCTCAAAAGAGATAGCTCTTTTTTTGCAATAAATTGAGCTAAATTAATCCATTTAAATTTGTTTTATTATGCAATAAAATTAGAAAATGGATATTGACCGTACATTTACAAATATACTACAAAATGGTAAAATATAAGTATTAAGTTATGGAGGTTTTAGAAGAATGATGAGATTTACATTACCAAGAGACATTTATTATGGAAAAGGTTCCATGGAACAATTAAAATCTATAAAAGGAGAAAGAGCTGTCCTTGTTCTTGGAGGAGGATCAATGAGAAAGTTTGGATTCGTTGATAAAGCTCTGGATTATTTAAAAGCAGCAGGAATTGAAGTAAAACTTATTGAAGGTGTTGAGCCAGATCCATCCGTAGAAACAGTGCTAAGAGGTGCTGAAGTTATGAGAGACTTTAATCCAGATTGGATTATAGCAATGGGTGGTGGATCTCCAATTGATGCAGCAAAGGCTATGTGGGTATTTTATGAACATCCGAAACTATCCTTTGATGATATAAAGGATCCTTTTACAATACCAGAACTTAGAAGTAAGGCTAAGTTTTTAGCTATACCATCAACTAGTGGAACAGCTACAGAAGTAACAGCATTTTCAGTAATAACAGATTATAAGACAGAGATTAAATATCCATTAGCTGATTTTAATATAACTCCTGATATGGCTATAGTTGACTCAGAACTAGCTGAGACAATGCCACCAAGATTAACAGCACATACAGGAATGGATGCTTTAACTCATGCTATAGAAGCATATGTTGCAACATTACATTCACCATTTACTGATCCATTAGCTCTAAAAGCTATTGAGATGGTTAAAGAATATTTAGCTAAATCTTATGATGGTGATAATGTAGGCAGAGAACAAATGCATTATGCTCAATGTATGGCAGGAATGGCATTTTCTAATGCACTACTCGGAATTTGTCATAGTATGGCTCATAAGACAGGTGCGGTATTCCATATTCCTCATGGATGTGCAAATGCTATTTATTTGCCATATGTAATTGAATTTAACAAGAAAGAATCTTTAAGTAGGTATGCAGAAATAGCTAAAAAGATTGGACTAGCTGGAAATACTGAAGAAGAATTAGTAGATTCATTAATAAATATGATAGATGAATTTAATAAGAAGATGGGAATACCACAAACATTAAAAGAATACGGTATAGATAAGGAAAAATTTGATTCAAGTATTGATTTGATTGCAGAGAGAGCTATAGCAGATGCATGTACTGGTTCAAATCCAAGAAAAATAAACAAAGATGAGATGAAAAAAATATTCCGATGTGCCTATGATGGAACAAAAGTAGATTTTTAGATTATAAATGATGAATAAAGTCATAATTGTGTAAGCGATTATGACTTTTATCTTTCGAAAAATTGAATTCAAATAAAAACCATAATATATATAAACAACCAAATTAGTTAAAAATAGTTGAATAATTGTTGGAAATTAATGTATAATAGCTATAAAGAACTAAATATGTATTCGTGGAGGCGAAAATATGTATAAGATAGTTAAAAAAGAAAAGCTTAATGAAAATACTTATTTGATGGATGTTGAAGCTCCAAGGGTTGCAAGATCGGCTAAACCTGGGCAATTCATAATTGTAAAGATGGATGAAGAAGGAGAACGTATTCCATTAACTATATGCGATTATGATAAGGAGAAAGGTATAGTAACTATTGTATTTCAAGTTATAGGAGAATCAACTAAAGAGATGGCTGAATATGAGGTTGGAGAATATTTTCAAGATTTTGTTGGACCTTTAGGAAAACCTTCTGAACTAATGGATAAAGAATTAGAAGAACTTAAAAATAAAAAAATAATATTTGTGGCAGGGGGAGTAGGTACAGCCCCTGTTTATCCTCAAGTTAAATGGTTATTTTCAAAAGGGATAAAGGCAGATGTTATAGTTGGTGCAAGAAACAAAGATATTGTAATTTTAGAAAAAGAGATGAAAGAGGTTGCAGGAAATTATTATTTAGCAACTGATGATGGATCATCAGGATACAAAGGATTAGTTACAGACAAGTTGAAAGATTTAGTAAATAAAGACGGAAAAAGATATGACTTAGTAATAGCAATTGGGCCTATGATAATGATGAAGTTTGTTACTTTATTAACTAAAGAATTAAATATACCTACTGTAGTTAGCTTAAATCCAATTATGGTAGATGGAACAGGTATGTGCGGAGCTTGTAGAGTATCTGTGGGAGGAAAAATCAGATTTGCTTGTGTAGATGGACCGGAATTTGATGGGCATTTAGTAAATTTTGATGAAGCTATGAGAAGACAAGCTATGTATAAAACAGAAGAAGGACGAGCAATCTTAAAAGAAAAAGAAGGAGATACTCATCATGGTGGTTGTGGAGTTTGTGGAGGTGATAGATAAATGGATAGAATGAAAAGAATTCTAGTTCATGAACAAGATCCTAAAGTTAGAGCAGCAAATTTTAAAGAGGTTTGCTTAGGATATAATAAAGAGGAGGCAGTGGAGGAAGCTAATAGGTGTTTAAATTGTAAAAATCCAAATTGTGTGAAAAAATGTCCTGTTAATATAGAAATTCCTAAGTTTATTGCAAAGGTTAAAGAAGGCAGTTTTGAAGATGCAGCGAAAATTATAGCTAAATCTTCGGCTTTACCATCTGTATGTGGTAGAGTATGTCCTCAAGAATCGCAATGTGAAGGAAATTGTGTGCTTGGAATAAAAGGCGAAGCCGTTTCAATAGGGAAGTTGGAAAGGTTTGTTGCAGATTGGGCTAGAGAAAATAACATAGATTTATCAGAAACTTTGCCTAAGAATGGTAAAAAAGTTGCAGTTATAGGAAGTGGACCAGCTGGACTTACTTGTGCTGGCGATCTAGCAAAGTTAGGATATGAGGTAACGATATTTGAGGCTTTGCACGAAGTTGGAGGAGTTTTAGTTTATGGCATTCCGGAATTTAGACTACCTAAAGAAACAGTAGTAAAAGGTGCAGTTGAAAATGTTAAAAAACTTGGAGTAAAAATAGAGACAAACGTTATAGTTGGTAGAACTGTAACTATAGACGAGTTATTTGAAAATGAAGGTTTTCAAGCTGTGTTTATAGGATCAGGAGCAGGTCTTCCAAGGTTTATGGGAATACCAGGAGAGAATGCAAATGGTGTTTGTTCGGCCAATGAATTTTTAACTCGAAATAATTTAATGAAGGCATTTAAAGATGAATATAAAACTCCAATTAGAGTTGGTAAAAAAGTTGCTGTAGTCGGAGGAGGAAATGTGGCTATGGATGCTGCAAGAACAGCATTAAGATTAGGTGCTGAGGTTCATATAGTTTACAGAAGAAGTGAATCAGAGCTCCCTGCAAGGATTGAGGAAGTACATCATGCTAAGGAGGAAGGGGTAATATTCGACCTTCTTACAAATCCAACGGAAATCCTTCAAGATGAAAAAGGATGGGTTACTGGAATGAAGTGCGTCAAGATGGAGCTTGGAGAACCAGATGAATCAGGAAGAAGAAGACCTGTAGCAGTTGATGGATCTGAATTTGTACTAGATGTAGATACTGTAATAATGTCACTTGGTACATCTCCAAATCCGTTAATATCTTCAACTACTAAGGGGTTAGATATAAATAAGAGACAATGTATTATTGCGTCCGAGGATACTGGAATTACTTCTAGAGAAGGAGTATTTGCAGGAGGAGATGCAGTAACAGGTGCTGCAACAGTAATTTTAGCTATGGGAGCAGGAAAGAAAGCAGCAAAAGGAATTCATGATTACTTATCAAAAGGAGCTTAGTTTGTTTGGGTTGATAATAGAAAAAGTGGCTTGGCCACTTTTTTTATATGGTATAATTAATATTTATTGTTAAATAATATTTAATGTATGATATAATTATACATATAAATTTAGAAAAAGGTGATTAAATGGATTATACTAACGTAATTTATGAAAAAGATAAAATAGTACTTGAAGGTGTTAAAAACTTTAATATAAAGCAAGTAGTTGAATGTGGCCAGTGTTTTAGATGGGAAAAAGTTAAGGAGTTAAATTATATAGGAGTTGCTCATGGCAGAGTTATAGAGGTTATTCAAAGCGATGATAATGTAACAATACTAAATAGTAACGAAGAGGATTTTAAAAACATATGGTTTGATTATTTTGATTTGGAAAGAGATTATAGTAAGGTAAAAGAATCTTTAGCTAATGATGAAATATTAAGTAAAAGTGTTGAATATGGATATGGGATTAGAATTTTAAAGCAAGAACCATTTGAAATTCTTATAAGCTTTATAATTTCTGCCAGAAACAGTATTCCATCAATAATGAAAACAATAAAAAAGATAGCTGAAAAATGGGGTAAGCCTATAGAATATAAAGGAAATACATATTATACATTTCCTACTCCAGGTGAATTGAAAGATGCTACATTGGAAGAAATACAAGAGACAGGAGCATCTTTTAGAAGTAAGTACATATTAGATACAATAAATAATGTAAATAGTGCTAAAAGATTAGGAGACTATGATTTAGACTACATAGCAAGTTTGCCTGCAGATGAATGTCATGAAGAATTGCAAAAATTCAAAGGTGTTGGGGCAAAGGTGGCAGACTGTATTATGTTATTTTCTATGAAAAAATATTCATCTTTCCCTGTAGATGTATGGGTAAAAAGAGCTATGATGCATTTTTACAATGCGGAAGAAGGTTCTCTTAATAAAATTAGAATATTTGCAAGAAATAAATTTGGTGAGGTATCAGGTTTTGCGCAACAATATCTTTTTTATTATGCTAGAGAAAACAAAATAAAGGTAGATTAGGCTTGAAATATCAAGAGTTTAGAGTTGTAAAATGCAATTCGTCAAAAGAAACGTCAAAAATAAATTTTAAAAAATATTATTTATTATATTTGTAGCATTATTCAACATTTCATCAGTAACATGGGAGTATGTTTTCATAGTTTGCTCAACATCATGCCCCATTAATTTAGCTACTGTTTTAAAATCTATATTTCTAGCGATTAGACTTGTTGCATAAGTATGCCTAAATTCATGAATAGATAAATCATATCCTATTTTTTTTGTATAATTTCTTAACATTACGGTTAAACCGGATATGCATTTATAAACTATAATTCTTTGACTTATATCTATTGGATTGCTTTTTTGCCATTCTGAAAGCAAGCTTCTTACATAAGGTGGTAGCGGTATGGTCCTATATGAATTTTGAGTTTTAAGAGGACCAAAGCCTACAGTTTTATAATCTATATTTTTCCATTGGATATCAATTGTTATAGTATTATTTATAAAATCTATTTTATTCCATTTCAATCCTAAAATTTCACCGATTCTTAACCCGCACATACCTGCTAAAGAGAAAATAACTTTATATTTTAAATTTTTTGTTTTAGATATTAAGTCCTTAAGTTCAAATTCCGTTAATGCCTTTTTCTTACTAGGTTCCTTTTTAGACTTTATTTCAAGATTGACCGCAGGAGATTTAGAAAGAATGTTGTATTTGATTTGAGCACTGTTGAATATTGCTGTAATTCTATTTTTATAGGTTTTAATAGTTCCATAGGACAAATCTTTTTTTGTCATACTATCAATACAATTTTGAATATGAATAGTAGTTATTTCGCTCATTTCCATATTATATAAAGGTTTAAAATGATTTAGTGCCATATTGTACAGTTTTACAGTGTTATCTTGCATATGAAGTTTAATATGGGCTAAATACATGTCTTTAAATTTCTCAAATGTTAATCCATTTAATTCTTGATTTAAATTTTCAGAATCCTTCAATTCTTTTAAAGCTTTTTCGGCAAATGGCTTTGATTCGCTTTTTGTTCTAAAACCTTGCTTTGACTTTACTTGTTTCCATTTTCCGTTTTCTTTTCTAGAAATAATGTATTGCCATCCTTTATTCTTTTTTCTATAAGTGATATTGTACTCCATTTTCACTCCTCCTATTTATTATTTTCGTCAATAAATATATCAAGCATTTTAATAACTTTTTGACGATCTTCTTCTGAAAGTTTACTAACTTTTTGAAATAATACTTTCATATCACCTTCTAGCAAATTAAGTTTATGATCTATAGATTCTTTTTTAGTTTGCATATCTTTTAAACTTAAGTCATTTGAATCATCTAACAATTGACTTACTGATACATTTAGTGCACTTGCTAATAATTTTAAGTTGTCAATGCTTGGATTCCTACGTTTGTTTTCTATATCGGATATAAAGGATATAGAAAGACCTGTTTTTGAATTAAGTTCTCTTAATGTTAATTTATTTAATTTCCTAAGTGATTTAATTTTTTCTCCAATACTCATTGATGTATCTCCTTTATTTAATGATAATAGTATAAAATATTACGCCGAAGGTGTAAAGTGTCACAATAAGCGTAATTTAAAGCAAAATGGAAAATATGGAAGGATAATAGAGTTATTCTCTTGTATTCTTTCTTTTTTGTCTTAAAGCGTAAAAAATGAGAATTGTATTTACTCGACAAGAGTAATAAAATTTACTCATGGAGAGTAAATGGGAGGTGAGATACATGGAATTAATGGATAAGTTCAGGGAAGAAATGATAAAAGCCAGAAAAAAGAACAATCTAAGTAAAAGTGATTTAGCTAGAATGATCTCAAAGAGTCCAAGCCTTATTTGTGATATAGAATCAAAAAGGAAAAATCCTAGTTTGCAAACAGCTGTTGACATAGCCAATATATTAGGGTTATCGCTAGATAAAATTTTTATGAGAAAATTACTCCTAGAGAGTAAAAAGGGAGGGCATGTATGTTAAGAACTTTGGTAACAAGAAAAGAATTGATGGAACGATGGGGATTAAGCTATAACACTATTTGCAATTATGAATCTAATGGAACATTGACAAGAAATCCGAATTTTGAAAGTCCTATGTATTACATGGAAGAAATAATCAAAATAGAATCACTCCATGGGACTAATCCTTTATCACCAATGGAAAGGATACGAAAAGATAAAAAAATTGAAGAGTTAGAAAAGGAATTAAGTTTTTATAAAGAAAAATTTGATGTGTTAAAAACTATGTTATCTTAACATAACAAATAATCGGACAATAATTTTTTAACTTAAGAGCAATTATAACTAGTAATTTTTAGTTTAAATAAATTTGAGGAGGAAAAGGAAATGAAAAGTACAGGAGTAGTAAGAAATTTAGACCAATTAGGAAGGATAGTTCTACCAATAGAACTAAGAAGAAACTTTGAATTAAAGGAAGGAGATTCATTAGAAATTTATACAGAAGGAGAAACAATAATATTAAAGAAATATGAGCCAGCGTGTGTATTTTGTGGAGAAGCGAGTGGAGTAGTTAATTTTAAAGGAAAGAACGTATGTAAAGAGTGTTTAAGAGAAATAAAGGGGGGAAGGTAATGGTAAATAAAAAAGAGACTGCTCCAGAAGTACCAGTTCAATTAAAGTAACTAAGGAGAGAACTCAATGAAAGATATATTATTGTTATGGTTTATCACACATTCGATACTTCTGTGTACCAATAAAAAATATCGAATGTATGAAATAGAGTTATTAAAGAGCTTAGGAAGGTAATAAGTGCATTATATAATCAACGATTTGCGTTCTTAATATAAGAGCTATAGGTGCAATAAACCACCAAATACATTGAAGTAGTTTCACTATAACTGATTCAGCATTTAATCCTAAGTAAGTCAAAAATCTCTTTGGTAAGAAAATCAATGAATTTATCCAATAGATAGGACTAAAGGTTTCAAAAATCCTGCTGCGATATACGCCAATTGCTTCGTGAAACATTCTTGTAATATTAACTGCAAAATCTTCATAAGCAGATGGGAAAGAATTCATTATCGAGGCGTTAAAACTAGCAATTCTTCCATATCCTATTTTAGAGGTAGTTGGAATATATGCGTCTTTTATATCAGCATTTTTGAAAAGAGTGATGATAGCCCTTCTATATGTAACTAGAGACATATCTCTATCTTGAAATAACCATAGAGTATATCTTTTATAAAAGTATTTAACTTTTATAAAAGCAATTATGTTTATAACTAATTTATACAAAATGATTACTAAAAAAATGTAAAAGTATTTTATAGTAACACCCCCTTTCAACAATATTTTACCATATGTTGAGGGAAGTAATAAATATTAGGAGGACTAAAATGTATGATTTGGTAAAAGTATGTACAGGTACATTAACGATTCTCTATCTAATAGTGCTCTTTGCATTGTTCTTTAGAGAAATGACAATAAGCAGAAAAACTAAGGGAATAGTTATCAATACAACATTAACAATATTGACATTAATAAGTCTAATTTATGTTGCAGGAAGTTTCTTAAATTAAATAAGGAGGAATGAAAATGGCTAAAAAAAGTAGAACAGCAGAAGCAACTAATTATATTAAAGCAAACTTTGAAAAAAAGACAAAAGAAAAATTAATTAAAAAAGTTTCAGAAAAATTTAATTTAAAAGAATCAGGAGTAAAGGTTATATATGCATTATGCGAGGAAAGCATTTATTTAAATATGAAGATATTAGCTGATGAGAATAGAGAAAAAAGAGAGCGAGAAGCAGCAAAGAAAAAAGAAGAATTTTTCAAAGGAAGGAAACGACAGAAGATAGCAATAGATGATACTAAGTTATTTGCGATGGTATAAGCATGAGGGAAATACATTACTGTGAAATATGCGGAGCAAACTATGCAGAATTACATCATATTGTGTTTAAAAGTGAGTGTAAGGCTCTAGAAGATAGCGAGTTTAATTTTACTTACTTATGTTACTGCCATCACAGAGACCATAAAAAGGGAGCACATCATAATAAGCAATTAAACAAGGAACTTAAATTAAGAGTTCAGGAAGAACTATTTAGAAGATTAGAAAAAGAAGAGTTATTAAGAGAAGAGATACAAGAAGCACTAGAACTTAGTGATAAAAACATGTACAAGCTATTAAAAAGTGTGCTACCTAAGTATGGTAAGTACAACAAGGAAGAAATAATAATAGCTTGCATGGGAGGAAGACTTTATTGAAAGAAGTTATCAATAAAACTATTACAAAAAAATACACATTGCAAGCTTTGGACGGGTTGCAATGTGTGTGAAGCCTGATAAAAAACTTCATATTTATTATAGCTAATTTTTGGTTGTAATACAAGGTTTTATTTGGCTCGTAATAGGTGTAATTTTATCCAAAATAATTTGAATTTTAGTTTATATATTAATCAAAAAAATAGCGGATTTAAGCCGCATTTAAGACTTGATAAACGTATTATCTTTAGAACAATATATGACTTTAAATTTAAATTATGTAGACAAAAGAAAGGTGAGAGTTATGCCATATATAGAGAGTATATGTAAAGCAGGAAAAACTATAGAGATAGAAAGATACTATACAAGCATATTTAAGAAAAAAGGGATTAAGAGAGCAGATAAGGTAAAACCCACTAGAGAAGAACAAAAGAAAATTAATTATAAACAAGCAGAGAAAAAATTGAGATGGAAGATAAATGAAAACTTTCAAGGAGGAGATTTTCATCTTGTACTTGGATATGAAAAAGATAAAAGACCAGGAACAAAAGAGGAAATGAGAAAGGATGCTAATAAGTTTTTAAGGTCACTTAGAAATGAATTTAAAAAGCAAGGGAAAGAACTTAAGTATATTCATGTGATGGAAATAGGAAGTAAAGGAGCAATGCATCATCATTTGGTAATAAATAAGATAGATTTAGAGATTATAAGAAAATGTTGGACAAAAGGTAGACCGCAGATTTTTCCTTTGGATGATTCTGGACAATATAGAGACTTAGCAAGTTATTTAATAAAACAAACATCTACAACTAAAGAAATGCAAAACAAGAGATGGAATTGCAGTAAAAACCTAGTTATGCCAGAACCTGAAAAAAAGGAGATATCATATAGGGAATATTTCAGAGTAGAGGCAAAAGCTAAAAAAGGATATTACGTAGATAAAGATACAGTAGAAACAGGAGTTCATAATCCAGAATATAGTGGGTATGGATTCTTCAGATATACGCTTATAAAAATACAGACAAGTAATAAGAGATTAAATTGAAGAGGTGGAGAGAAATGATAGAAAAGGCAATAGAAAAAATAAAGAAAGAAATGGAGAAAAATAAGAATCCATATGTCCAAGCGATTGGAAATTACTTATTAAAGCAGATAGAAATCAATAAAGATGCGGCAGAAAAAATTGTTAATGGAGAAACAATAGAGAAGAGTTTAAAAGAAGTTGAGAAGGTTGCTAAAAAGAAAGCTGTTAAGAATTGTGCAGTGCTAGAAGATAGGGAAGTATACAAACTTGTTAGGAAATTTTATGGCTTTGAAGCTGTACAGGATAAGATGCTTAAGGTAGAAGCAGAAGAGGTTAAACCGGTAGTAAAAGAGCCAATAACTCAACATAAGAATTTTAGCGTTAATTTAAAAGATTTATTAGTATAGGGGTGACTTGAAATTATGTGTGAAAAAGAAAAGTTAGAAATAGAACAATTGTTAGAACACTTTAGAGCAGGTGTATCAGAAGAAGTAAAAGATTTTACTATAAATACAGCATTGAAGAGTAGTAGGTATCTCTTTATAAGAAAAGAAATATATAATATGCATTTAAATGGTAGAGCAGTGAAACAAAAGAGGTATTTTGCATATTGTACTCATTGTAAAAAAGAGTATGAAATTAGTGGAGAATTAAGTTATAAGGATTGGTGTATTATAAAACATTCCTTGGAATTAAGAGTTGAAATAAGTCAAGGAGCTATGGCTGCAGTAGATAAAGCAATAGAAAATTTAGATGAAAGTAAATATTCTATTGAAAAGGTTAAGAAGCAAAGAAAAGAATTGGGGGAAGAAAAAAGAACGCTTGAAAGAATTACTAAGATTGTAGATGAATTTAAAGAATACATTGGAAGGTGAGAGTATGGACAATAAAGAAAAAATAGCAGAATTAAGAGCATATAAGCTAAGAGAACGAGATATAGAAGATATGGAACTAAAAATTAAAGACTTAGAATTGGGAGATAGTTTAGGAAGTCCAAGCTTTGAAGAAAAGGTACAAACATCAATGAAATGTAAAAACAATGATTTTGCGATGAATCAGATAGAAACACTTAGGATAGAGATAGAAAGGAAAAAAATAGCTAACAAAAGAGTAGATAATGCATTAAAAAGATTAGATATAATTTCTAGCCCTCAAAGTGAAAAAATTGAAAGGGAAGATAAAGAAGTTATAATGAAAGCATTAATAGAAAATCAGAGTATAACAAGAACAGCACAAGAATTACGAAGAAGTAATAAAAGCATAAAGAAAGCTATTGAGAGAGGTTTAAATAAGATTAAATTTGTATAAGGGTACTAGCAAGGGTACTAGCAAAGGTACACTAAAGGTAATGTAAAAAGTATCTAGTAAGGGAAAGAATTATGTAGTATATTAATATTATTAAAAGACATAGAAAGCACTTAGGTTTTAATAATCTAGGTGCTTTTTTAATGCAACAAAATAAATATAGTGTTGTACACATAAGGAGGTGAGAATGTGCTAAAACAATACACTATATTAAAATGCTTAAGATGCAATAAAACTACTATAGTTTTAACAAATGAGATTGAGAGTGGAAGATATTTAGTATGTTCTCATTGCTCTAGTAAAAATGTTAGAAAAGCTATTCAAACAGATGATTTAAGGGAGTGTATGAAAGAATCAGCATACAAAAGAAAACATGGCGCTATAAGGCAGGTGATGCATATATGAATTTTGTAGAGCCGATAAGAGATGCAGATATATTTCATGATATTCAGGCAACTGTAAAAAGGGAAAGTCTTAGAAATTATGTTCTAATAATGACAGGTACTTATACAGGATTGAGAATATCAGATATATTAAAACTTAAAGTTAAAGATGTTAAGGATAAGAAGTATATAGACATTAAAGAAAAAAAGACAGGTAAAAGAAATCTAATTGAAATTAATCCAAAACTAAGGGGGATTTATAAAGAATACTGCTTTGAAATGGATCAAGAAGATTATTTATTTAGAAAAAGCAATATTAATAAGGCTATATCAAGGACAATGGCATGGAAGATAATGAAAGATATAGGTGATAGATTCGGAGTTGAAAATCTAGGAACACATACATTAAGAAAAACATTTGGATTTCATTACTATAAACAAACAGGAGATATAGCAACATTGATGCAGATGTTTAATCATTCTAAAGAATCAATTACTTTAAAATACATTGGAATAAATCAAGATAAAATGAATCAAGCTAGAAGGGATTTTGACATATAAATCTTTTTTTATTTTCTCTAAAAGTAAACACAATGAGGAAATGTTACTTGGTGGAATTAAAAAAGGCATTTAAGCGTTAAAAATAAATGCTTTAGAAATGATTAGAAAAAGTTAACACAATATGTATTAAGTCAAATTTATTTAGTAAAAAGTTTAATATTAAATTCTTTTAAAAATTCGTAAAAAAGACTTCTTTTTTGAAGGAATTAACAAAGTTGTGTAGAAATGTATAAGTAAAAGGAGAGTTGAAATATGAGTGAGGAAGATATTTTATTTTTAATTGTAAAGTTTGGGGAAAAGAAACATATAGAAGAACTGATGAATGGAAAGTTATATACAAGAAGATTAAAGTATTATAGAAATTATGAAAAAGAACTTGGAGATAAATCAAGGGGAGATATCAATGAGGGAACACAAATACTAAATGATGTGGAGTTTAGTTTTATTGATCCTAAAAGTAATTTAACTTTATTTAGTGGTAATGGAAAGGCTAGAATAACATATGATGATGTGGATAAAATGCCTGTTTTTTGTTCATGCTGCATTCTAAAGAAAGATTTAGAATTTATAAGAGAAGATGAGGAGTTTAATATTTATGAATTGAACTTTGAGAAAATCTTAGGAGATACATTTGGTGAAAGTTATTGGGATACTGCATCGTTAATTGAGCCAAATTATTTTTTTGAGCAAATTAAAACATGCTGTGAAAAAGAGAATATTGCAATGACAGGTGAAAAGGTGACTTACTATGATAATAAAATAAATTTACAGGATTTAAATAAAAGTGTTGAAAAAGATTTTAAGAATATTGCATTTTGGAAAGATAATTCATACAAAAAACAAAAAGAACATAGAATACTTTTTCAAAATAGAATGTTAGAAAATAATTCAGATAGTTTTGTTTTAGATGTAGGAAGCCTAGAAGGACATGGGCAAATGTATACTAAGGAAGAATTAAAGAGAACTGTATTAGAAGTAGGAATAAGAAAATAATATTTAAAAATTAAGAACTCTAGAAATAGGGTTCTTTTATTATGCAACAAAATAGAAAGAAGGTAGGTAACATGGAGAAAGATAAACTAGGATTAACTATCAATATAAAAGTAGAGGGCAAAGAAGATATAGAGCAACTCAAGAATGATTTAAAAGATATTGAAAGTACTCTAGATAGAATAACAGAGAAAAAGAAATTAATTTGATGGATGAAATAGAATTAATTAAATGGATCACAAAGTTAATAAGAGATAATAATATTCATGGTTTCTATGTATCAACTGCATGGAAACATCTAAGGCTTGAGGTATTAGATGAACAGAATCATGAATGCCAGATGTGTAAAGCTAAAGGAGAATATAGTAAAGCAACAACAGTACATCATATCAAACATGTTAACAAGCATCCACAACTAGCCTTGACTAAGAGTAATCTAATGGCAGTATGTAAGGAATGTCATAATGAATTGCATCCTGAAAAGAGAAGGAATTATAAACCTAAAGTCTTATTAAATGAGGAAAGATGGTGATACCCCGGGTGAAAAAAATGAAAAAACTCCTGGCTATGGGAGAACGGGTAGTAGGGTCGACAAAACGTCTAAATCGCGTGCGTGATAAAAAATAGAGAGAAAATTGAATGAAAGGAGGATATAAAAATATGGCTAGTGCAAGAAAAATAAAGGATTCGCTGATTAAACAACTTGAAAATAAAGACGCAAATGTTGAACATTTTTTAGGGTTAATTGATGATTATATTTGGTATTTTAATGAAGAAAAAGCGATGCAAAAGGATATAAAAATTAGGGGTAAAACTTACAAATCAACGTCAGCATCAGGGTATGAGGTAGAAAAGGAAAACCCATCTGTAAAAAATGCAGTTATGTATAATAAGCAAAAGTTAGCAATTTTAAAAGAACTAGGTTTAACAACTGAAAATGTAGTTAGTGATAAAGATGATAAGTTGTAAAAAATTAATTCCAGAAATACAAAATTATATTGACCTAGTTCGTAGTGGATCATTTGAAGTTTGTAAAGAACAACTTTTGCTATGTGATTATGTAGAGAAGTGTTTTGCTGAAGAAAATTTATTTGTAGATGAAGAACAATTAAATAATTACTTGAGTTTACAGAAATACTTTCCGTTTAAGTTATTAGAATGGGAAGTATTTTGTTTTACGTTGCATAACTGTACTTATTCAAAGCCAGGTATATTAAGATGGCCTGATTTATTCATATTGGTTGGTCGTGGAGCTGGAAAGAATGGCTATTTAAGCTTTGAGGACTTTTGTTTAATATCTGAATACAACAATATAAAGAATTATGACATTGATATATGCGCTAATGCAGAAGAACAAGCGAGAACATCATTTGATGATGTATATAATGTATTAGAAGAAAATGAAAATAAACTAAAAAGACATTTTTATTGGAATAAGGAATGTATACAAAATTTAAAAACAAAATCAAAGCTTAAATTTAGAACTAGCAATGCAAAGACAAAAGATGGAGGCAGACCAGGAAAAGTAGATTTTGATGAATACCATCAATATGAAAATTATGATTGTATTCAGGTATTTAAAACTGGTTTAGGCAAAAAGAAAAATCCTAGGACTACGATTACAACCACTAATGGAGATGTAAGAGATGGACCGCTTGATAAGTTAATAGCCAGATCAGAGCAAATATTAAATAGAGTGATAAAAGATAATGGATTATTGCCTTTTATATGTAAGCTAGATAATAAAAAAGAAGTAGATAATCCTAAGATGTGGGATAAAGCTAATCCTAGTTTGCATTATAATGAAGAACTTAGGATGCAAATAGAAAAAGAATACATTGATTATAAAGATGATCCTATAAGCAATAGTGCTTTTATGACTAAAAGAATGAATATTCCTGAGGGAAAAGTAGATAGGGAAGTTACTTCATGGGATAATATTTTGGCTACTAATCAACCTATCCCAGACCTTACCGGAGCTATTTGTAGAGTAGGAATAGATTACGCTAAAACAACAGACTTTGTTTGTGCAGGACTGCTAATTAAATATAAAGAAAAATACTATTGGATAAGTCATAGTTGGGTGTGTGAAAATTCTAAGGACTTAGGAAGAATAAAAGCTCCGTTAAGAGAGTGGGAAGAAGCAGGATTTTTAACGTTTGTTAATGGCCCAGAGATATCTCCAGATATAGTTGCTGAATGGTTAATAAAACAAGCACAAAAGTATAACCTTACTATATTAGGAATGGATAATTATAGATATACATTACTTGCAAAATCTTTAAGGACAGCAGGGTTTGATACAGATAAAAAAGGTGCTAACAATATAAAATTAACAAGACCAAGTGATCAAATGCTTATATATCCAATTATTAATAGTTTATTTAGCAATCATAAAATTGTATGGGGAGATAATCCACTTATGAGGTGGTACACAAACAATACTTGTTTAAAAGCAGAGGCACATGATAATTATAGCTTTAGTAAAATAGAACCAAAGTCAAGGAAAACAGATGGTTTTATGGCATTTATAGCAGCAATGTGTGCTGATGGAGTTAATTTAGAAGATTTTGCAGAAAAAATAGACTTCGATTTTGGAGTTTACACATATTAAAAAAAGTAAGTCTTACTTATAAGGCTTTTTTATTTTGTCTTGAAAGTGGGTGAAAAATTGAAGATTATTAATTTTTTAAAAGATATGTTTGGAAATAAAGATACAGTTTATGTAAATCAAAAGGTATCTGATGAATTAACAAAATTAGCAGTAGAAGATTTTGCTATAAATATAGGGATTAGTTTAATTGCAGGATGTGTTTCAAAATGTGAATTTCGAACATTTTTAAATAATAAAGAGGTTAAGAATGATGAGTATTATACATGGAATATAGAACCTAATGTAAATCAGAATTCAACTGAATTTATTCAAGAATTTGTTTCAAAGTTACTTAAAAATAATGAGTGTCTAATTGTATCTGGTTTTAATGGGCAATTAATTATTGCAGATGACTTTAATCAACGTGAGTATGCCATGGTGGAAAATATATTTGAAGGTGTAACAAGAAAAGATTATACATTCAATAAAACATTTAAAATAAGTGAGGTTTTGTATTTTAAATTAAATAATGAAGATATGCGAGTCCTTCTATCAAGCTTAATAAGTGGCTATAACAAACTAATTGATATGGCTATAGGAAAATATAAGCGCTCTGGTGGTAGAAAAGGAATTGTTAGGATTGATAATACAGTAAGTGGTGATGAAAAGCAAAAAGAAACCATAAAAGAGCTATTTGAAAAGAAATTCAAGGCATATTTTGAAGCAGAAAATGCAGTTCTGAACTTGAATAAAGGAATTGAATATGATGAAAAGAATGGTGATGGAAATAAAAAGTCTACAAGTGAAATTGTTGACATTCAGAATTTAATTAAAGAGGCTTTTGCTAGAGTTGCACAAGTTCTTAAGATACCACCGGCGATACTAAATGGAGATATAGCAGATATAGAAAAGATTACAGATAATTTTCTTACGTTTTGCATTGATCCTTTGGTAGATATGATAAATGAAGAGATTAATAGAAAAAGGTATGGGAAAAAAGCATATTTAGCAGGAACATATTTAAATGTTGATACTACTTGTATTAAGCATATAGATATATTCACTATTGCTGAAAAAATAGATAAGTTAATTGCATGTTCAGCTTATAACGTTAATGAGCTTAGAAGAAAGTTGGGAGATGTAAAAATAAATGAAGAATGGGCAAGCAAATATTATATTACTAAAAACTATCAAGATGTAAATAGCGTGGAAGGAGGTGAGGAAATTGAAAAACAAGACAATGTTTAGTATAAAACAACAAGTTGATAATCCTAATATATTAGATATTTATATCTATGATGATGTTGAAGGAGATTCTTATAACTGGTGGACCGGTGAGAAGCAGGAGAGTGAAACAAGTGCAAACTATATAAAACAAGTTCTTGAAAGTAATCAAAATGCAAGTGAAATTAATGTATATGTTAATTCTTATGGCGGAGAAGTTAAGGAAGGTATAGCAATATACAGTCAACTTAAAAGACATCCAGCACAAGTTAATGTATATATTGATGGATTTGCTTGTAGCATAGCGAGTGTTATTGCTATGGCAGGAGATAAAGTTATAATGGGAACTAATGCTTTAATGATGATTCATCATGCGTCTATGAGCGCATATGGGAATGCAGAAGAACTAAGAAAAGCAGCAAATGATGTTGAAGTTATTGATCAAGCAAGCTGCAGTTCTTATTTAACTAAAGCTGGTAATAAGCTAAGTAAAGAAACTCTTAAACAATTATTGGATAATCAGACATGGTTAAATGCTAATCAATGTTTAGAGTATGGGTTAATTGATGAAATTGCAGGTCAAGAAGATAAAACAATTGAAGCAGCACAGCAAAGATTTAGGCAAAGCGTTCAAGCTCAAATTATGCAAGTTGAAAAGCCTATAGAAGTACCTGAACAATTTAGCAATAATAAAACTAACGCTGAAAAAATAATGATGATATTTAAAAAGAAAGTGGAGGAAAAATAATTATGGGAATGAAAAGTAAAGATTTAATAAAACTAGAATTAAAGGAAAAATTTAATGCAGCAATGAAATCAGAGGATGAAGGGGCAATAGTTCAAGTATTTACCGAATTTGCTGAAGAAATACAACAAAGTGTATTAGATGATGCAAAGGCATATCAAGAAACGCAAGACAAATCAATACTTCAAAAGAGAGGTATTCATCAATTAACTCAACAAGAAACTAAGTTCTATCAAAGCTGGATAGACGCTGCAAAGAGTGCTAACCCAAAACAAGCTATTACTAATTTAGATATAGCATTACCTGAAACAGTAATTGATAATGTAATGGAAGATATGAGAGCAGCTCACCAATTATTAAGCATGATTGATTTTCAAAATATGACAGCGTTAACCAAAATGCTTATGAATAAAAAAGGAATTCAACTTGCTAAATGGGGAAAAATAACAAGTGCTATTACTCAAGAATTGGAAGGAGCAATAGGAAAACTTGATTTAAGTCTTAACAAGTTAACTGCATTTATGCCAGTTGCTAAGGATATGCTTTTAGTAGGGCCTCAATGGATTGATGCATATGTAAGAGCAGTATTAAGTGAAGCTGTAGCATATGGACTTGAGGAAGGTATTATTAATGGTACTGGTAAAGAGATGCCTATAGGAATGAATAGGAATATAGGTGAAGGAGTTAGCGTTGTAGATGGGGTATATCCAAAGAAAACAGCGGTTGCAATAACTGATTTATCTGCAAAGACTTTTGGAGGATTATTAGCAACATTAGCACAAGATCCCGTAGACCCTAAAAAGGCAAGGACTATTGATAATCTTATAATGATCGTTAACCCTTTTGATTATTATAAAAAAGTTATGCCAGCTACTACTATTCAATTACCAGATGGCACATACAAAAATAATGTATTACCTTATCCAACTACAATAGCACAATCAACTCAAGTTTCAGAGGGTGAAGCCATTCTAGGAATTGCTAAGAAGTATGCAATGGGAATCGGAACAGGCTCAAAAGATGGTAAGATAGAATATTCAGATGAATATAAATTTCTTGAAGATGAAAGATATTATATTATAAAGCTTATTGGTAACGGACAAGCATTAGACAATAATGCATTTATGTTATTAGATATTACTAAGTTAGAAGATATGACATTAAGTGTAACAGTTAAGGAAGTAAAAGGTGTTGTTAATACAAAGGCACAACCTTAGTGAGGTGATTTAAATGTTAGAGGAAGAATTAAAGGCATTATTACAAGATGTTAAGGATTATCTTCATATAACTTGGCAAGATGAAAAAACAGATAAGAACCTTAATGGAATTATAAAAAGAGGAATGGCACGTCTTAGCAATGTAGCGGGAGTGTCTAATCTTGATTTTATGGTAGAAGATTTACCAAAATCATTATTATTAGATTATTGTAGATATGCTAATTCTCATGCTTTGGAAATGTTTGAAATTAATTTTGCCAGTGAATTATTATCATTACACTTAGATAATCAAGCAAGAGTGGTGCAAGATGAAAATAAAAGTAAATAACATTGAATTTACAAGCTTTAGTGATGGCATATGTGATATATATTATGAGGATGAAGAAGGAAATAAAACATATAAGTACAATAATTTAGGATTTCAGAATAGAGTTTTAGGGTTTGGCAGACACTATGCGGCAAAGGCTGTGCAAGTACAAACTAATGCAGTTATAAGGATATCACAAGTACCAGGTATAGATAATCATGATATTTTAGAAATTAAAGGTGTAGGTAGATATGACATTGAATTAGTACAAAATATTTTTGAATCTAATCCACCATCAATTGATTTAACGCTAAAGCAATTAGAAATGTTTAAGGTGACATTATGAATATAAAAATAGATGATTTAGCTAATGAAATAACTAAATGCATGAGTAATTATAGTAATAATGTTGCGGAAGGTGTTAAAGTAGCAGTAGATATTGTAGCAAAGGAAACAAATGAAGAAATAAAAAATCATATCACTTTTAAACAACACAAAGGAAATAAATATGTAAAAGCTTTTAGGGTAAAAACATCTTATGAAGATAGATTTAATAAGAGAAATACATGGTATGTAGCTAAAGGACAGCATAGACTTACTCATTTATTAGAAAACGGCCATGCATTAAGAAATGGGAAAAGAAGTGGGAAGTTCCCACATATAAAGTATGGTGAAGAACTTGCAATAAGGCGAATGGAAGAATTAGCAAAGGTGGCGATAGAAAATGCTAACAGACGTTAAGGCTTGGATAAAAGCAACAGGAATGGAAGTAGCAGAAAATTGTTTTATTAAACCTCCTTCATTACCGTATGTTATTTTTACAGAAGAGATAAAGGTAAGAGGTGCTGATAATAAAAATTGTATAGCAGATAGATCAGTAAGTGCTGAACTTTATTCAGACAGGATTAATCATGAAGCAGAGGAAAAGGTAGAAAATTTATTAAATGAAAAATCAATAGAATATAAAAAAAATCGTACATGGATTGATAGTGAAAAATTCTTTCAAACTGTGTACGATTTTGATTTTATTGAAAAATTATAGGAGGCGATATTATGGCAAAAGCTGATGAAAAAATTGTTTTAGGGAGTGGAAAACTTTATACAACAGAATTTACGGGAACTATTCCAGAAGACAAAGTACTTGAAGCTAATACAAATTTGCTTGGATTTATTTCAGGTGGAGCTACACTTGAATATAAACCTAAATTTGTAACTGTTGGAGATGACTTGGGGCTTGTACAAAAAACTGTACTTACAGAAGAAGATGTAACAATGAAAAGTGGAGTGCTTACATGGAATGGTAATACATTAGCAAGACTTTGTTCAACCGCAAGGGTAACAGAAGCAAATGGGAAAAGAATAGTTAAAATAGGCGGCTTGAACAATCAAGACGGGAAAAGATATTTAATTAGATTTGTCCATGAAGATGAAGAAGATGGAGATATTAGAGTTACTATTGTTGGTAGTAATCAAGCGGGATTTTCGTTTAAGTTTACAAAGGATAAAGAAACGGTAGTTGATGCAGAATTTAAGGCTGCACCTATGGATGAGAAAGGAACAAAAATTATATATGAGGAAGATATTCCTCAAGAAGTTTTGACAGTAACATCAACTCCTGGAGGAACAAATGGTACAACTAAAATAACAGTTAAGGAAACACTTGATTCTGGAAATAGCTATATGTATAAGGCAGCTAGTACTGTAACAATTCCAGAACCAAGTGATATTTGTAATGTTGCAGCAGGATTTTCAGCATGGGATGGAACTAGTGATATTACAGCAACTACAGGAAATGAAATAGTTATAATTGAAGTTGATTCGAAATTTAAGGCAATTAAATCTGGTAAAACAACAGTTGTAGCAAAAGCGTGAGGTGATATGAATGCTTGATATAAATACTATAAATAAAAGGTATTTTAATATAAAAATAGGAGACTTAACACTTGATGTTGAGCCTCCTAAGATAAAAGCTTTAAAAAAGATTACAGCTTTATCTAAGGCGAATGATGAAAGTGCTATGGATGAGTTGACAGAGGCTGTTAAATTAATTCTAAGCAAGAATAAGAAAAAATGTAAAGTGCCAGAAAAAGTTATTGATGAACTTGACTTGGATCAAATACAACAAATACTAATTGAATTTTTTAAATGGTTATCTGAAAGCAAAAATTCCCCAAACTAAAAGTCCCTTATTATCCTGGAGAGGATGATAATGAGGGACATTATGAGGTAAATACATTAGAAGAAAAAATTATAAGTGAATATACAAGATGTACTTTTAAGGATATAGAAGAACTAGATATATTTGAATATTGGCTATATCTAAAGGATGCGGTTATATATAACTATAATAGAACAGAAGAGGGCAGGGAATATTTGGATAATTGTTGGAGAATAGAACAAACGACACCAGATAGAGAGTCACTTAGAGAAAAAATAGGTAGGAAAGGAGGACCATAATGGCAGGTAATATAAAAGGGATAACGGTTGAAATTGGTGGTAATACAGCACCACTTGATAATGCCCTCAAAGATATAAATAAAACAAGTAGCAACTTACAAAGTGAATTAAATCAAGTAAAAAAGGCATTAAAATTTGATTCTTCATCAACAGAAATGCTTAGTCAAAAGCAGAAAATTTTAACTGAGAATATATCAAATACTAAAAAGAAACTTGAGATTTTAAAAGAGGCTGAAAAGCAGGTAGAACAGCAATTTGCAGAAGGTAAAATAAATGAGGAACAATATAGAGCACTGCAAAGAGAAATTCAAAATACAGAGGGGAAATTAAAAAATTTACAAGGACAATTAAATAATGCTAAACCATCTCTGCAAGCTTTTGGAGAGAAAGCAGGGGAAGTAGGTGAAAAGCTAAAAGCAACAGGGGAAAAGATAACTGGTGTTGGAAAGTCTATGTCAGCTAAAGTAACTGCGCCAATAGTCGCAGGTATAGGGGTAGCTTCTAAGTTGGCTGGAGAGTTTGAACACCAAATAGCAGATATAAGAAAAGAAGTAGAAGCAACTGGAATTCCAATAGATCAAGTTGATTTGCTAATGGATGAAATGAGAAAATCATCATTACAATGGAGCGAAGATTTTGGACAGTCTACAGATGGAATAAATGAGGGATTGTTAACTCTTGTTAAAGATGGATATAGTGCAAGTGAAGCTATGAAAATAATGGAGACATCTTTATATACTGCAAGGGGTGCAAATGAAGAATTAGCAACTGTAGTAGATCAGCTTGGAAGTTCACTTGAAGCTTATGGAATGAAGACAAATGATTCCACAAAAACAACTGAAAATGCTGCACATATGGCAGACTCATTTGCATATATTTCTAACCATACAAAAGCTAGTATAACAAGCCTTGGAGAAGCCTTTAGCGTAGTTGGAGCAACAGCTAATTCATTACATCAGCCTATGACTCAAACAGCAGCAGCCATTGGTATATTAGAATCAAACGGAATTGAAGCAAGTACAGCAGCCACATCACTTCAAGCTGGTTTAGTCAATTTAACAAAACCAACTAAGAAGATGCAACAATCATTAAAAGAAATGAATTTCACTGCATTTGATAGTAAAGGTAATATGAAAGATCTTGGAACGATTTTAAATGAAATGGAAGGCAAAATGTCCGGTTGGACCAATAAGCAAAAAGAGGCAGCTATTGCAACTATTTTTGGGAAGGAATCTTTAGCAAGTTGGAATGTATTACTGCATAAAGGTGGAGATTATCTTACTAACCTTGCAAATAACGCAGACAATGCAAATGGAGAAGTAAAACATCTTTCTGATAGCATGAAGGATACACCAGTTAATAAAGTGAAGGAATTAAAGGAATCGACTAAAGCCTTAGGGGTTACATTTGGCGAAGATATTCTCCCAATGCTGACTCCAATAATAGAAGAAATAACAGCAATGATTAAATCTTTTGCAAGTTTAGATTCTGGCACCAAAAAAATGATAATTAATAGTGCTTTAGTATTTGCAGCAGTAGGACCGTTGCTTATTTTCTTGGGAACAATAGTTGAGAAAATAGGTAGTTTGGGAGTTGGCATATCAAAGCTAGTAGGAGGCTTTGGTAAAATGTCCACAAAAATAACTGAAGCAGGTGGCCTGTTTAATATGCTTACTAAGCCTATTACTTCTTTAACTTCTGTACTTGGTACCTTAGGAGGTAAAGTTGTATCAGCATTTGGAACTTTTGGTTCTGCATTAGGAGGATTAGGAGGGAAAATGAGCACCATATTTCTTGGTCCATGGAAACTTTTAGTCAATAGTATTAAATCTTTACCAGGGTTAATAGGAAGCTTTTCACTCACTGGAATAGTTAGCAAAATAATTAGTCCATTTAAGAGTATTCCGGGATTATTAAGTGGAATATTTGGTAAAATACCTGGAATACTTGGGGTTTTTAAAAATGCATTAATAGGTTTAGGATCGACTGTCATTGGGTTAGGTCCTAAAATATTTAAAGCATTAAGGTCAGCTTTTTCAGTAAAAGGTGTAATGACTGCTGCAAGAGCAGCATTAACATTGTTTACTGGTCCGTGGGGAATATTAGCATTAACTATAGCAGCAACAGTTGGAGCAATAATTAAAAATTGGGATAAAATTAAAAATTGGGTTGCACAGCACTTTGGAGGAACGCTTCCAACAACTTTTAATCAATTTAAAGAGAAGTTTATACAAATATGGAACTCTATTCAGGAAGCATTTACAAAAGTTTGGAATGCAATTAAAGATACTGTCATGAAAGCTTGGGATTATATATCTCCTACAATAATGGGAGCTATAAACAAAATTAAAGCGTTTTGGGATCAAGTATGGCCAGAAATTAAACAAGTGTTTGTTGAGGTATGGAATGTAATGAAAGTAGTTCTCGCGCCTATTGTAACTGAGCTATATATAATTATTTCAGGAGCATTAGGACTTATAAAAGGAATTTGGGGACCTGCATGGGAAGTGATAAAGGATACTTTTAAAATTGTATGGGATGCAATAACAGGAGTTATAAAAGTAGCATGGGACATTATAAGCGGAGTTATAAAAGTTGGATTAGATTTACTTACTGGACATTGGGGACAAGCATGGGATGATTTTAAAAGTATATTCGTTAATGTATGGCATGACTTAGGTGATCTTATAGGAAATATAGCAAGTGATGCTTTAGAGTGGGGAAAAGATATTATAGAAGGAATTATAAAGGGGATAAAAGGAGCAATAGGCGGAATTGTTGATGCAGTTAAAGATGTGGCAAATACTATTAGAAGTTATCTGCATTTCTCCGTGCCAGATGTAGGTCCGCTTGTGGATTATGAAAGCTGGATGCCTGATTTTATGCAAGGTTTAGCGGAAGGAATTCAAAATAGTAAGTATTTAGTTACTAGTGCAATTAAGGATTTAAGCACAGATATAAATGTTGGAATGCAGTTAAATCCTTCATCAAAAAAATTTAAAAGTGAAAGTGTTGAAAACTCGGCAGCATCTCAAAGAAAGTTAAACGGAGGAGTAAACCAAACTCTTAATTTTTACGGGAAAACAGAAAGCCCTTACGAAGTGGCAAAAGCAAGTAAAAAGGCTTTAAGGGATGCAAGATTTGCATAAGAGGTGAAATATGAGAATTGACATAATAAATAAAAGAATAGGTAATTCAATAACTTTAGATTCTTATGTGTTAATATCAGGGGTGCTAATAACAAAGTTTTATCAAGGGACTATACCCACTACTTTTAATAAGATAAAAGGAATTAATCAATATGGATCAACTTTATTATCTACGACATTAGAGGAAAGAGAAATAAATATTGAAGCTGTAATTCTTGCGGACAATAGAATGGAAATAGAGGCTATAAAAAATAATATAGATGCAACATTAAATCCATTAGATACTTTATTACTAAAATATACAAATGATAATGTTAGTAAAGAGATTGAATGTTCCGTAAGTGCAACTCCACTTTATTCTACTAGTTATGAAACCAACAATAATATGTGCCTAGGCTTTAAAGTTGATTTTGAATGTTTTAATCCATTTTGGAAGGATCAAGAAGAAACGATTTTAAATGTAGAGACATGGGAAGGTGGATTTGAATTTGAGTTTGAACTACCTTCTAATGGAATAGAGTTTGCAAGAAAAGGCCCTAATGAGATAGAAATAATTAATTATGGGAATGTATCAGCGCCTTTAGAAGTATATTTTAATGGTCCAGCATTGAATCCTACAATAAAATTAGGAAAGAAATTTATAAAAGTAAATAGAGTACTTGCAGAAGATGAAATACTTTATATAAATACTTCTTTTAGCAATAAAGCGGTTGAGGTAATGAAAGGGAATACAAGAGAAAGGGCATACCATTATATAGATATAGATAGTAACTTTTTTGATTTAGAAACAGGTAGCAATATTCTAAGTTATGCTACAGATGGAGATTATTTACCCCAAAGTGTAATAATAAAATATAAATGCCATTATTTTAGTTTGTAGGAGGTGTGATATGGCAGAGTTTGGAGGTTTTTTTAATAGTGTAAATGGTGATAGAAAATACAAAGCAGAAGATTTTGCAAATTACTTTAAAACGTTTATTGGTGATGGAATAAATCCAGCAACAGATAGTTTAAAAGTTGTAAAAATAAGTGAAACTCAAGTTAATATATTGCCAGGAAGTGGGTGTATTCAAGGATATTTGTATCTTAACACAACAGCATTAGCAAAGACTATTTCTAGTAATGTAACTAGAATAGACAGAGCGGTTTTAAGACTAGATATAATAAATAGAACATTGAATATTGTGGTGGTGGCAGGAACAGCAACAGCCCCACCGGCTCTTACTAGAAATAATTCAATGTATGAGTTATCTCTAGCAAAGATAACTATTAGGGGGACAAGTATTATTGTAGAAGATGAAAGAGGACAAGCTTCACTATGTGGATATATGAAGTTCTTGGGGAAAGATGATTTACAATCAATGTGGAACTTATTTAACAATCAGTGGCAAGTTAAGAAAGATCAATTTGATATTTGGTTTACAAATATGCAAGGCAAAGGAACTAGAGGCATATATATTCAAGCGACGACTCCAGTTGGAGATACACAAGGTGATATATGGATAGAAACGCTTTAAAAATATTTGATAATAAATTTACTTTTTTAGATGATATAGAGGACTATATCTCTTTTTATTTTGTAAGAAGTTTTTTGCAGGCTAAGGAGTTTCAGCTTGTAGCACCAATAAAATATGCAGAGATATTAAAGGAAGAAAATTATATTTATATTAGTAAAAACAAGTCTATGATAATTGAAGAAATAGAAATTGACGAGGACCAAAGTCAAATAACAGTAAAAGGGAGAGACATAAAAAGTATATTAGAGAGAAGAATAACAATACCACCAGTAGGGAGTGTTAATGATGAAATCAAGGGAACAGCAGAGCAGGTTATAAAGCACTATATAGATGCGAATTGTGTAAACCCTATAGATGCAAATAGGAAAATACCTGGTTTAATAATAGCTAATAACCAAAATAGAGGATTAAATGTTAGTTGGCAAAGCAGATATAAAAACCTTGAAGCAGAAATTGAAAGTATAGCTAGCTTAGGGGGTATAGGATGGTTTGTATATTTAGATCCAAAAGCAAAACAACTTATATTTGATGTAGAGTTGGGAATTGATAGAACAGCTGGACAATCTACTAATTCAAGAGTTATTTTTTCAAGTGATTACAACAATATAACAAATGCCATTTATACAAGTAGTTCAGTTAGCTATAGGAATGTAGGATATGTTGGTGGTCAGGGAGAAGGAACAGATAGAAAAGTTCAGGAGATTAAGAAAAATGATGTTGCTGGAATTGAAAGAAGAGAGGTCTTTATTGATGCAAGAGATATTTCGGAAACAGATAATTTGAAGGATAGAGCATTAAGTAAATTAAGTGAATATGATTATGTTTCTAATACAGAATCTACGATTATAAATAAAAACCTCATATATGAAGAAGATTGGAATTTAGGGGATTTAGTAACAGTTAAGAACAGTATTGAAAATAAAGATTTGAGAATTACCGAAGTTAGAGAAATTTATGAAGGCGTAATGACCATAGAAATAACTGTAGGAAATATAGGTAGTAATGTAATAGAGCAAATTAACACAGAAATAAATAGCACTCCAAATGAGGCTGGTACAATTCAAAGAGCATGGTATCCAACAGTAAATAGTAATGGAGTTCTTAGTTGGGAACTTAATAGTTCATTAGAATCACCCAAACAGCAAAATATAAGAGGACCTCAAGGGTTAACTGGACCACAGGGACCAGTTGGACAACAAGGGGTACAGGGAATACAAGGTATCAAAGGAGATAAGGGGGATACTGGAACGACCGGTCCACAAGGTCCAAAGGGAGACACTGGGTTACAAGGGCCTAAGGGCAATGATGGCATAACTCCAACTATAGGGGCTAATGGAAATTGGTTTATAGGTTCTAATGATACTGGAAAACCATCAAGAGGACTTCAGGGAATACAAGGACCACAAGGTATTACTGGAGCAACAGGGCCTCAAGGTCCAGCTGGTAAAGATGGAACATCAATAATAGTACAAACTACACAGCCAACAACACAAACAGTTGGGGGAGTTTGGATACAAACATTATAGAAAGGAATGATTAAATGGCTGTAAAAAATGCAGTTTACCAGGTTAAAAATAGTAATGGTACTTATGATGAATATAGTTTTAGGACACAAGCAACTTCAGTAATGACAGATGCAAATAACAGATTTGTGTCTGATGCTGATAAAGCGGCATGGAATTTAGGAAATGTGGTTACTTGGTTTAGTAGTGATAGGTATACATGGTATGCTAAATTTCCAAGTGGTTTATTGTTATGCGGAGGTGGTACTGCTGGATATCCAAATGTAGGAGGAACAATTATAGATATAAATATTACCTTGCCTTCACCTATGCCAGCAGGATTTGAATTAAAATTTTATACAAGCATATGTCCAGCTGATCCAAGTAAGGGAAATTGGAGCTCGGCATCACCTACGATGTATCAGTTGAATTCTAACACAGCAAGAATACTTGTAAATGGAAGTTTGACGCCAGGAGCTGGGTATTCAATATCTTACTTCGGGGTAGGAAGATGGAAGTAGAGGGGGGGAATTAAATTGGATAAATGTTATCTTAGAATTGAGAATGGAAGTTTTGTTATCTATATAAAAGACCAATATACGCCAGAGCCACTAAAAACAGATATTGAAATAACTGGAGAAGATTTTAATAAATATTTTATTCTACAAAATCAAGGGAAACAATTCAAATTAAAAGAAACTCCTAATGGTAATGGATTATTTGATTATATTGAAGAGTATATTCCAAAAACATCGCCTGCAGGAATACCAAAAACTGAAACAGAGATATTAAAACTACAAGTATTAGATTTACAAGAAATAATTTCAGATATGCAATATAAAAAATTAACAGGAGGTGTATAAGATGTTATACAATTTATTAAAAAATTTAATTACAAATAAGAGGTTTACAAAGGAGGATATGACTAATAAACTTAATGTGTTTTATACTTTTAACCAAATAACACAAGAGCAATATCAAGAGTTATTACCTATAGTTAATGTAACAGCTCAGTAAAATTCCAAACGATTGGAGATTAGAGAGATCTAATCTTTTTTTATTTTTTAAATTAAGAAGGAAGGTGTAATATGGATCAGCAAGAAACTATTCAGGATATTAAAGAAAGGTTGGTGAGGATAGAAACACTCTTAGAGAATTCTCAGAGTTCTACAGAGCTAAAAGTAGAAAATTTAGACGAAAAAATAAAGGTAGTTAACCATAGAATTCAAGATTTGGAAAATACAATAAGTTGGCTAACTAAAACTGCAATTGGTGCTTTGATAGCGGGTGCTATAGGGATTTTATTTGGACTATCAAAAATAATTTAATGGAAAAGGTGGAATGTAAAATGTTAACAATTGATTTAAAAGCAAGAATGAGGAATAAGGCTTTTTGGGTGGCTTTAATTAGTGCCATTGTATTACTTATACAACAACTTGGACTAAAGGGTTTAATCCCAAATAACTATGGAGATATAGTAAATAGTGTATTGACTATATTAGTTATGCTAGGGGTAGTCGTAGATACAAGTACAAGTGGAATTTCAGATAAGAAAGTTGCACTTAATGCTAAAAAAGATGATATTAAAGTACCTGATCCCAATATATCAACCAATAAAGATGTATTAACTCAAGGAAATAAAGTTCAAGATAATATTGAAATTTCTACACCAGAGAAAACAGTTGAAACAACAGAAAACATTAATATTGATACGAAAGCTTTGCTACAAGAGAATGCAGATTTAAAAGCAAAGTTAGAACAAATTAATAGCGCGCTGAATCCAGTTCAGGGGTAGTCTTAAAGGCTACTCCATTTTAATTTAAAATTGTGGGAGGTTTAGGTTTATGAAAAAATTAAAAAAGAATATATCAGTTTTATTAGTAGCTTTTATAGCTACTTTTTTTATGTCTCAAAATGCTTATGCTTATACAGGAATTGACATAAGTGCATACAACGAGAATGTCAATTTCAATGCAGTTTCAGATGATGGGGTTAAAGCAGTTATTATAAAGGCTACTGAGGGCGTAGACTGGCAAGATAGTATGTTTAATACTTACTCCAGTCGAATTCAAAATTCAGGAGTAGAGCATATAGGATATTATCATTTTTTAAGTGAGAGGACAAGCCCTAGTGAACAGGCTAGAGATTTTTATAATGCTATAAAAAACAAGCATTATGATATTATGCCTTGCTTAGATGTAGAAACAAACAATTATGGAAGAAGTGAAAGTGAGCTAACTAATAGGTGTTTAGAGTTTATACAGACTTTTAAAGAATTGTCAGGTCAAAATGTAATGATCTATAGTGGTGCTTATTTTGCTAGAGATAACTTAGATTTTAGAATTAAAATGCAGCCTTTGTGGGTAGCTAGTTATGGACGTAGTCCAATTCCAACAGGATTCGTTAATGTTGTTGGTTGGCAGTATACAGAGACAGGTTCTATAAATGGGATAGGTGGTTATGTAGATGTAAATGAGTTTAATGATGGAATGTTGTTATCTAATGGCAACATAGTTCCACAGACTCCACCAGTAAATACAAATAATGATAATATTTATAGTCAACTCCAAGAAGAATTAAATAGGCAGGGTTTTGGAAATCTTGATGTAGATGGAATACCTGGACCACTTACGCTAGCTGCTTGCCCTTTAGTTAAAGAAGGAGCAAAGGGAAATATTACTCAGTGGATTCAATTACGTGTTGGTGCTAATCCAGATGGTAAATTTGGTGTAGAAACAAAAGATGCTGTAATAGGATTCCAGTATTCAATGGGGATAAGTGCAGATGGTATAGTGGGAAGAAATACCTGGTCTAAATTGCTAGGAATATAGGCACTAATAGATTAGAAAAAGTGATATTTTACGTTGATACACATAAAATATCACTTTTAAATTTTATAAATACTAAACTAAAAATTAAAATTTAATATTCTACCAATGGTTTTAAACCGATATTTTTGAAGTTCGTAAAAAATACCGGTTAGCGAAATTAAATCCGAATTGAATCACGTTAAATTATAAATTAGAAAAAGTTGATATATTTGAATAAATATGGTAATGTAATTGTGAACAAACTATTAAAAAAATAAACTACTGGAGGGAACATTTATGTTGAAAAATAAAATTAAAAGTATTGCAATTACATTAACTGTTGCTTTAGCGATTAGTATAGGGGTGTCAGTACCTGCGTTCGCTGTAGAGGTGAGGAATAATACAGAAGTAGCTAAAACGACTACAGTAACAACTACTACATTAGATTTAAGTACAATAGGCACAACTCCATACAGTGATAATATGATAAGAGAGTCAAAGGGCATTAAAAAGACTGCTCTTGTATGGGCATTAAAATATGGTGGACGTGCTGCTGCTGCTGTATTTGACCTTATAGGTGATAAAGCAGTTGCTACGTATCTTACAGAAAACTCATATGCAATAGGAGCATTTCTTGAGAGTATTTCAGGTGCGATTGAAGGTAAACTCCTATCATTTATGACTGGTGAATTAGGTATTCCTTTATATGCGGCTAGAATAATTACATGGGCAATAATGCAAGTTGTAGGATAATATGGGAGTGATTTAAAGATGGCAGAAGATGAAAAATACGAATTATTAAAATATCAGATAAAGACACTTCAATTAATGCTTTCTAGTGTAATAGATGAAAATAAATACTCTTTTCATATGTTTACAATAGACCACAATATACCTGAACAAAAGGTAAAAATGATTCTTAATAGTTTAAGTGTGTTAAAAGATAGGATTTTAGAAGGTAAAGTATCACAAGATATGAAAGCTTTTTATGGAGATACATTAAGTTCTTTGATTATAGATGAAAAGCCTACATACAAAGAGTATGAAAGCTTTATACAAACTCATATTGATGAACAGCTTAATACCAGATACTTATTGTTATCTTTAAAGAGACAAGGTATTCATATTAATGTTTGCCATTACTTACTTGAAGATATGGAAAATAATAAATAATATAAATTGAGCCATTGCCATTTTGGGCAATGGCTTTTGTGCATTAAAGTCCCATTTAGCGAATTAGTCATTAAATTTTAAATAAAGTTTCTCAAAGCTAAATTGTTTATCATTACAAATGGTATAGATGGGAACTTTGGAAATGGAACTGCTAATGCAGTAGTTCAATTCCAAAGAGATAATAATTTATCTGCAGACGGAATAGTGGGAAGAAATACCTGGCGTGAATTATTAGGTATGTAGTATAACACTTATTTAATTGCTAGTGTTTTATTTATGACGTTTTAAAATTCCGGATGTGCATTTTATGCATGTCTGAATTTTAAAATTTCTAACGTAGGTTTTTCTGACATTAGATAAGTTTTCTTTTAAATTTCGGGTGTATGTTTTATTGGCACTCGAAATATATTTATACCGTGCATAGTTTGCACACTAGATTCATTTAAATAATGAAAATTAGGGCATCTAATTAATTTTAGGTGTCTTTTTTGTATGTAAAAAATTAATTTAAGGAGTGATAATATGAAACTAAAACTTGTTAAACAAGAAAAATTCTTAGGAACAGTATGTGATTTTTACATGAATGAAAGCAATGAAATATTTATGAGTAGAACTCAAATAGGATATGCATTAAAATACAAAGATCCAAGTAATGCAATTAAAAGAATTCACATGCAATATAAAGAAAGACTAGATAAATTCTCTATTGAAGTAACGGGGGTACAATTCATACCACCGCAAATTAATAATAAGAATAATAGAATTTACATGTATACGGAAAGAGGGATTTATGATATTTGTAGAAAATCAAGGCAAAGTGTAGCAGATGATTTCTATGATTATGTATATGAGGTTGTAAATGGACTTAGGATAAATGGATTTTATATTGCAATTGGAAAAGATGATAAATGGTTAGGTGTGAGAAAGGATAGTAAAGCAACTAGAAGAGAATTTACAGATGAAATTCAAGAGTTTGTTTATTATGCTATTCAGCAAGGAAGTCATAAACCAGAGATGTATTACATTCATTTTACTAAGCTAGTTAATGAAAAGTTAGGAATACCAAAAGGAACTAAAAGAGAAGATCTTAATCAAAGTACATTACTGGATATAATGGCCATAGAGAGAGTTATGAGTATGAAATTGCCTAAGTTAATAAATAAAGAAATGCCATACAAGGATGTTTATAAAGAAATAAAGAAGTTGATATCTATAATATAAAATATACTAACTTTTTTTATTTCGCTTGATGAAATGTTTGGAAAATACAAAAATACTTGATAGCATATTCCTAATTAGCTATTGGGCAATTTTAACTGGTGTGAATTATTAGATATGTAGTATACTAATAAAGAATAAATAAGAAAACAGTTAACCTAAAGAGGGTAGAGTGGGATTAAGTTCCTTCTCTACCTTCTTTTTTTTATTTGCAAAATATTTCAAAAAAGGTGTTGACAATATACACGGTAACGTGTATTATAATAATATAAAGTAAATGGAGGTAAGGGATATGAAAGAATTAATGGTAAAGGCACATAAAATGACAAGAGGAATTAAAGAGGAGTTTCCAGAAGTTGATTATATGGCACAATTAGGGATTTGTATCTCTTATTTAATGAAAGGAGAAGATATGAGTAAAAGAGCAGACGAAATTAAAGAAGAATTAAATGTTTCTGATGAAGAAGCTATTTTATTAGAAGAAGTTGAAAGTTACTATCAAAAAGAAGAAAGTAGAGATAGTAAAATAGAAATGAGTTTATGGGAAAAAGGGAACATGAGAAGAGTATATATAAAATGTCCTTGGAGATGTAAGAATCAAAATGGAAAAGGAAATTACTTTGATTTAAATTTACATTGGTTAAGTGACAGATCTATAGGAAGACAGTTTTAAGGAGGATAAGAATGTTTAACTGGGATGATTTATTAAGCTTGAAAGAAGCTGCAGACAAATATGGCAGAGAGGAAAGTACACTTAGAAGGGCAATATCTAACGGTAAACTTGTAGAAGGTGTAGATTGTAAGAAATTTGGTAAACAATGGGTTATATTAGACAGCAGTATGGAAAGAATTTATATAGATGAAAGAAAAAATCTAAAAAAATAGTAAAATAATTCTAAAAAGGTGTTGATATTATACACGATAACGTGTATAATTAAATCATGGTTAGGAGATAACCAAATAAAAATAATGAAAGAGGTAATGAGAAATGAAAAATATCAGTAACAAATTAAAAGAATTAATGGAAGAATACAAAGGAGAAGAATGTACATTTTTAAAGATGGAATGTGCATTTTCAGAAGAAACAGGTCATGATCCACTTGATAATTTAGGAGTAGATGAATTACTAGAAGATGGAATAATATCATTTGATTTAGGTCAAATAGATAATGAAGCTAATGTAGATTATATTTTAAATGTTGAATTTGATGTAATAGAAGAAAATAAAGCAAATCCTTTAGAAACAGTAATTAAAATAACAGATATAGATATTGTTTAAATTTAATTAACTTATTAACCTTTAACACGTGGTGTAGGTTCTAAGTAGTTAATCCTTAAAAGCTACTTTCCAATTTTATTTTAAAGAGGTTTTAAGCATGGGGAAAGCAATAGATCATACAGGGGAAAAGATAGGTCGATTAACTTTATTAAAACGTAAAAGAGAAAACAAACGTACTTATTATTACTGTAAGTGCGATTGTGGTAATAAACTATGGATAAGGGCCGATAGTTTAAATGGTAATACAAATAGTTGTGGATGTTTTGGAGAAGAAAACTATTTTAAAGCTAAAGATATAACTGGTAAGAAATTTGGAAGACTTACAGCTTTAAAGGCTACAGATAAAAGAGATAAAAATAATGGTTCAGTTGTTTGGGAATGTAAATGCGATTGTGGGAAATTAGCTTATGTAGCCGAATATGTTCTTAATGAAGGAAGCATTAGAAGTTGTGGGTGTTTGGGAAAAGAAAACTCTAAGAACAATATGCAGAAAGCTATTAAAAAGCATTTAGAAATACACATAGTAGAAGGTACTAACATACCAATAATAAGTAGAAATAAGCTACAATCTAATAATAAAAGCGGTTGTACTGGTGTTAGATGGGATAAGACAAGAAAGAAGTGGATTTCCAATATAACATTTAGAAAAAAGGTGTATTATTTAGGGAGACATATAAAAAGAGAAGACGCAATAAAAGCTAGAAAACAAGCAGAAGAAAAACTTTTTGGAGAGTTTTTGGATTGGTATAATAATGTTTATTTAAAAGAACATAAATAAAATAAAAAGGCAGCAGCAAGGAGCAATCCAGCTGCTGTTTTTTTAATTCATTTTAATTTATTATTCAAATTGTTTGATTTTTAAGGCTTTGAAGTTAATTTCTATGTAATTTTTACCTGTTTAGGAGTTTATTTTATTAAAAATACATTACAAATTAAAGAAAATAAGCAAAAAAATAAGACACATTCCTATTTATTCAAGAAATATTGCCTATGTTAACCAGTATATAACCGATATATCCGATTATTTATCTCTATTTATTTTAATTTGTTATAACTAAAGTTGCAAATGTGATAATACACTAATTGTATCACTAAATTCAAGACGTTACAAGCAGTATAGAAGCATATATAATTAATGTATACCACGTGGGATTATAATATTTTGGAGGTTGCAAAAGATGAAAATAGATAGTATTGATATAAATTTTTATAATGAACATATTAACATAATAGTTACTGCTAGAAGAAGGCTAGAGAAGTTGTTTGAAGCATTAGAATCAGATGAAAAAATATGGGACACTATATTTATTACACATGAAAGTGCAGTAATTAGAAGGATGTATCTCAATTATTTGGAGTTATGGCATATGGAATATGAAGGAAAAAACATACAAATTAGATAAATATGTTTTTGAATATAAAGGATCCTTGTAATGATTGTGTGAAATAAAATTTAAAATTAGACAAAAATGTTAGAGCCTAGTTATAATAACTAGGCCCTTTTCTTTTATATTATATTGTTGGGTAATAAATATTTTCTGTAAAAATTAGGATAATAAATCATACAGAAAAACAAATCAAACATTCGAAATGCTTAAAAAACAGTTCATTATAATTCTTACCAGCTTTTATAAATGCTAAACATTATTTTTAAAAAAATACACTAAAACATAAAATTAAAGCTATAGAGAATAAAGCTAGTATAATGGCTATATCTATATGTATAAAACTTTTACTTTTCAAAAGTATCACCTCATTGTTAACTATTACCTTTATGTGGTAAAATTAATCAAGGGGGTGTTTTTATGGAAGAGGAATTAAAGAAATTAGAAAAAGAATGTAGTAAATATGATCAAATTTCTGGAATAGCTTTCATTATAGCTTTAATTAGTTTTATCATAATGTTTTATCACATTATATTTTTATTTATAGTTATAATATCAATCATAAGTTTTGCTAGTAATTTTAGAAAGATGAAATTAGTTATGAAAGAAATAAAAACAATAAAAGCCAAATTAGGATTGAATGAGCAAATTACTAATGAATCCAACGAACTTTTATGTGAAAATGAAATTATAGAAAGTAAAATAAAAAAAGATATAAATGAATTTGATGCAGATTTATATAATAATAGTGTAAATAAAAAAAGAATAACAACAGAAGAATTGTATTTAAATAAATTTGAAGCACTTGAAAAATATAATATTGATAAAGAATTGGACAAAGATTTTCTTAAAAAAATAAGAAGGAGTAATCATGAAGTAGATTACGAAAAGTTTATTAAGTTACCAGGAACAACAAAAAGGCCATACGATTTTATAGTATTTGATTTAGAAACTACAGGGTTAAAATATGATAGTAGCGAAATTATAGAAATTGGAGCTATTAAATTTATAAATGGAGCTCCAGTAGAAACATTTAATACATATATAAAACCTAAAAGAAAGATTACAAAAAAAATAACTTCAATAAATGGAATATCAAATGATATGGTTGAAGATGCTCCATCTATTGAAGATGTAATTCCAAGGTTTGTAAATTTTATTGAGGATTATGTACTAATAGCACATAATTCTGAATTTGATGTAAGTTTTATTATGCATCAAATATATAAAATGGGAATAAAAAAAATAAAAAATAGGGTTATAGATACATTAAAATTAGCAAGACAAAAAGTAAGGGAATATGATTTTGAAACTGATAGAAATTCTAAATTGAATAGTTACAAATTAGAAAGTTTAAAGGATTATTTTGGTTTGTGGAAAGTTGGTTCGCATAATGCACTTGACGATTGCAAAGTATGTGCATATGTGTATTTAATGATAATAGGTGAATATGGAGATATATGTTACGTATAATAAAAAGTTTAAATAATAAGTGTAAAAGTTGAAGGAATCGCTATAGTTAGAACCAGGATTACTATTTATCCTGGTTTTTATTTTTTTATTAGTAATACTTAGTAGGTTAAGTGTATATAAGACTTATCAACTATCTATTTCCAAAATTGATTATTGACATGGTATTTTAGTATATATAGAATATTACCAAGAAAAGGGGGCGACAACAATTTTTGAGAATGAAGTTATGTCAGTAGGCAAAAAGATTAAAAAACTTAGAAATATTATTGGAGTAACTCAAGAGGAAATTGCAGAAGGGATTTGTACCAAAAACTTAATAAGTCAAATCGAAAATAACAGAAAAAAGTTAACTTCTAATTTAGCAGTGGGGCTTGCTAAAAATTTTAATAAAATTGCTAAAGAAAAAAGAATAGACATTAATTTAATTACTGGAGATGAATTAATTAAAGACGAAGATGGCCAAGCTAACAACATATTCTTTTTGAATATTATAAGCGAGTTGAAAGAAACTAAAGAAATAGATAAACTGGAAGAAAAGTTAAATGAGGGTGAAAGATTAATAAAAAAATATAATATCGAAGACAGTATGAAAATTCATATGTATAAATTAGCAGCTAATATTTATTATTTTAAACATAAATATAATAGAAGTGATGAAATGTGTAGGAATGGATTAAAAGTATGTCTTAATTCAGGAAATACTTTAGATGAAGCAAGCTTTTATATTAATAAGTCGCGTAATAATGCAATGCGTCTGAATTATGCAGCCGCATTAGAACAACTAAATTTTGCATTAAAACTAAACAATGATATAGGAAATAATGAAGTTTCAAGAAGGATATATTTTAATAAAGCATTAATATATAAAAAGATAAAAAAAATTAATGAAGCTCTAAAGTATTTACAAATATTGATGGATCAATTTGAGAATGAAGACCAGAAAAAGGTATTGGATTTAAAAATGTTATATGCTAATTGTTTAATTGAACAAAATAATTTTGATGAAGCCGAACATGAGTATATTGAAATTCTTGATTCGGCAATGAAAGATAATGATAAAAATTTAATAGCTATGGCATATAGGAATTTGTCTGAACTATATTTAAATAAAAAAAAATATAAAGATGCAGCAAGATCAATAAAGGAATCTGTAAAAATCAACCCAAACAATTCACATTTTGCTGAAAATCTATACTTTGCAGCAAAAGTAATTAGATATATAAATGAAGATACTGAGAGATATCTTAGAAGAGCATTAAATATATATAATAAAAATAATGGGGAGAATGTGGACTTGGTTGAAAAAATAATTTACGAACTGGTATTGATTTATATTGAAAGAGAAGATGAAGAAAAATTAATACTGATGGCAGATAAAGCAAAAGTATTAAATATAGACTATTCTTTAATATATGCAGAGATTGGAGAATATTATAGAGGTCGAAATGAGGAGAAAAGCATATACTTTAGCAAGAAATCGAGGGAAAAAATTAAACAGATTAAAGAAACATAAAAAGAGGGAAAAAATTATCGCAAATTCCTTTATTATGTTACAATGTTAACTATAATAATGTCAAATTGGTTAACTTTCAGAGGGGGTGAGTAAAATGAAAAAAAAGATAATAACTATAATAGCAGGTACTATACTACTATTAAATGTGGTGTTTGTAGTAGACAAAAATACAAATGCTAATATTAATAAAAACCATGGAGTATCCAGTGCAAATCAAATTCGATTGCAAACAGATGATCCTGATGGGTGGTAAAAATAATAATATAAGAAATATAAAACGGAAAAATTGTTGCAAGACAAACTAACAGAAACAGGAAAAAGTTAACCGGTTCGACATGAATTTGGTTAACTTTTTTTAATTTGCAAGATGGAAAAATTTTTTATATAATCAGTTCATTGAAAAAAAATAAAAAACAGTGCACATAAGAAGTTGGCCAACCTCTATTAAAATGGAGGTAAATGTGGGGAAAGATAAAATAGAAGAACTAAAAGAAAGATTATATAGAGCAATAGATTTTCATGGAAGAGATTCACCTATAGTTTTGGAAATTAGTAAGGAATTAGATATTTATATAGTAAAAGTAATGAAGAGAAATAATATATAAAAGGTGGGGGACTATGTTAGACAAAACATATGAATTGGATAATAATTATATTTTGGAATTATTAGAAGAGGAAGAAGATAAATTAATAGAGCAGTTATGTAGTGTTCTACCAAAAGATACACTATTTATATTTTCTAAATTTTTAGCGGTTGAAAGTGAAATAAAAAGGTTGAAAATTACAACAGGAAAAGATTTGCTATTTAAGACTTAATACAAGCGCATATTGATTCATAGATTTATAAATTTATAAATTTATAAGGATAATATACTTAAAGAGAACCTATATTATATTTAAGGTTCTCTTTTTATAAGTCAAAAATACGTCAAAAATCAATTTAATATTGTTGGTTATTACTAATAATACAATTTTAAAAGAAGTCTCATAATATATATATATTATTATTTATTGTGAAAGAATTATTACATTAATATATATGCTAGAGAGAACAAAATAAAGGTAGATTAGGTTTGAGGTATTTGAAACTTGGTATTATAAAATAGAGCATCATTATAATAGATATGTAAGAATAATATAATATTGATTGCAGTCAATAGAGAATGTACAATAAAGGATATAATATAAAAGGTATGGAGGGCGTAATATTTGGATGAAAAAACGGTAGTAATAAGACTTGTTGTAGCCTTCTTGTTAGGTGCAGCAATTGGATTGGAGCGAGATTTAACAAATAAAACTATAGGAATAAAAACCCACGTGATGGTATCATTAGGTTCAGCTTTAACCATGATATTTGGTATTTATATGTCTCAAGAAAACAACCTAATTGACCCAACAAGAATTTCTGCACAAGTAGTATCTGGAATAGGTTTTTTGGGAGCGTTATGTGTATTAAAAGATCGTAATAATACTATATTAGGGTTAACTACAGCATCATCTATATGGGTAATGGCATGTATAGGGATTGCTGTTGGAGGGGGATTTATAAGTGGAGCTGTAACTACAACAGTTCTTATATTAATAAATCTTATATTTGTTTCAAAAATAAAAAGAATAATTAAAAAAAGTTCTATTTATAAGAGAAGTCATGATGATTGTGAGGAATAAATTGAATATGTATAAAAGCAGTGGTGGAGAGGTTAATTCATTGCTGCTTTTTTTATCCTTTTCGTCTAGCAGATTTTGATTTTTTTATTGGTATGTACACATCTCCTGGATGATTTTTAACAAAATTTAAATAACGTTTTATTTTCTCCTCATTCTTTAATCTTTCTATAGTATAAAGTCTATAAGAGAGTTCACTATTAGTATAGAGAGCATGGATTTGACAATGACATGTTCTGCATAAAAAAGCTATATGGGAGTCCCTTCCCCCTTTTTCTACTGGAATTAAATGATGTTTAGTTATTTCTGATATTTCCCTGCCACAAAGCTCACATCTATATTTTTTATTCATAAAATACTCACCCTAGATAATAGAATTATAATTGGAGAGATTATATCATTTTTGTATGAAAAAATCAAAGATAGGGGGAAAGTTATGTTCCAATTTGAAACTCAATTAGATAAGTTGAAGCATGAGGTGCTTACAGAGGTAGCTAAGTTAGCAAAAGAGGACAAGCTAACAAAGGATGAGATTGAAAAAATTCCTTACGAAGTTATAAAGGGAGATACAGCTATGTATAGGTGCTGTGTTTATAAAGAAAGAGCTATAGTTCTGGAGAGGGCAAAATTGGCTTCTGGCTTCTTGGCCAATGGAGATACGATTGATGAGGATTTTATAGATATAACTCCAGATGAGCAGATAATATATGTCATTGAAGCTGCTTGTGATAAATGTCCAATAAATAAATATAGTGTAACTGATTCATGTAGAAATTGTATAGCGCATAGATGTCAAAAAGCTTGCAACTTTGGAGCAATAAGTTATGTTGCAGGAAGGGCTTATATTAATCAGGAACTTTGCAAGGAATGTGGCATGTGTCAAAAAGTTTGTCCTTATGATGCTATTTCTGAAGTTATGAGGCCTTGTAAAAGGGTATGTCCTACAGGTGCACTGGATGTAAATCATGAAAATAGAAGGGCTATTATAAAGGAAGAAAAGTGTGTTAATTGTGGAGCTTGTATGTCAGCATGCCCATTTGGTGCTATATCAGATAAAAGCTTAATCGTTCCGGTTGCAAAAGCTTTAAGTAATAAGGAAAGGATATATGCAGTAGTTGCGCCAGCAATAACAGGACAATTTGGAATGAAGGTATCCTATGGGCAAATTAAAAATGCAATTAAGAGGATAGGATTCAGGGATATGTATGAAGTAGCTTGCGGTGCTGATGCTGTTACTGTTCATGAAGGCGTCGAGTTTGTAAATAGGATGGGAAAAGAACAATCATACATGACTAATTCATGTTGTCCAGCTTTTCTGAATTATATTGAAAAAATATTTCCTAGTGAAATAGGTAATATATCAGGTACTGTATCGCCAATGATAGCTACAGGAAGATATATTAAAAAAAATCATCCGGATGGAAAAGTTGTATTTATAGGACCATGTACAGCCAAAAAGGGGGAGGCTGTTAAGGAGGATATTAAAGATGCGGTGGATTATGTGTTAACATTTGAGGAGTTGGTTGCTCTTTTTGATGCCTTTGAGATAGATGTTGAGAAATGTAGTGAAGAAGTGGTTGATGATGCTTCTATATTTGGCCGTGGTTTTGGAGCATCAGGAGGATTGACCGCAGCTATTGAAAATTATATGAAAGAAAGCGGTATAGATGTTGAATTTAATGCTATAAAAGTTTCAGGCGGAGCAGAGATAAAAAAGGTTATGAAGCTTACTAATATAGGCAGACTTAATGGAAACTTTATTGAAGGAATGATGTGTGAGGGGGGGTGTATTAATGGCGCTGGGGCAGTAGTACCGTATCAGAAAGCGAAAGGTATATTTAATAAGATAAATGTCAATGCTAGAAAGAAGACTGTTTTATCAAATGATATTATTAATGATTATATAGATATTAACTTAGAAAGAATTAATAAAAAATAGGACATGTGAAAAATCAAGAAAATATGAGTAAAACAAAGAAATACAATAATAGTTTTGAGTAATGGCCATTAATGGCGAGATAATATAAAAAAGAATATTTGAATAATATGGATACAGGATATATTATAATTGTATTAGCACTCATTAAGAGTGAGTGCTAATACAAGTTTTTATGTAGTAGTTCTATAGAACTATTTTTATAATCTTAATTTAATTAGATTAAGAAAAGGACAGAAGAAAATAAAATTATATAAATATTAAGGAGGTTTTTCAATGAATATCAAACCACTTGGAGAAAGAGTAGTAATTAAGAAATTAGAGGCAGAAGAAACTACTAAAAGCGGAATAGTACTAACAGGTACAGCTAAGGAAAGACCACAAGAAGCAGAAGTAGTTGCAGTAGGACCTGGAGCTGTTGTAGACGGTAAGAGGGTTGAAATGGAAGTAAAAGTTGGAGATAAAGTTTTATATTCAAAGTATGCAGGTACAGAAGTTAAAGTTTCTGGAGAAGAGTATACTATTTTAAAACAAGAAGATATTTTAGCGATAGTTGAATAGGAGGTAATAGAGATGGCAAAAACATTAAAATTTGGTGAAGATGCAAGAAGATCTATGCAAATAGGGGTAGATAAATTAGCTGATACAGTAAAAGTTACATTAGGACCTAAGGGAAGAAATGTAGTATTAGATAAAAAGTTTGGAGCACCACTAATAACAAATGACGGTGTTTCTATAGCTAGAGAAATAGAGTTAGAAGATCCATATGAAAATATGGGAGCACAACTTGTAAAAGAAGTTGCTACTAAGACAAATGATGTTGCTGGAGATGGAACTACAACAGCTACTCTTTTAGCACAAGCTATTATAAGAGAAGGTCTTAAAAATGTAACAGCAGGAGCTAATCCAATATTAATTAGAAATGGTATAAGAAAGGCTGTTGAAAAAGCAGTTGAAGAAATTCAAGGAATTTCAAAACCAGTAGCAGGTAAAGAAGACATAGCTAGAGTTGCAGCTATCTCAGCAGCAGATGAGGAAATTGGTAAGTTAATTGCTGATGCTATGGAGAAGGTTGGTAATGAAGGTGTAATTACTATCGAAGAATCTAAATCAATGGGAACTGAATTAGACGTAGTTGAAGGTATGCAATTTGATAGAGGATATGTATCACCTTATATGTCAACAGATATGGAAAAGATGGAAGCTTCTTTAGATAATCCATACATTTTAATAACTGATAAGAAAATTTCAAATATACAAGAAATACTACCAATACTAGAACAAATAGTTCAATCAGGTAAGAAGTTATTAATTATAGCTGAAGATATTGAAGGAGAAGCTATGGCTACTCTTGTAGTTAATAAGTTAAGAGGAACATTTACTTGTGTTGCTGTAAAAGCTCCAGGCTTTGGTGATAGAAGAAAAGAAATGCTTCAAGATATAGCTATTTTAACTGGTGGAGAAGTAATATCTGAAGAACTAGGAAGAGATCTTAAAGAAGTAACTATCGAGATGTTAGGCCAAGCAGATAGTGTTAAGGTTACTAAGGATAATACAACTATCGTAAATGGTAAAGGAAGTTCAGCAGCTATTAAAGAAAGAGTTGGCTTAATTAAGAATCAAATTGAAGAAACAACTTCAGAATTTGATAAAGAAAAATTACAAGAAAGATTAGCAAAGCTTTCTGGTGGAGTTGCAGTAATCAAAGTTGGTGCAGCTACAGAAACTGAACTTAAAGAAAGAAAACTTAGAATTGAAGATGCTTTAAATGCAACAAAAGCAGCAGTAGAGGAAGGTATTGTACCAGGTGGTGGAACAGCATATGTTAATGTAATAAATGAAGTTGCAAAATTAACATCAGATGTTCCAGATGCACAAGTTGGTATAAATATAATCGTTAGAGCTTTAGAAGAGCCAATGAGACAAATAGCTGCAAATGCAGGAGTTGAAGGTTCTGTTATAATAGAAAAAGTTAAGAATAGTGAAGCTGGTATGGGATACGACGCATTATATGGAGATTATAAGAATATGATAAAAGCTGGTATAGTTGATCCAACTAAGGTAACAAGATCAGCACTTCAAAATGCAGCATCAGTAGCATCAACATTCTTAACAACAGAAGCAGCTGTTGCTGATATTCCACAAAAGGAAACTCCAATGCCAGGTGGAGCTCCAGGAATGGAAGGAATGTACTAAAAAGAATTTTTAATACTAAAAATCTCGTAATGAAAAATTTCATTACGAGATTTTTTTGTTTTTCTTCATAAATTTGAAAGAATTATGGAAAGTTTTTTGTAAAAAGTAACTTGTATAATTAGTTGTAGCAAGAGGAGTGAGGGGAGAAGGATGTGATAAAGATAATGATTTTTATAATAAGTGTTGTAGTTGTAATTTTAGTAATAAAAGCAATAATAGGTAGTAAAATTTGCACAGAAGACAGAAGTCATAACCTTGATGAAAAAATATTTAATTTTCTTCAAAGTAATGAGAATCGTAAGTATATATATTCCAAGGCGGTAAAACGAAATAAAGGTAATTCCTCTAATACTTGTGTCTATTTTTTAGCAGAATTATTGAGGGAAAATAACTTTATGGTGCCAAATGAAACAAAAAAGGTATCAGAAGTTTTAAAAATGTTAAAGGAAGATGGGTGGAAAAAACATAGCAATTATGAAGAATTAAAGCCTGGAGATATATGCTTTACCACAGATAGTGACGGGAATAAGGATGGAATTCCAACACATACTTATGTGTTTATGAAATGGGTAAAGGAAGGAAGTTATGATTTTGCCTATGTATGTGACAATCAAGCAAAGGATTATAATGGGAGGCTTTATCATATTAGAAATATAAGGAATGTAGAAAAGACAAATGGTTTTAAGAAGGAGGCGTTTGCATTTTTTATGAAGAAAAGTTAATTGGAAGGTTCTCTAACCAGCATGTATAATAGGGGAAGAGGGGGAGTATTATGACAAAATTTAATGTTCTAATGGTAGACGATGAATATGAAATACGAGAAGCTGTTGAAATATATTTGAAAAATGAGGGGATAAAAGTATTTCATGCAGCAGATGGGATAGAAGCATTGAGGGTGGTTGAATTAGAAGAGATACACCTTATATTAATGGATTTAATGATGCCTAAGATGGATGGAATTAAAGCTACATTTAAAATTAGAGAAAGCAAAAACATTCCTATAATAATGCTTTCAGCAAAATCAGAGGATACTGATAAAATATTAGGTCTTAATATAGGTGCTGATGATTATATTACAAAACCATTTAATCCAATGGAATTAGTAGCTAGAGTTAAATCCCAATTAAGAAGATATACAAGCTTAGGTCAATACGATGAACAGGTTGATGATGAGGTAAATGTAAGAGGACTTATATTAAACAAAAGTTCAAAGATGGTAATAGTGGACGGAAAGGAAAAGAGCCTAACATCATTAGAATATAAAATATTAGAGCTTTTAATGACTAATAGGGGAAGAGTATTTTCTATTGAAGAGATATATGAAAGGGTGTGGGATGAACCATTTCATAATTCTGAAAATACTGTATCAGTTCATATAAGGAGAATAAGAGAGAAGATTGAAATTAACCCAAGAGAACCAAAATATTTAAAGGTGGTGTGGGGAATTGGCTATAAAATTGAAAAATAAATATACAGTTGGAATAGCTTTTGTTATATTAATTTATATTCTTGGTATTTCATTGCTGACAGCAAATGATTTAATAAAAAATAAAGAGTATTTAAAATCAGATGTTTATTTTACTAGTTCACAATTTCAACATGATTTAGTTAGTTATTTTTATAATATAAAAAATCTTAATGAAATATATAAGGATTATTCACTAAAATCAACTGATGATAAGGTCACAAATAGTGAATTAACATTATCTAAAACATTGTATGATACTGATTTAAGCAATAGGGAAGATGAAATAAACGGCAAGTATAAATATGAGATAATAAATGCTGCACAGCAAGATAATAAGAATGAGGTTAAAAGACTAACAGAGGCAAGAGATAAAGAACTTAATGAAATAAAATTAGAAAATTCTAAAACTATCGAGGATTTTAAAAAAGAGATAGTAGCTTATAAAAATAGAGATTATGAGAATATTAAAAGAGCGGTAGAAGACAAGAGTATAATAAAATATTATATTGCAGATAGTAAAAATAATGTCATAGATACCAATATAGAAAATATTTCAGATATAGATGAGTATATTGAAAAGACGGCTTTGTATAGTATTAAATTTCCTTATGAAGTTAAGGAGTTTGATAAAATGACCTATATAAATATGTGGGCAGAAGCAAATAATAAAAAAATTTATTTTGTTGTATCTAAGGATATTGATAAAAATAGTTTCATATATAAAAATTATAATTATTATAATTCTGTAAAAGAAAGACTGCATAAAGAAATTGTAATCGGAATTGTATCATTATTAATAGGACTTCCTTTACTAATATTGATATTGAAGAAAAACAATGAATATGTAGCAATCTTAAAAAACATAGAAAAGTGGTATAGAAAAGTACCCCTAGATATACAATTAATTATATTTATAATTTATATGTTTATAATGATGAAATATATAAATAAAGTGGTGTTCTTTAGTAAGCCTTATAGGTTTGGGCAAGTTTATATACTTACTATTGTAGCAGTGTATATATTATATTTAGTTATTAATGTAAAACAGATAATATATTTTAAAGGAAATAGAAATGAATTTAGAATAGGGATTAAAAAATGTTTAGTTAATAAATTATTAAGTAGAATTAGAGAAAATTCTAAGTTCCAAAGTATTAAGTTTAAAACTAAAATCATGACTACACTTACTTTGCTACTTGGATTAATCACATTAGGTGTTTTTGCATGTATAAAAAATTCAAGAGAAGGGTTTGTAATAGTCATAGCAATATCATATATATTATTTTACATGATATTCATGATTTACTATATTTTTAAGATAGGTAGATTTGTCATTGGAATTGCAAAGGGCACAGAAGAAATAGTGTTAGGAAATCTTAATTACACTATAGAGGAAAAAGGAAGAGGCGAGCTTTTAAAGATAGCTAATAATATCAATAATATGAAGGCTGGAGTTAAAGAAGCTCTTAAAAGTGAGATGAAGAGCGAAAGGCTCAAATCTGAGCTTATAACAAATGTATCGCACGATTTAAAAACTCCATTAACATCTATTATTAACTATGTAGGATTATTAAAAAAAGAGGGGATATCTAATGAAGAGGCAGATAGATACATAAATGTATTGGATAGGAAATCTCAGAGACTTAAGGTAATTATAGATGATTTATTTGAAGCTTCTAAGATGGCAAGCGGTGCTGTAGATCTTGAAATAGAAAAGTTAGAGGTGACTTCACTTTTAAAGCAGACATTGGGAGAATTTGATGAAGCAATTAATAATTCAGAATTAACATTTAGGCTAAAGTTTCCTGAAGAAAAGGTTTATGCTAATTTAGATGGAAAAAAGACTTGGAGGGTATTTGAAAATCTTATAAATAATATATTAAAATATTCTCAGCCAGGAACTCGAGTATATATTTCATTAAAAGAAGAGGATGGTAAAATAGTTATCACTATGAAAAATACATCTTCTTATGAAATGGATTTTGAGAGTGAAGAGATATTTGAGAGATTTAAAAGAGGAGATAAATCGAGAAGTACTGAAGGTACAGGTCTAGGGCTTTCTATTGCTAAAAGCATACTGGAAATTCAGGGGGGAGAGCTTAGTATAAAAATTGATGGAGATCTTTTTAAAGCTAAAATCATCATACCATCGATTGATGAATAGTTCAAAATTTAATATTTACTTTGATCCAGGATATAAAACTAATTAAATATATCTTGGATTTTTTTATAGACAAAATTATAAATCCTTCGTAAATTGGCTAGAATCTATAGATAAAGAAAGATTATAGCTTTAAGGAGGATGAACTGGTGAAAAATAAACATAAATACATAGAGAAAAATGTTAATGGATTTACTTTAGTTGAAACAATAGCGGTTATAGCTATAATAGCAATATTATTTAGTGTATTTACTCCCAAAGTTGCAGGATACATAAAAGAGGCAAAGAAAACAAAGGCATTGGAAGAAGTAAGGCAGGTAGTATTAGCTGTAGATACATATAATATAAAAGCAAGCTCTGCTATAAGTACAAATGATACTTTTGGCAAAATTAAGAGTACAATTAATGGTTCCTCAAATGAAAATGATCTTATTGACTTTACTAGAATTAAAAGTATATCTAATACTACGACATATGGTAAGATGAAAGAATTATTATTAGGAGGCTATAATTTCACGCTAGATGATAATGGTGTTATTTCATAAAATAAAAATGCAATTTTACTTTCAATTCTATTGACTTTAGCAATATGATACATTATAATAAGTTTAATTTAGTAACAGGCACATTTTAAGCTCGTATATCCCCTGAATATGGCAGGGAGTATCTACCGGAAGCCGTAAATTTCCGACTATGGGTGAATTTGATATACTTATATATTCTTGTTATATAGGCATATTAACTTCACTTTATAGTAAGTTAATGTGCTTTTTTTGTACTCAAAATTAGGCAAGAAAATGAAATAAATCTTGCACTTTGAATTAGAAATGAATTAAATTAATCATAAATTGAGGGAGGATATTAAAAATGGCAAGAATATTAAAACAAGCATACACTTTCGATGACGTATTACTAGTACCAAATAAATCAGAGATATTACCAAGAGAGGTAACACTTGCAACTAATCTAACTAAGAAAATTAAGTTAAATATACCGCTAATAAGTGCTGGAATGGATACAGTAACGGAATCTACAATGGCTATTGCAATAGCTAGAGAAGGCGGAATCGGAATTATACATAAGAATATGACAATAGAAGAACAAGCTAGAGAAGTAGATAGGGTTAAGAGACAAGAAAATGGAGTAATTACAGATCCTATATTCCTTTCTCCAGAACAAACTTTACAAGATGCAGAAAATCTTATGGCTCAATATAGAATATCAGGAGTTCCAATAACTGTTGATGGTAAGTTAGTTGGTATCTTAACTAATAGAGATACTACATTTGAAACAGATTTTACAAAGAAAATTGGAGATGTAATGACTAAGGAAAATTTAGTTACTGCACCTGAAAACACAACAATTGAACAAGCTAAAGAATTATTAAAGAAGCATAAAATTGAAAAGCTTCCTTTAGTTGATAAAGATGGAGTATTAAAAGGATTAATAACTATTAAAGATATAGAGAAAACTAGAACATTCCCAAATGCAGCTAAAGATTCTCAAGGAAGATTACTTTGTGGTGCTGCTGTAGGTGTAACAGATAACATGATGGAAAGAGTTGAGGCTTTAGTAAAAGCTAAGGTAGATGTAATTACACTTGATACTGCTCATGGTCATTCTAAAGGAGTTTTAGAGGCAGTTTCTAAAATTAAATCTGCATATCCAGAACTTCAAATTATAGCAGGTAATATTGCAACAGCAGAAGCGGCAGAAGATTTAATTAAAGCTGGAGCAGACTGCGTAAAGGTAGGTATAGGACCTGGTTCAATATGTACAACAAGAGTAGTTGCTGGAGTTGGAGTTCCTCAATTAACAGCTGTTATGGATTGTGTAGAGGTAGGAAGAAAATATGGAGTTCCAGTGATTGCAGATGGTGGTATTAAATATTCAGGAGATATAGTTAAGGCGATGGCTGCAGGGGCTTGTGGAGTTATGATGGGGTCATTACTTGCAGGTTGTGATGAAGCTCCAGGTGAAATAGAAATATATCAAGGAAGAAGCTATAAAGTATATAGAGGAATGGGTTCATTAGCAGCTATGGCTTGTGGTTCTAAAGATAGATATTTCCAAGAAGGAAATAAAAAGCTTGTACCAGAAGGCGTTGAAGGAAGAATAGCATATAAAGGATATGTTGCTGATACTATATTCCAACTTCTTGGAGGAATAAGATCAGGTATGGGTTACCTTGGATCAAAGAATTTTGAAACTTTATATCAAACAGCTACATTTGTTGTTCAAACTTCAGCTGGACTTAGAGAAAGTCATCCTCATGATATAAATATAACTAAGGAAGCTCCAAACTATAGTGTTAGTCAATAACTTAGTGTAAAATATAATAATTAATAGAAAGATTATTGGAGGGTAACATGAAGAAAGAATTAGTCCTAGTAGTTGACTTTGGCGGTCAATATAATCAATTAATTGCTAGAAGAGTAAGAGAATGTGGAGTTTATTGTGAAATAATCCCATATACTTATACACTAGATCAAATAAAAGCTAAAAACCCTAAGGGAATAATATTTACAGGCGGACCAAACAGTGTTTATGGTGAAGATACTCCAAGGGTGGATAAAGGAATTTTTGAATTAGGAGTGCCAGTTCTTGGTATCTGCTATGGAGATCAATTAATGTCTTATTTACTAGGTGGAAAAGTTGAAACTGCACCAGTTAGAGAATACGGAAAAACTTCAATTAAGCTAGATTCTTCTTCAAGACTCTTCCAAGGGATAGAAGAAGAAGGTATATGCTGGATGAGTCATACTGATTATATATCAGAAGCTCCAGCAGGATTTAAAATAGTAGCTAACACAGATGTATGTCCAGTTGCTGCTATGGAAAATGAAGAAAAGAAATTATATGGTGTACAATTCCACCCAGAAGTTGAACATACACCATTTGGGCAAAAGATGCTTCAAAACTTCCTTCATAACATATGTGAGTTAGGAAATGAATGGACTATGGCTCACTTTGCTGAAGAAAAGATAAAGGAAATTAAGGACTTAGTTGGAGATAAAAAGGTTCTTTGTGCTTTATCAGGTGGAGTAGATTCATCAGTTGCAGCTATGATAGTACATAAGGCAATAGGTCACAACTTAACATGTATCTTCGTAGATCACGGTCTTTTAAGAAAAGATGAAGGAGATACAGTTGAAAGAGTATTCAAAAAAGAATTTGATATGAACATAATAAGAGTAAATGCTGAAGATAGATTCTTAGGTAAGCTTGCTGGAGTTTCAGATCCTGAAACTAAGAGAAAGATTATAGGAGAAGAATTTATTAGAGTATTTGAAGAAGAGGCTAATAAGGTTGGGGAAATTGATTACTTAGTACAAGGAACAATTTATCCAGACATAGTTGAAAGTGGAACTAACACATCAGCTACAATTAAGTCTCACCACAATGTTGGAGGACTTCCTGAAGACATGAAGTTTGATCTTATAGAACCTTTAAGAGAGTTATTTAAAGATGAAGTAAGAGCAGTAGGAGAAGAACTTGGAATACCTCATAAGTTAGTATGGAGACAGCCATTCCCAGGACCAGGGCTTGCAATAAGAGTTCTTGGAGAAATAACTGAAGAAAAGCTTGAAATAGTAAGAGAAGCAGATGCTATCTTTAGAGATGAAATAGCTAATGCTGGACTAGATGAAAGCATATGGCAATACTTTGCTTGTTTACCAAACATAAAGTCAGTTGGAGTTATGGGAGATGAAAGAACTTACTGTCATACGGTAGCTTTAAGAGCCGTAACATCAAGTGATGCAATGACTTCTGAATGGGCAAGAATTCCATATGAAGTGCTTGATCTTGTTAGTAGAAGGATAGTTAATGAAGTTCCAGGAGTAAACAGAATTGTTTATGATGTAACTTCTAAGCCACCTGCAACTATTGAATGGGAATAAGTGAGTTTGTGATAAATCAAGTGTTTATAATAGTTTGGTACTGCTAATGTACTGCAAAGTAGGTTTTGATTTTAGGGTAAAATTCCGTATGTCAAAGCCTACTTTATTTTTATGTTTTTGACTACTTTGTAACTCAAATTTAATACTTTCGGAGGGTTACAAAATCGTTAAAACTAAACCAAAAGGTTATAAAATTGGAATGGTTAACAAACAAGGGATGTTATTTAAGGACTTATGTGAGATGTGTTTTAAAAGGTGTGAAGCAAATGGTGTTTCACATCATACCACCAATGGATACAAGAATATTTTAAAGTATTTCTATGAATATTTACAATATGAAGGTGTATCGGAGGAACTTTATTGTCAAGACTTTACCGCTTATACTTATGAGGATTTCAAGGTACACATAAAACAGGTAAGAAAAGTTAAAGACATTACAGTTAATAGTTATATTAGAAAACTTACCCCAATGCTATCTTACGGAATGGAATTAGGTTACATTGAAAGGTTCCCGTATTCCTATGTTAAACATCAAGAAGTATTTAAAGATATATACATAGAAGAGGAATTGAAATTATTACTTGAAAAACCTTCTGAAAAGGATACTACCAACAGATTTGCAGAGTTTAGAAATTGGGCTATAATAAATTTTTTATTAGGTACGGGTATAAGGGCATTAGAGTTAAGAGAGTTAAAAATAAGTAACGTAGATTTAAAAGAGGGGTTGATAAATCTTTCTCATACAAAGAATAAAAAAACAGACAAGTACCAATTAGTAATGTGTTACACAAGGTTTTAGTTGAATACTTACAAGTCAGAGGTGGTAAATCAAATGACTATTTATTCTGTACTTCTTACGGAGAGAGAATACCAAGAACTACCTTGCAAATGGGTATAACTAAGTATGCTAAAAGGAGAGGTGTATTTAGATATTCATTACATCTATTCCGTCATACCTTTGCTACACTATTCCTAAGAGAAGGTGGCGATATTTATACTCTTAAAAGACTGCTAGGACATAGTAGTTATCGAATGACGGAATATTACTTACACCTTGCTGGCAAGGATTTAAATAACTGCTGGTACTATTATATAAATAGAATTTTTATTACATATATTGACACTTGTGGAACCATTGTAAATACTTATTCTAGAGGGGGATTAGGCCAATTTTGAATGGGTAAAATTTTCAACTTATTTCACAAAATTAAAGAAAAATTTTCTATCTTTTTCTAATAGTTCTTTTAACTTTTTTAATCTGCTTTTAATTATTTTCTTACTAATACTAATTTCCTTGGATAGCTGTCTAATATTAATAGTTCCGTTAGCTTTGATAGAATCTTTTGTATAGGCTAAACCTTCCACTATTTGAGTTATTAAATTAAACTCTTTCAATGAAACGGAATCCTTTATGAACATCAGTATACTATCCACTAAATCTATAATGTTATTACCTTCATCCGTGTTATAAATATCATCATACTTCAAAGCTTGTTACTGTAAATACTGTACAAGCTTAAGAGTGGTTTTCGACTACTCTTTTTTAATTTATTTTATGGAGGTATGATAATGAAAAAATTTAAAAAGAATATAACAATTTTATTAGTAGCTTTTATAGCTGCTTTTTTTATGTCTCAAAATGCTTATGCATTCAAAGAAATTGATATTTCTATGCATAATTGGCAATATAGCAGGATTAATTTTAATGCAGTAAAAAATGATGGCGTGGAAGCAGTGATAATAAAAGCAACACAAGGTATACAATATCAAGATCCATACTTAGAACAAAATTATAATGGTGCCAGAAATGTTGGGATTAAGCATATAGGATTTTATCATTTCATGAGTGAAAGAGATGAATCAACCCCAACTCAGCAAGCTGAGGATTTTTGGAATGCAATTAGATATAAACAATATGATATTATGCCAGTATTGGATGTAGAAACCAACGAATATAAACGTAGTGGATTTGAAGTTACAAATAGATGTTTAGAATTTATAAGTAGATTTAAAGAACTTAGTGGACAAAATGTAATGATCTATACAGGGGGGTTCTTTGGACTTGAAACATTAGATGCGAGAATTAAAAATCAGCCAGCATGGATAGCTCATTATGGGGTTAGTTCTCCTATGTGGACAGGTTTTCCTAATGTAGCAGGGCACCAATATGCTGAACATGGTAATACTTTAGGCATTAGTGGAGATGTGGATATGGACAACTTTACTGATGGGATATTACTAAGTAATAGTAATTATATACCTCAATTACCTACAGATAATTGTTCCACTAGTAATGATAATATCTATAGCCAATTACAAGCCGAATTAAATAGACAAAGATTTAGAGATTATAATGGAAATTCCCTTAATGAAGATGGTATTCCTGGTAAACTTACATTAAGTGCATGTCCTACAGTTAGGGAAGGAGCAAAGGGGAATATTACTCGGTGGATTCAATTATGTGTGGGAGAAGATCCGGATGGTATTTTTGGAGAGAATACTAGAAATGCAGTTAAGTGGTTTCAAGAAAGTCGAGGCTTAAAGGGAGACGGAATTGTAGGAAGATATACATGGCGTGAATTGTTGAGATTATAGCATAATGCAGATGTATAAAAATTTAATATATTAGAAAATAAGACTTGCAAAAACATGGAAGTTATTGTAACATAATAATTGTATTCGCTAGCAATAATTTACACATTTGATAAGAGTTACTTAAGCGAATGTGTACTATTAAAGTGAAAAAAGTGGAAAAATAAGGGGGATGATTAGAAAAATGAATTCATCAATTAAAAAAGTTATTTCAACAACATTGGTAGCAACTATTATATCTGGTACAGTTATTTTAACAAATCAAACATCAGTAAAAGCGAGTGAAGTTAGTACAAATCTACATTCAATATTAAAAATGAGTAATGAAGATGCAATTAAAATCATCGAACAAAACTACTTAATTCGCAATAATGATGGAACTTTCAAGATACATTCAAATGCTGAAAAAGTAATACCACAAGAAAATTTAAAGGTACTTTCTAAAGCTATGAATGAAGTTAACTCTAAAATAAAATCAAAAGAGTTATATTCAACAAAAAGCCTTGATGGAACTATAATTATAGACAAGACTAATACTGGATTAAAAAGATCATATAACGGTCATGCATCAAATTATCGTTGGTTTTGGTGGGGATTTGTTGCTAACCTAGATAAAGCAGGTTCAAATATGTTAATAAATGATCTTGAAGCTTTAAGAGATGCAAGTGGGGCTGTTGGAATATTAGCTGGGTTAGCATCTTGTGGAATAGCTGTTGCAGGAGGTGCTATTAATGCAGGGCTTTGCATTGAATTAATACGTGAAACAAAAAATGCGTTAGCAGAGACAGAATATGGATGCACTATACATTGTTATGGAGCTCCTTCATCAGCTCAAGTATATAAAATAACAGCTCAATATGATTAAATTTTTATTAAGTAGAGTGATTAAATATGTTTCTAAAATGGATTAATATTTTAAATGTGATGTATCTGGTTGTAATTATATATTATGGTAAAGTTTTATATAATACTGTAAAGCATAAATGCAGTATTATAGAATATTTTATTGGTTTCAATATTAAAGTAAATGATCAAAATAAAAAATTAATAATTTTCAGTTCTGCATTGAATATACTATTGATGGCTTCATCATTGTATGTAAATTCAACAAAAGACAACTCACAATTTATCAGTATTTCTTTGTTAGTATTTGCTCTTAATGTATTTTATTGCAAAGAAAAACTAAAAGAATTCAGAAATTAAGGAATACATGAATATGCCGGTAATCTCATACAAAAGGGATTACCGGATTTTTATTTTATGATATTTGCATGATTATTAAGCGGGAATTAAAAATTACTTTGGCTACATTTATTTTAGAAAGCTATTACAATTTAGTTTGTTATAGCTTTGTTCATTTCAAAAAGATTGATATTATATATAAAATTATACTATGCAGAAAGGATGGTGGTAATGAACAAGCAAAGAAATCACAGGGAACTTTATTAAAACTTATAAAGGATTTAAAATAATTATACAATGAGAAAAACGTACTAAAAACGTACTTATAATTTTTTATAAACAGAAAAAATACAATATTATTAATATAATATATATAATAAAAGCAAGGGAAAGCGTGATAAATTAACCTTTGCTTATTTTCCACCACAGAATGGGAATAAGTGAGAGTCAAAATTTTATATTTTGCTACTCGAACTTACTCAGCGAGCGAATGCGAGTCGAGTTTCCTTTGAAAATTAGTAAAAATAATTTAGAGATTTGAAGATAATGAAGTAGTGTATGATTTTTAACTAAAAAGTTAGTTGTCATGCACTACTTTATTTTGCTTATTAGAATACAAATGAGAATATGTATTATCTTTTCATTGCTATAAAAGTAGATACAATATCAATTATGTTTAATAGAGTGAAGTTTTTTATACTACGTTGTGGGATATAATGGTATAATATAAATTGTGTTTTGAATGTATTATTTATTAATAGAGGTGCTTTAATGTTTAAAAAAGATAAAGATGCTAAATATATAATGAAGTATATGCCAATAGGGATGGCCCTTGGGATGTGTTTTGGATCAACATTTGATAATATAAGTAATGGTATGATTGTAGGTATGTTGATTGGATTAATAATTGATTCATTTAATAGCAAATATAGTTATGAAAAGAATAACAAAAAATGATAAGTATAGTTTAATAGAAAAGATAAAAAGAATTCTCAGCAATGGGGATTTTTTTAGTTAAATAAATATGATTATGGATGTTGAAAAAATAAAAGAAATAGTATTCTTAATATGAATTATGCTTAGTAATTTAGTAGTTTTCAATATAACTTCGTGATATATGATGATATAATTGGTATAAATTATTTGAAGCATTAATAAGGGGGAACTATGAAAAAGCTATTCTGGGGAGGAATATTTCTATTAGCATTTGTTTTTATAGGATTCATAATAAATCTGAGTTCATATAAAATTTCAGATGATAAAAAGCAATTAGAAATTTCTATAATGAATTTTGGTAATCCTGAATATTCATTAAGTAACATAAGCAAAGGTATTGAGCAAGATCCTCAAAATGATGCATATGCTGACATCAAGCAGGAGTTGAAATTAGATGATAAGAAGTTTGCTTTATATACTTTGTATAAAAGAATTGGGTTTGCAGCACTAACTAAAGGTCTTAATAATAAATATAAAATTGATTTTACAGAACGTGGCAGTGGATATTTTAGAAATAGGATAATTGAAACAAACAAGGGAAAATACATTATTCTTTTAGGTAAAAATCCTGATATGAAAATTACATATACAAACATACAGTTAGATGGCAAGGAGTATAAAATTGAAATACCACAGCAAGAATATTATATAGTATATTGTAAGGTTCCGAATAGTACACAGGTGAATTTTATTAATATTAACAAAATAAAGCTATTCAATGAGAATGATGTTGATATTACAGATGAGATGATTAGAGTTTTAATTAGATAGAGAATATTTAATATTTAGAAACCAAATATTATAAGTAATTTATTTAATATATGAAAGGATAGCATTGTGGAGGTTGTTGAAGAAATTATTTCAAAAAAGAAAGAGTACAAAGTGGAAATAATAAAACGGACTGATGGACTATTTAGTATTGAAATATTGAGATGGTTTGAAGATGAATGGGATGAACGGTGGACACCAATAAAAAATGATATATCAATAGTAGATACAAAGAAACATGCAATAGAAATTGCTCTTGAAAAATTACGAAATATAACAGGTGAAGATATTATTATTTGAGATGTAGTTTTTATTATGAGTGCAGACTAGCAATTAAACATAAAGTTTATTCGCTATTATTAATAATTTACTTCACTTTTTTTAATTTATAAATTGAAAATGGGAGGATGGAATGAAGGCTTATAAAGTAAAATATTTTTTCGAATATGCAATAAAGAGTTTAAAGAGAAATATTACAACAACAATTGCTTCAATGATTAGCATATCTATAGCTGTCTTTATTGTTAGACTATTTTTATTATATATGTTTTCAGTTAAGGAAATTGCAGAGAAAGAATTAATGTTAATTGGAGTGTCAATGTTCGTTTTAATAATAGGAGTTTTATTATTTTTAATTATTACTATAATTAAGATGTCTATGTTTTGTAGGGAATATGAAATAAGTGTAATGAAAGCTATTGGAGCTACTGATTGGTTTGTTCGATGGATTTTTATTACGGAGGGATTAATTATAGGAATTATTGGGGCTCTATTAGGTAGTATATCGATGTTTACTTTATATGAGGTTCTATATGATAAATTAATAGTTTTCGCAGATTTATTTAATCGTATAGATTCTACATTAGTAAATGAAAGAATGTTATTACAATATGGAATAATTGGAGCTTTTATAGGTATAATTGGCTATAGTATTTCACTGCGAAAAATTCTTAAAAGGTAAATCGAAATTTTCGATAAGACATATCTATAATTTCAATTTTACAAATGAATTTCCCCCTAATATAATAAAAACATGACAACGAGGGGGAGAAATATGAATAAAAAATTAAACACAATTTCACTAAGTGGGTTGATGATAGGGCCTATATTAGGATCAGGTATTGTACTTTTACCACCTATTGCAATTCATATGCTTGGAGATAATGCCATAATAGCATGGATAATAACTATGGTTATGGGGGCTATATTTGCTTACATATTTACAAAAATGAGCATACTAACTTCAAGTAATGAGGGAGTAAACTTAATAGTAGGAGAAAAACTAGGACATAATTTTAGTGAATTATCTTCAAATTATTTGACAGCAGCAGTTTGCTTTGGACCAGTAGCTGTTTTGTATACAGCATCGGGATTTGTTTGTGATATTATTCCTGGAGCTAATAACTATAAGATCTTTGTGGTTTTTGTATTGTTATTGCTTAATGTATTTATACTTATGATGGGAATAACGGCAATGGGAAAAGTGACGTTAATACTTTCTTCATTGACAGGATTTATTCTTATTATTAGTAGTATTTTTAATATATTAGATCAAAGTAGTATAACTTTTCCAAATGCTTTACCACAGGTTACAACACTTGGATCAACTCTTTTATTATTGTTTTGGGCGATTATTGGTTGGGAAGTGATTGGAAACTATGTTGAAGATGTAATTAATCCTGAGAAGACGCTTATGCGGGCTATGAAAATTAGCTTATTTGCTGTTATTTCTATATATATGCTGACCACTTTTGCTTTACAGAACAGTATGAATGGACAAGTTATTACAAAGGATACAGATATTAATGTAAGTTTAATCCTTGTTCCCTTATTCGGGGAAGGGTCTTATATTATTATGGGAATTATAGCAGCAGGCTTGTGTTTTGCAACTTTAATAATGATATTAGGTGCTGTAACAAGACAAATGGCAGCTAGAGCAGAAAAAGGAGCTCTTCCTGCTTTTTTAAGAAAAAATGAGGGAGAGAGATCTCCTAAAAGAGCTTTAATATTATTAACTACATTTCACTGTTTACTTATTTTCCTTATTTATAATGATTTTATAACTGTGGAATGGACTGTACAAATTGCAAATACATTCTTTATTTGCAATTCGTTACTTGGACTTGTGGCTAGCTTAAAATGTGTAAATAGTATTTTGTTAAAGTTATTGGTAACTTTGTTAATCTTGGTACTAATCGTGCTTTTAGCATTCTCTCCATTTGTAGGTTGGCTCTTATTGATCCTAGTAACTATAATGAGTATAGGTAAAAATCTTGGGCATATTATAAATAGATTTCAAAGAGAAAAATAATGTGTAGAAATACATAATAAAGTAGTTACGTTTTTATATTAAGTTAATATATGACGTAGCTACTTTTTGTTTAATTTTGAAATATTATAAGTAAAAATTATGTAAAAAGATTGATTGTATGTAAAATAAAGGGTAAAATTAAATAAGAATAATAGACAATGAACTAATATATGTGAAAATTTAAATTTATTATTTGAAGAAAGGTGAGTTTTATGAAAAAATCAAAGAAACTAATTTTGACTATTGTAACAAGTGTTATAATGATTTTTACTGCTGGACAAGCAGTATCTGCACAGGAAGTTAATACACAAGATTATGTACCAAAAACTTTATCTAGCAATGGACCAAATGATTCTCATGAACAATTTGTTGGACAAGCATTAAAAATTATAGAAAATGACAAGGGCAGTAATGCAGTTATTTTTTATAATGATAATAAGAAATTATTATTAGAATATTGTGATAAGCCTGATTCTGATGAAGCTGATTATGCTTTTGCTTATCATTTTTACAACCCATATACAAATAAAAATTATTTGCCAGCATTTTTATCTGCCTCAAAAATAACTGCGATGACAAAGTTTAAAGAACATATGGGAAATGCTGTGGAAAGTTACAATTCCAATAAAACATATTCTATGGAACAGTTAGGGCGTGCTATACATTTTTTAACAGATGTAAATGTACCTCATCATGCATCAAATATGATAGCTGGATTAAGCAGTCATTCACAATATGAAAAATATATTAGTAAAAACAATAGTTTATTTTTTGTAAATACCAGTGATGCTTATGATAAATATTCTGATTATAGTTTTGATCAATATTGTACTGAAATATTAAATGAGTGTGCTAAAAATGCTTATTCTTATAAGGCTGTTTGTAATTCTTATGATAGCTCAGAGTGGGAGAAGGCAGCACGTCCTACTTTGAAACTTGCACAAGAAAATATAGCATCTTTATTATATAGATTTGAAAAGGAAGTAAGTAAATAATATATCTACAAAAACCGACATGGAAATTATAGGGAAATGTCAAGTAAACTCAATATATCCTATTTATTTACAAACCAAGAAATAAGATGTAAAATAGTATTATACGTAAAAAAAGGATGGGATGTAAGTGAGTAAATCAGAAAAAAAGCCATTTTTTAATAAATGGTGTATTTTGGTAATTGTTGTGTTAGTAATAGGTATTGCTATAGGAAGTCAAAAAGGTAAGGATAAAGATAAAGGTAATGACGTCAGCGTAAGTTCTGAAACTGCTACTGATCAAACAGATTCTTCAGGTAAAAGTGATAATGCTGAAAGCACTGGAGGAACTGAAGATAGTGAAGTAAATTATGACAATTTTTTAAAGATTCAGATGGGACAAAAGTACGAAGATGTTGTTAATTTAATAGGTGAAGGTACAGAAAAATCGTCTTCAGAGATTTCTGGAGTTAAAACAACACTTTACTCTTGGGATGGAAATGCTGGAAGTAACTTAAATGTAACAGTTCAAAATGGGATTGTTGTAGGAAAAGCACAGATTAGACTTAAGTCTGTGGATGCAGGTATAACATTGGAGAAGTTTAATAAAATAAATAATGGAATGACTTATGAACAGGTAAAAGAAATTTTGGGCGAAGGACAAATAATGTCTCAAGATAAGATAAAAGATAATGAATCTATTATGTATGAATATGTAAATTCAGATGGATCAAATGCAAACTTCACATTTATAAAAAATTCATTAACATTAAAGACACAATTTCAATTAAAATAATATTAATATAATGAACTATCTAAAATGGTGAAATAAGATTTTAGATAGTTCATTTTCATGTCTAATAAGATTTAAAGTAAGTATGTAAAGTATTTTATTGCCTAGAATAACTTGCAACATTTTTTATGATTGATAAATTAAACATAAAAAAATAGTTTTTTGTGCAACATAAATAATATGAGTGTTAAAATTAGATAATAATAATGAATTGGTTAAAAAATCTACAATAACTATGATATAATAGGAAGAGTAAATTTCCATTAATAATATTCGGAGGTAATAGTTATGAAAAAAGCATTGACATTTAATTTGTCAAAAACAGCTCCAGTTTTAAAAGAGCATGAAGTAAGTTATATGGGAGAATTAGTTAAAGCGGCTCATGACAAACTTCATAACAAAACAGGTGCTGGAAACGATTTTTTAGGGTGGATTGACCTTCCTGTAAATTATGATAAGGTAGAATTTGAAAGAATAAAGAAGTCAGCAGAAAAGATTAAGAGTGATTCAGATGCTCTTATAGTAATAGGAATTGGTGGATCATACTTAGGAGCAAGAGCTGCTATAGAAATGTTAACACATAATTTCCAAAATTCATTAGATTCTTCAAAGAGAAAGACACCACAAATTTTCTATGTAGGAAATAATATAAGCTCTACTTATATGAGTGATCTTTTAGAAGCTATTGATGGAAAAGATATTTCAGTAAATGTAATATCTAAATCTGGTACTACTACAGAACCTGCTATAGCATTCAGAATTTTTAAATCATACATGGAAAAGAAATATGGAAAAGAAGAAGCTAAGAAGAGAATATTTGCTACAACAGATGCAGCAAAGGGAGCTTTAAAAACTTTAGCTGATGCAGAAGGTTATGAAACATTTGTAATACCTGATGATGTAGGAGGAAGATTCTCAGTTCTTACTCCAGTTGGATTGCTACCAATAGCAGCAGCAGGAATTGATATAGATGAAATGATGAAGGGTGCAGCTGATGCAAGAGAAGTATACTCAAACCCTAACTTAGAAGAAAATGATTGTTATAAATATGCAGCAGCTAGAAATGCATTATATAACAAAGGTAAGACTATAGAAATCCTTGTGAACTATGAACCAGCATTACATTATTTCAATGAATGGTGGAAACAATTATACGGAGAATCAGAAGGAAAAGATAATAAGGGATTATTCCCAGCAGCAGTTGACTTTACTACTGATCTTCACTCTATGGGTCAATACATACAAGAAGGTAGAAGAGATCTTATTGAAACAGTTATTAATGTTGAAAATGTAAGTAAGAAAATCTTCATCGAAGAAACTGAAGATAATTTAGATGGATTGAACTTCTTAGCTGGTAAGGATATGGACTTTGTTAATAAAAAGGCATTCCAAGGAACACTAATAGCACATAATGATGGTGGAGTTCCTAATATGGTTGTCAATGTACCAGAATTGTCACCATATTATTTCGGACAATTAGTTTACTTCTTTGAAAAAGCTTGTGGAATTAGCGGATATCTTTTAGGTGTTAATCCATTTGATCAACCAGGTGTTGAAGCATACAAGAAGAACATGTTTGCATTATTAGGTAAGCCAGGATATGAAGATATGAAGGCTGAACTAGAAAAAAGATTATAATATGAAGATTATTATAGATGGAGATGCTTGCCCAAGCATCTCCGCTATTGAAAAAGTAGCGAAGTCTGAAAATATAGAAGTACTTATTTTTTGCGATATAAATCACTATATAAGTAGTGATTATTCAACTGTTAGGGTTGTAGATAGTGGGTTTCAAAGTGTGGATATGCATGTTGTTAATAATACATTTGAAAATGATATAGTTATTACTCAAGATTATGGAGTGGCAGCTATGTGTTTGCCTAAGAAGTCATTTGTATTAAGTCCTAAAGGATATAGTTATACAGATAAGAATATCGATAGGTTATTAGAAGAGCGACATATTTCTCAAAGAATAAGACGGGGTGGGGGAAAGACTCCAAATCCCAAAAAGAGAAATAAAGAAGATGAAATAAGATTAATAGAGAAATTAAAAAAAATAATAGAGATAAATAAATAACATCAAAGTAATAAGTATATTTTGATGTTTTTTATATTTAACTATTAACTCTAGCTCATAAAAAATGTATAATAAACATGTATATAGGCTAACAATAATTTACATAATATGGTAAAATAGAGAGTATCAAGAATGAAGAGGTGATACTATATGGTTGAACAAGGAATAAAATTTGATAAAGATAGTCCTGGAACAATTAAAGATGAGATTAATATAAAAGCAGATTTTAAAAAGGATAATCTTCAATACAAATTTATTATAGGTAGTGGTGGTATATGGAATACTATTCAGGATTTTTCTGATAAAACTACTTGTATATGGAGGCCTACAGAAGAAGGCAAATACATGGTAATGGTTCAAGCTAAGGAAATAGATTCCGCA
>NZ_SULK01000012.1:0-22307 GCF_007115085.1 Clostridium sp. HBUAS56017 | reverse complement strand
AAACCATATGATTTATTAGCTAAGGAAAAGTATATTGTAGGTAATGAGAAGAAAACAAAGCTTATTAAAAATATAACTTTAGATAATGCTAGTGTTATGGTAGGAGAGAAAGTTAATATTAATGTAGAAAGCAATGAAAAGATTTTATATAGATTTTGGATACAAGGAAAACAAGATTGGGAGTTAATTAGAGATTATAATTTAGATAATGCACTTATTTATACAGCAACCAAAGAAGGTAGACAGGAAATATTAGTTGAATGCAAAAAGATAGATTCTAAAGAAAACTTTGATGAATTTATGACTGTAAGGTTTGATGTTTTGCCTCATATTAAAATAGAAATATCTGATTTTAAATGTTTAACAGATAATTTGTTAATAAATGAAGATTTAACTTTTAAGGTAGAAGCTAATCTAGGTGATAAGAGAAGCTTGTTATATAAGTTTGTTAAAATAAATAGTGATGGGAAAACTACTTGCATTCAAGATTATTCATCAAGGAAAATAGTAACATATCAAGAGAGTGAAGCTGGAAGTTATAAGTTATTATGTATGGTTAGAGATATACTTTCAAATAAGGATTATGATGATAGAGCCTTGATATTATATGATGTAAAACCTTATAACAAAGTTAAGATTAAGAAATTCACTTCACATGTTAATTCACCTCAAGTTAATGGAAGTTCCATATTTTTAAAGGCTGATGCTAGGGGGGGGAATGAATTAGTATATCGTTATATAGTAAATGGTCCTATAGCAGAGGATACAGGATATATAAGAAGAAATGAATTTTTATGGGAAACAAAAAAAGAAGGAGAATATGATATTACTCTGTATGTGAAAGATGTTTCTTTTGAAGGTGACTATGAAGCTAAAGAAAGTATTATGTTTACTATAGATAAAAAGGCGGAAAAACCTGCAAAAATAGTTGATGTAATATTAGATTCGAAAAAAGTTGTTTTAGTAGGGCAGCCTGTAAATATAAAAGTAATGGCAGAAGGAGAAATAAATCTTCAATATTCTTTTATTGTATACAAAGATAATGTAGAAACTGAGAGAATTGATTTTGGAACAGCTAATTGGTCAAACTTTACCCCAGAAGAAAAAGGGGATTATGAAATTGAAATAAGAGTAAAAAATAAGTTTTCTACTATGGAGTACGATAGTCATACTTTTGTTTATTTAACTGCCAAAGAATATCTTCCAGGAGAAATCGATTATGTATTGTTTCCACAAAAAGATGTTCATTTAGTTGGCGAAATAATTGAAATTGAAACTGTAACGGAAAATACTAAAAGTGTCTTATTAAGGTATGTAACGAAAATTAATGGACATCTAGTTGAAGATACTGACTTTATAGAAAATAAAAAAATTCAAATCAAACCTAAATGTGCGGGAAAATATGTTTTTGAAGTTTATGCAAAAAACGTAAAGTGCGAAAAAGAGTTTGATAGTAAAAAAGAATTAACTTTTTATGTATCTGAAGCAAGTCCAGTTACAGGGACTAAAGTTATTTGTGAAAAAGACGATATTGAGATTAATAAAGAAGTTACATTTAAAGCTATTAGTAATGGGGGAAAAGATGTATGTTATGAATTTTATATTATGGAAAAAGGCAATTGGGTAAAGGTGCAAGAATATAGCAAGAAACACTATTATACATTTATTCCATTTGTTAAAGGAGAATATAGGGTAATGGTTTTTGCAAAGAGCTATTATAGAAAAGTAAAATATGAAGACTATGGAGAATTTACATTTAATATATAGTTTAGGAGGAGTATATGAGTATTAAGGTAGATGATGCAAATAAAGCAGCACAGCAGTTAATGGGTATGAACATGATGCAAGATGTATTAAAAAAGTCTGTTGGAGATGGAATGGAGTTTGAAATAATTTATCAAGCTTTATTAGATTATATGAATAAAACAGAAGCTGGAGGCAAATTAGCTAGCACTGTTAATAGTGGTAAAGGTAAGAATCTTGAAGCTATGGAGATGTTGCTGGGTAATGGACTTAGCTATAATCAGAATACAAGCAGGTTAATGTCAAAATCTCCTACATCAACAAGTGCAGATATGAATAAAATTTACTCTATTGTAGATAAATATTCTAAACAATATGGGGTAGATTCCAATTTAATTTTGTCAATTATTAAGTCTGAATCAGATTTTGATAGTACTTCAACATCATCGGTTGGAGCTAAGGGCTTAATGCAGTTAATGCCTGAAAATTATGAATCGAAAGGTATTACTAATCCATACGATCCAGATCAAAACATTAAAGGTGGAGTTCAGTTATTGAAAGAATACTTAAATATGTATGGCGGAAATACTGAAATGGCAGTAGCAGCGTATAATGCAGGGCCAGGAACTCTTCAAAGAAGAGGTGTAACATCTTCTTCTGATTTATATAAATTACCTAAAGAAACTCAAAATTATGTACCTAAGGTTATGTCATATTATAAAAATGGAATATAAAATAAAGGATAGGTTTTGGACAAGCCTATCCTTTATTTTTTGCTTTCATAAGGATTTTACATTGTGAATTATATGCTTACTGGGTATAATAAAATTAGTTTTAAAGTATTGGAGTTGTTTAAATGGAAAGATTAGATAAAGTAATATCAAATCTAGGATATGGAAGTAGAAAAGAAGTTAAAATTATGGCAAAGAAAGGACTTATTGAGGTTGACGGCGTTATTGTAAAGGATAATGGAATGGCAGTTGATCCAGAAAAGTCAATGATTAAAATAAATGGAGAAGAAATTACATATAGAAAATATATTTATCTAATTATGAATAAGCCAGATGGGGTAATATCTGCAACTTGTGATAATAGAGAAGAAACTGTAATAGATCTTCTTGAAGTTGAGCATCAAGTATTCGAACCATTTCCAGTAGGAAGGCTCGATAAGGATACTGTTGGACTTTTGCTACTAACAAATGATGGTGAATTAAATCATAGATTATTATCCCCTAAATGGCATGTTGATAAGGTTTATTTTGCAAAAATAGATAAGAAAGTTACAGAAGATGATGTAGAAGCATTTAGAAAAGGAATAACGTTAGATGATGGATATGTATGCAAGGAGGCAAAATTAGAAATATTATCAGCAACAGAAGAAGGATCAGAGGTTTACGTAACTATTCAAGAAGGAAAGTTCCATCAAGTTAAAAGAATGTTTGAGGCTGTGGATAAAAAAGTAGTATATTTACAAAGAATCAAGTTCGGAGGGATAGAATTAGATACTGATTTAGAAGAAGGCGAATATAGAGAGTTAACAGAAGATGAATTGGCGATATTAAAGTTAAATTAACGAATGAAATAGAAAAATGCAGGAATATCATTCATTATATGAAGTGAGTTAAATTTTTTTTACAAAATCTCTTGCATTTTAATTAACAATAACATATAATATTCTATGCAAGGATAAATAAAAGGAATAAATAGCCCCCTTTTTATTTATTGCTTATTGCTAAAACGCAACCTGGCCCCAAGGGTTGCGTTTTTTTTATTTGTTAAAAAAAATCATATGTAATCATTAACATTATTTAGAATGTTAATAAAATAATGTTATTTAATGAAAAATCTTAATTTAAATAAGTCTTTGGAGAGATTACACCGGTGAGAAACAGATGTTTTTGATATAAAAACAGTATCCTTCATAATCTACAATATACTTGCAAAAGTGAAAAAGAAAAATGAATTATATCTTGCAAAAATTATATAAAAATGAATTTTATAAATGTAGTTAATCTGTTTACAATATTATTTTCAACAGTTATAATTAAGAAGGATTTGTAAATAATATATTGTATAGGCAGAGAAGAAGAAGAGTATACAGTACTAGGTTTTAAAGAGAGCTTTGGATTTTGGTGGAACCAAGGTAAATTTAGCTGTAGAAGGAAGCTTTGGAGTCGTTATGGGATAATCCCCTTAAAGATAAGAGTGGAATGATTTAGTCATTCAATTTTAGGTGGTACCACGGAGGTAATATTCTTTCGTCCTATTGTTAGGATGGAAGATTTTTTTTATTTTATATTAAAACAAAGGAAAGGTGATAATATGAGTTTTGAAAAATTAGCAGATATTCTGTTTCCAAGTATAGAAAAGACACCAGAATATTATTTAGAAAAGTATCCAAAAAGAAATCTAAAGGAAGGTGCAGTTGTTTGCAGATATGCACCAAGCCCTACTGGATTTCAACATATAGGTGGAGTTTTTGCTGCATTAATTAATGAAAGAGTAGCAAGTCAAAGTGAAGGAGTATTTTTCTTAAGAATAGAAGATACTGATCAGAAGAGAGAAGTAAAAGGTGCTATAGTTGATACTATTGAAACTATGAAGAATTTTGGTATGAACTTTAATGAAGGAGCTACAGGAGAAGAAACTGAAGTAGGTAATTATGGTCCATACAGACAAAGTTTAAGAAAAGAAATATATTCAACCTTTGCTAAAGATTTAGTGAAAAAAGGGTTAGCATACCCTTGCTTCTGTACTGCAGAAGAATTAAATGCAACCAGAGAAAAGCAAATGGCTGAAAAGGTTACTCCAGGATATCATGGAGAATATGCTACTTGTAGAAATATAAGTGCTGAAGATGCTATTAAGAGGATAGAGAATGGTGAAAGTTATATAATAAGATTAAAATCACCAGGAAATCCTGAAAATAGAGTAGAATTCCATGATCTTATAAAGGGAGATACTTCATTCCCAGAAAATAATCAGGATATAGTAATAATTAAATCTGATGGTCTTCCAACTTATCATTTTGCTCATGCAATTGATGATGCTTTAATGAGAACTACTCATGTTATAAGAGGAGAAGAATGGCTATCGTCACTTCCAATACATGTACAATTATTTGATGTGTTGGGATTTGATAGACCAAACTATGCTCATATTCCAACAATAATGAAAAATGACAATGGGTCAAAGAGAAAACTTTCAAAGAGAAAGGATGCTGAAGCTGCAGTATCTTACTATAAAGAAGTTGGGTATCCAACAGAATCAGTTATTGAATACTTATTAAATATAATTAATTCAAGTTATGAGGATTGGAGAAGCGAAAATCCAGATGCGGATTATCATGAATTCCCTGTAGCTTTAGATAAGATGAGTAAGAGTGGAGCATTATTTGATATAGTTAAACTAAATGATGTTAGCAAAGATGTTATTTCTAAGTTCAAGGCAGATAAAGTATATAACGACTATACAAATTGGGCTAAAGAATTTGATAAAGAAATGTTTGAACTTGTTACAGCCAAAGAAGATATGTCAAAAGAAATGTTCAACATAGATAAAGAAGGACCAAAACCAAGAAAAGACTTTGCTAAATGGGATGAAGTTAAGGAGAAGATATTCTACTTCTTTGATGAATTGTTCTATAATGAAACAGAAGAAAATATAGAATTACCTAAAACTTTATCATTAGAAGTAGCAAAAGAAGTTATAAAAACTTATGCTAAAGAATTTAACTTTAATGCAGGAAGCCAAGAAGCTTGGTTCGATGACTTAAAAGCTATTGGACTAAACTTAGGATACTGTGCAAATAGAAAAGAATATAAAGCAAATCCTGAAAACTACAAAGGTATGATTTCAGATGTAGCTGGAGCTGTAAGAGCTGCTTTATCTCACAGAGCTAATACACCTGATCTTTATACTATAATGCAAATTATGGGAGAAGAAAAAGTTAGAGAAAGATTCGAAAAATTTCTTTAAAATCTAGCTTAACCCGCATTATATAAGCATATTCTTAAGAATATGAGAATATTACCATAAATATTCTCTAGAATATAAGAATATATATTCTTTAGATTTAAAAAATAAAGAGGTATCTCAAATTATATGAGATACCTCTTTGTTTTTATCCTATTTTAAATGAACTCTTTAGTGAAACTATTCTATTAAACACAAGATTATCTTCTGTTGTATCTTTTGGATCTACATTGAAGTAACCGTGTCTAAACAATTGATATTTCTCTCCAATTGCAGCACCTTTTACAGATGGCTCAATAAATCCTTTAAGAACAGTTAAAGAGTTTGGATTTATTTGTTCTAGGAAGTGTTTTCCTTCATTTTCTTCAATATCATCAAGGATTAAAGGTTCGTATAATCTAAATTCAGCAGGAATAGCTGAGTTTACATCTACCCAGTGAATGGTTCCTTTAACTTTTCTTCCAGTAAATCCACTACCGCTCTTAGTTTCTGGATCATAAGTACAGTGAAGTTCAATCACATTACCATTTTCATCTTTAATAACTTCGTTACATTTTATAAAGTACGCACCTTTAAGTCTTACTTCGTTTCCAGGAAATAGCCTAAAGTATTTTTTGGCAGGTATTTCCATGAAGTCTTCTCTTTCAACATAAATTTCTCTTGAGAAAGCTACTTGTCTAGTACCAGCAGATTCATCTTGAGGATTATTTTCTATTTCTAACATTTCAGTTTGACCTTCAGGGTAATTAGTAATAACAACCTTTAAAGGATCTATTACTGCCATAGCTCTTAAAGCTTTTGGATTAAGATCTTCTCTTATGAAGTATTCAAGCATTTGTTCATCAACAACAGAAGCTGCTTTTGCAACACCAATTGCTTGGCAGAAGTTTCTTATAGATTCTGGAGTGTATCCTTTCCTTCTAAGACCTGCTATAGTAGGCATTCTTGGATCATCCCATCCATCAACAATTCCTTCATCAACTAAAAGTTTAAGTTTTCTCTTACTCATAACTGTATTAGTTATATTTAATCTTGCAAATTCATATTGTCTTGGAACACTTTCAGTTTCACATTCTTGTATTATCCAATCATAAAAAGGTCTATGATCAGCAAATTCTAAAGTACAGATTGAATGAGTTACTCCTTCAATAGCATCTTCTATAGGATGTGCAAAATCATACATTGGGTATATACACCATTTATCTCCTGTGTTGTGGTGAGTAGTGTGAGCGATTCTATAAATTACAGGATCTCTCATGTTTATGTTAGGAGAAGCCATATCTATTTTAGCTCTTAAAACTTTTTCTCCATCTTTAAATTCACCATTTTTCATTCTTTCAAAAAGGTCTAAGTTTTCTTCGACAGATCTATTTCTGTAAGGACTATCTTTTCCAGAAGAAGTTAATGTTCCTCTATATTCTTTCATTTCTTCTGGAGTTAGGTCACATACATAAGCTTTTTCTTTCTTTATTAAAAGAACTGCTTTTTCATACATCGTATCAAAATAGTTTGATGCAAATAAAAGATTGCTCCACTTAAAACCTAACCATTCTACATCTTGTTTTATAGATTGAACATATTCAGTATCTTCTTTTACTGGATTAGTGTCATCAAATCTTAAATTCGTTTTTCCCTTAAACTCTTCAGCTAATTGGAAATTCAAACAAATTGATTTAGCATGACCTATATGTAAGTATCCGTTAGGTTCTGGCGGGAAACGAGTAATTACTTCCTTCACGTTTCCTTTTTCTAAATCTTCAATAATTATATTTCTAATAAAATTAGATGAGTTTATTTCGTTTGCCATCTTATTCATCCTCTCTTAGGTAGTATCAAAATTAATTAGCATTTACCTTTAATTCTAATCTAATATGAGAAAAAAATAAAGTAACTATTAAATTTTATGAAAAAAATAGTATTGATATAAAATAATGAGAGAATATACTCATATTTTATATCAATACTAAGAAAATATTAATTAGAAAGCAATAGGTGAAAGGTTATTAACTATTGTGCTAATTTCATTAGTTGATCCTTGAAATATAATTTCTTTATTGTCAATATGCACCAAGTCTGTTGGTCTTGTCAATTCGGGAAGCTTTGGACTATCCCAAATACTGCTTTTAATCAGTAATTCTGTTACAAATTGTGAACAAAAATAATGGCGGCTTCTTTTCCAAGGCTTGTCCAACAAAACTGCAAATAGACCGAGAAAATTATATTTGTATTTTATATCTGAATAATAATATTTATTAAGTTCATCAATTAATGTATCCAATTGGTCTTTTGAAACTGGTATTTTATATATCAGACTTTCGCATGATGATGACTTTTTATATACTCCATCATGTAGATTTTCAATAGTTAATCCAGCATAAAAAGGATTATTAGGATTTAATCTACCAAAGGTATACATGTTGTCGAAATTAGAATCCAAACTTAAGGCTACATGAGTATATTCACTATTTGTAATAACTTTTATTGAGCGTGAAAGCCAAGTGCCTGTTCTTGAAAAAACTAGATATATATTAGATTTTTCCATAAACAAAATCCTCCTTATATAGTACTGAATAAACATATTATATACTATTAATAGATAAATGCAATGCTAATTATTAATAATTGCTGAATCGAAATACAATTGATAGATTTTATGTTCTTTATCATCTTTCTTGAAGGTTATTGATATAGAAACTGTATCTTGTGAATTAGAATATTTAGCATCATATATCAAAGATATATATCCATTTCTCTCTTCTCCATCATAATAGGTTAATGATTCAAATGTACCAATCTTGTTCATAATATTAGTGGTTTCACTTTGAAATGTTGCCAAGTTGTAGGATTCCTTCAAATCATCACTTAAATAAGAAGAAAATTTATCATAGTCTAATTCGTTCATAGATGTAAGTGCAGAAGTGAGAGTTTCATCTGAATAATTACTTACACTATTATAATCAACTTTATTGACGCACCCCGTAAGAACAAAAATCACTGTAAAAATAGTTATAAAATATAGAAGACTTTTTTTCATTTACTCACTCCAATCATAATGGTATTTATAAATTTTAGAAATGTTTGTACTATGTCTTTAACTAGAATAAATCAGTCTAGTTAAGTTGTTTCATCTAATGTTAACATAATTTTCGCTAGGGATAAATATATGCTAAAATAAAGATTAAAAGAAATTTATGGAGGGCTATTAATGTTAGGGACTATAGTAAATTGTGTAACTATATTTATTGGGTGCATTGTTGGATTATTTATAAAAGGTAAAATAACAACTAAAATTAGTAATACTATAATGAATGGGCTGGCGTTATGTGTTTTGTACATAGGGATATCAGGGGCATTAAAGGGCGAGGATACTATTCAAATGATAATATGTGTTGCTGTAGGAGCATTAATTGGAGAGATAATTGATATAGATAAGAGACTAATTAAATTAGGAGATTACTTTGAGAAAAAGGTTAAGAAAAAAAGTGATACAGTATCAGTATCAGAAGGATTTGTAACAGCAAGTTTACTATTTTGTATAGGGGCTATGGCTGTGGTTGGATCCTTAGAAAGTGGATTAAAAGGAGATAACACAACACTTTTGGCTAAATCTGTACTGGATGGAATTTCTTCTTTGATATTTTCTTCAACTTTAGGAATTGGAGTTATGTTATCAGTTTTAAGTGTACTTATATATCAAGGAGTAATAACTTTGGCGGCGGGATTGTTATCAGGAATATTAAGTACTGTGGTAATTTCTAATATGTCTGCTGTTGGGAGCCTTTTAATTATAGGGCTTGGGTTAAATATGCTTGAAGTTACAAAAATAAAAGTAGCGAATCTATTACCAGCTATATTTATTCCTATCATTTTTGGATTATTTTAAGTAGAAGATTATAATATAAATGAGTATTAGAGTGTGCTATAATGTTTTAGTATTTAGAGAGGAGGAAATGATTTGGATTTAAAATCATTACTTAATAAAGAACAATATGAAGGTGCTATTACTGTAGACGGACAAGTATTAATACTTGCTGGAGCAGGCTCAGGTAAAACAAGAGTATTAACTTATAGAATGGCTCATATGATAGAGGACCTAGGTATACCTCCTTACAAAATTTTAGCTATAACTTTTACAAACAAAGCAGCTAAAGAAATGAAGGATAGGGTTAAAAAACTCGTTGGAGAAAAGGCAGAGGATATGTGGATATCTACATTTCACTCAACATGTGTAAGAATATTAAGAAGAGAAATAGAACATTTAGGATATAGAAGTAGCTTTACAATATATGATACTTCAGATCAAAAAACTCTTTTAACAGAATGTATGAAAGCTCTTAATATAAATGATAAAGATATCACTCAAAGAGAGATTATGGGTAAGATAGGTAGAGCAAAAGATAAGATGCAAAGTCCAGAAAGTTTTAAAAGAGAATTTGAAAGCAATTTTAGAGAGAATAAGATAGCAGATGTTTATTTAATGTACCAAAAAAGGCTTAAAGAGAATAATGCTATGGATTTTGATGATTTAATATTTAAGACTGTGGAATTACTTAAAAAGAATCCAGATGTATTAGAATTTTATCAAAGAAAGTTCCAATACATTATGGTAGATGAATACCAAGATACAAATGGTGCACAATATGAATTGGTTAAGCTTCTAGCAAATAAGAATAAGAATATTTGCGTTGTTGGAGATGATGATCAATGTCTTGTTGAAGGAACTATCATAAATAGAGAAAATGGCGCAGTAAAAATAGAAGACATAAATAATGGAGATAAAGTACAGTCATTATTAGGGAATGGAGAATATGGCTTTAAAGAGGTATCAAGCGTATCTAAGAAAGAATATAGTGGAAACATAATTAAAGTTATTACTGATAGTGGAAAAGTTATTAAAGGGACACCGAATCACTTAACTTTTAGTAGATTTAGCAATGAAGAAAACTTATTTTATGTCTATTTGATGCATAAAAAAGGTTCTGGATATATAGTAGGTAAAACTCCTTCAGTTTTAAATGTGGGCGGAGAAGTAGTTAATGGTTTAAATGTAACACTTATAGATAACAATGGAGATAAGATATGGGTACTTAAAGTATGTGAAACAGAAAATGAAGCAACTAATTATGAAGAGTATTATCTAAATGAATGCGGATCACTTGCTGATAATTCCGATGAGATAGAAATTTTAATGGATAGTGAGTATTTATATAAGGATTACCCTCATTATACAAGTTTGGATGTAGTTAATGTAAGGAAAGTTGATATAAGTTTCTTTAGTGGGAAAAAAGATAATGAAGGTAATTATTCTCACATAATTGAAGTTAATGATTCCAGGATATTAGCTTCAGATGTTATTAAGAGTGAACATTATACTTTTGATGAAACAGAAGAATTTAGTAAAAGTATAGTTAAGAGTAGTGATAATTTTCAAATAATAAAGAGAGCGAAATTAACAGAAGGCGAAAAGTTTCTATTCTTACCATTAGGTAGTGTTAAAAAAGGAATGGAGATTGTAACTGTTCATGATGGAAAAGTTATTAGCGAAGAAGTTACATCTGTAGTTGTTGAAGAATATAAGGGATTTGTTTATGACTTAAATGTGGAAGAAACCAGAAACTATATATCAAATGGTATAGCTGTTCACAATTGTATATATGCTTGGAGAGGTGCAGATATAAGCAATATACTAGATTTTGAAAAAGATTATCCAGAGGCTAAAGTTATTAAATTAGAGCAAAACTATAGATCTAAGGACAATATACTTCAAGCTGCTAATGTGGTTATTGCAAACAATGCAAGAAGAAAAGATAAGATGCTTAGACCTACTCAAGATGCAGGAAGTAAGATTAAGATTTATAGAGCTTTTGATGATAGATCAGAAGGAGATTTCGTTTCTAAGACTATAGCAGATTTAAAACATAGTGAAAATAGAAAAAATGATGATTTTGCAATCCTATATAGAACTAATGCTCAATCTCGTATATTTGAGGAAACCTTAAGAAGAAGAGGTATTGGATACAAAATCGTAGGTGGAACTAGATTCTATGATAGAAAAGAAATTAAAGACTTAATTTCTTACTTAAAGGTTATAGTAAATCCTCAAGATGATATAAGCTTAAGGAGAATAATAAATGTACCTAAGAGAAGTATAGGTGATGCAACTGTACAAAAGGTTCAAGATTTTGCAGGAGATTTTGAGCTGGATTTATGGGATGCTTTAAATGAAGCTCGCAATATATCTACATTAACTGCTAGAAATGCATCTTGTATTGAGAAGTTTACAGAGCTTATGGAAAACTTTATGGATTTAAAAGAAACAGTACCTCCATCAGTTTTAGTTGAAAGTATATTAAAGGATACTGGATATTTAGAAGAACTATCTAAATCAGATGAAATTGAAGATAAGAGTAGAATAGAAAACTTAAAGGAATTAGTATCTGATGCTGTGGATTTTGAAAAAAATAGCGAGGATAAGAGTTTGGAAGCTTACTTAGAAAAGATTTCTTTAGTTCAGGATACAGATAAACTTGAGGAAGAGGAAAATGGAGAAGGATCAGTAGTTCTTATGACTATTCATAGTGCAAAGGGATTAGAATTCCCAGTTGTATTTATGGTTGGTATGGAAAATGGAATATTCCCAAGTGTTACTGATATGGATAAAGAAGATCAAATGGAAGAAGCTAGAAGACTTTGCTACGTTGCAATAACTAGAGCCAAGGAAATATTATATATGACATCGGCTGAAGTGAGGAAAGTTTTTGGTAGAACAGTAAGCTACAGTCAATCTGACTTTATAGGTGAGATAAAGCCTGGATTAAAGGAATTTATAAATGAAAGAGGACTTACAAGTCCATCATCATCAAAAGCTAATGGAACTAATAACTCTCGTTTTAATCCTCATAGTTTAAGAGGAAATATGTATTCGTCAAGAGCTACAGCAAGTTCAGGGTTAACAAGTGCCCTTGATGGAACTTCTAAACCTAGCACTTCAAATGTAAATAGTGGAGAAATTACTATGGGTAGAAAAGTTAAACATGAGAAATTTGGAATAGGGACAGTAGTTTCTATAGCGCCATCAGGAAATGATAAGAAGCTTACTATTGCATTTGATAAGCAAGGTGTGAAAGTATTATTATTATCACTAGCAAAGCTAGAAGTATTATAAGTATTTTGGAGAGGAAGCTACGTTATGGATAATAAGGAAAGAATAAAAGAATTAGTAGAAGAATTAAATAGATATTCATATGAATATTATGCTTTAGATAATCCTACAGTTACCGATAAGGAATATGATAAAAAATATGATGAGCTTAGAAAATTAGAAATAGAAGAAGATTATATATTACCTTATTCTCCAACTTTAAGAGTTGGAGATATGGTATTAGAGGGATTTAGTAAATATACTCATAAAGGAAGACTTTGGAGTATGGATAAAGCTCAAGGTGTTGATGAACTTAGAGATTGGCACAATAGAAATAAGAAGTTTGTTGAAGATATGAGATCAAGAGGAGAGAATCTACCTGATTTAAAATATGTATTAACGAAGAAGTTCGATGGACTTACTGTTAACTTAACATATGATGAAGAAGGAATACTTGTAACAGGTGCAACAAGAGGTACAGGAAGTGTTGGAGAAAATGTAACAGCTCAAGTTAAAACTATAAAATCAATTCCGTTAAAGATTGATTCAAGTGATTTGTTAGAAGTACATGGTGAAGCTGTAATGACTACAGAAGCCTTTAATAAATATAATGAAACAGCGGTAGTTCCGCTAAAGAACTTAAGAAATGGCGCAGCTGGAGCTTTAAGAAACTTAAATGTTAAAGAAACAGCTAATAGAAATCTATCTGCATTTTTCTATGATGTAGGATATAAAGAAGGTTATAAGTTTAAGACATATCTAGAAATGATGGATTTTATCAAAGAAAAAGGGCTTCCGGTAGATGATTATATGAAAGTTTGTACATCTATTGAAGAAATAGAAAAAGAAATTGAATATATAAGAGATATAAGATTTGATTTGAATTATGATATAGATGGTCTTGTTATAGCTATTGATGATATTAGAACTAGAGAACTCTTAGGATATACTGTAAAGTTTCCTAAGTGGGCTATAGCATATAAATTTGAGGCGCAGGAAACTACAACTACTCTTTTGGATGTAGAATGGAATGTGGGAAGAAGTGGAAGAGTTGCGCCAACGGCACTGTTAGATCCTGTAGAACTAGCTGGTGTTACTGTTAAAAGAGCTACACTTAACAATATGGATGATATAGCTAGAAAAGGAGTAAAGATAGGAGCAGAGGTTTTCGTTAGAAGATCTAATGATGTTATTCCGGAAATAATGGGGGTTGTTGAAGAAAGTTTAGAAGGAGCAAGAGAAATAACTCCACCTAAGGTCTGTCCTAGTTGTGGGGGGCATATAGTATTAGATGGTGCACATTATTTCTGTGAAAATACTTTGTCTTGCAAGCCGCAATTAGTTAAAACTATAGTTCATTATGGATCAAGGGAAGCTATGAATATAGAAGGTTTTTCAGAAAAAACAGCTGAACAACTATTTGAAAAGTTAAATATAAAATCAATTTCTGATTTATATAAGCTAAGCAAAGAAGAGTTGTTAACCTTAGATAAGTTTGGTGAAAAGAAAGCACAAAATCTTTTAGATTCTATAGAAAAAAGTAAGAATTGTGAATTACATTCATTTATATATGCACTAAGTATACCTAATGTTGGAGTAAAGACGGCAAAGGATTTAGTTAATACATTTAAATCTATTGAAGGATTAAAAAAGGCTGAATTTGAAGAATTAGTACAGGTTTCAGATGTAGGAGATATAGTTGCAAAATGTGTGATGGAATTCTTTAGAGAAGAGAAGGTTTTAAGTACTATAGATGAACTTTTAAATCTTGGAGTAAATCCTAAATATGAGGAAATAAGTATAGTAGAAAGTGTATTCGAAGGGAAAACTGTGGTTGTAACAGGTACTTTAAAAAATTACACAAGAGGAAGTATAAAAGAAAAACTAGAATTATTAGGAGCTAAGGTGTCAGGAAGCGTTAGTAAAAAAACTGATTATGTACTTGCAGGAGAAGAAGCTGGATCTAAGCTTACAAAAGCTATTGATTTAGGGGTTAAGGTCATATCTGAGGACGAATTTGAAGAAATGATGGGTGAGTAATTATGAAGAAATTTATTAATGTTATGACAATTACAGCTGCTAGCATAACTAGTGTATTAATAATGTGTACAATTTTAACTTCATATCAATTTATTTATATAGGGCAATTATTTTACTCCTATATGCCAATACAAATAGGAGTAGCGACAACTATGATTTTTTTAGCTGCTAGGTTTTGGCTAAATGAAAATGGAATTAAAAAAATTGGATACACGGCACTAAGTTTATCTATTAGTATTATATTATTGCTATCTATTAGTATAATTAAGTAATTAGGTTTAAATATATTTTTATTTTGTATAAAAAGTCACAGGTAAGAGAAATACCTGTGACTTTTGTGCGTTTTTACTGCATATTTTTAATATTATTTAGACTAGATACATTTTCTTCTTCATTTATATCAAAAAAATCTATATTATCATTATTTAATGAATCGCTCTTTATTTGAGAATCGTGATTTATGTTTCCTAGGTTATCTAACTTGTGGTAAATTTTTTCTAATAAAAATGTTTTATATTTTAAATGATGGAAAGCTTTCAAGGTTGCTACAAATAACCAAATGCCTATAAACATAAATACTATCATGAAAGTTATACCAACAATACATGTTGCACCAAGTAAAAAAGACATAATATTACCTCCTAAAAATTATAAATATATTATATCATACAAAAATAATACATACTAATTAGAATAATTTTTTATAAGTGATTATCTCAGAGGAGTAGTGGATATAATTGTAAAGACTAAAGAAAAAGGAGAGTGTTTAATGAAGAAATTTATTATACCTCTAATACTAGTAATTGGATTAATTATTTTTTTGTTAAGCTTTATTGAGGTAGGTAATACAAAAAAAAATCAAAGCAATAACTCTATGATTTTTGCAGTTACTAATTTACCTGAATCTTTAGATAAAGTAACAAATTTGTCTAAAGAGGATGAAAATTTAATTTGTGCAACAAGCAAGGGCTTGGTGAGTTTAGATAAAGAAGGAAAAGTTATACCTTCATTAGCTAAGGAAATCAATGTTAAGGATAATGGAATAGAATATGAATTTGTATTAAATGATAATATATTTTGGAGTAATGGAGATTCAATAACAGCAAAAGATATAAGAGAATATTTTAAGGGATTAATAAAGATAGAAGATGAACAAAATATAAGATCGTTATTAGATGTATATGGAGCAAATTCGTTTAAAAAGGGAGAAGGAACATTTGAAAAAGGTGTTGCAATAACAGCTAATGAAAAAAGTATAACAATTCGATTAAACAAAAAAAACGATAATTTTTTAATAGATCTGACTAAACCTCAATATAGAATTAGGAAGTATTTGCCCCTTTGGGCAAACATTAAAAATTCCTATAAGGATATTGTCTATTCTGGTCAATATTCCATTAAAAATATTGACCAGAATAAGATAGAACTAGAGGAAAATCAAAAAGAAGATGGCAAGGGAAAAAATATTACTCTTGTCAAAGATGATAATGTAGAACTATCCATGGCATCTTATGAAATCGGTGAAAGAGATTTGATATTTAATCCTCCTATAAATCAATTAGAGAGATTAAAGAATGAAAATAAGTTGTTTTCATATTCGTCAAATGACGGTATATACTTATCTATTCAAAACTTGGATAAAGGTACATCAGTGGCATATAGGAAAGAACTATTTAAAATGATATACAGTGCTACAGATAGTTTTACCAACGAGAATTCTCAGGTGGCAGAACCTGCTGAAGGCAGTTATTTTAGAGAAGATAAAGAAAACTTAGAGAAAATTCAAAGTAGAAAAGTTAGTATAAACAATGCACAAGAAATTACAAAACCTAAAGTGCTGACGCTTCTGGGGGAAGATACGGAAACTATTAGAAATTATTGCAGGTATTTAGCTGATTGGTTCAAAGAAAAAGAGAATATTCAGCTTAAATATTATTTGATCAATAAAAAAGACATAGAAGAATTAAAAGTTAGAGATAAATATGACATGGTTTTAATAAATTGTATAGAAGATAATAAGAATATAAGTGGGCTGTATGAGCAGTTTCGTTATTTATGTAATGAAGAGGAAAAAAGTTATTTAATTAATCCAGCAGGTGCAGAAGTAAAGTTTTTTGATTCATATAGAATATTACCAATAATGTTTGTGAAAAATAATGTTGTTGTATCAAATAAAATATCAAATGTAAATTTTGATGGAAATGAAAATATAGAGTTTTCAAGTATAAACTGATAAAACTATAGATGTCATTAGAAACATCTATAGTTTTATCAGTTATTTTAAGAATTTTCTTCACTATTTTCATTATTTTCCTTAGAAATATCATCAGAAGTTATGTTATCAGAGTCTGGTGTTGTTTTTGTTTCTGATGGAGGCTCGTTAGAGACAGATACAAAATTCATTTCGTTTATAATATCATCCATGAAGTAATGTATAAACACGTAAAATATTAGTAAGTTTCTGAAGCTGTCAAATACATCTTTGGGACGAGCAAAGGAATCCTTTTTTTTGGAGTAGACTATATTTTTTGCAAATAATGGAGCTAAGCCAGAACTTTCTGGAGAAGGCATGTTAGGCATTCTAAATGAAGTTTCATCTAACATATCATTGGAACGTAGAGAGAGTCCCCTATAGCGTTCAGTTTCATCCAAGGTTGGAGCTTCTGGCCAACTGTAAACTAACCCAGAGGAAATAAAATATTTTTTATATAAATTAGAAATCATATTTCTATATTCGTATATATTATCTTCTTCTTTTGAACGAACAAAGATAAATAAAAAGTAAAAAGTTATTTCTAAAGAAGAATACTTTATTTCTTTTTTTTCTGAAAGTTTAATAAAGATTCCTTTTTCATCATTATATAAGCTTTTAAGTTTTTCAAAAATTTCATCACTTTTTTCTTTAAATGATACTATTTCCGTATGTTTAAATGAATCCATCAAGGATAGCGCAAATAAAGCAGTGCTGTCTAATGAATCTATATAATAATTTTTTTCATCGAATTTATTAATTAAGAAATCACTTAGGTCTATAATTAAAGACTTGCAATTCTCATTTTTGGACAAATTGTAGAAGATGTTAAATGATAATAAAACTTTGCAACCATCTTCAAAGGAAAGGGTATATAGTATATCTTTAAAATTCAAAAACATTTCAAGGATTTGTAAGGCGAAATTTTTATAGTCATTACTAGAAGGGTCATCGGGATAATTATTGGAATATTGATAATATGCATTCATCATAAAAGCTTGGTCTACAAAGCTAAATTTTTTATTCCTATCGAGAAGATTATATCCTTTTGCGTTTCCATCTGAAATATTTTTTTTCTCTATAAAGACACCTTCCGAATTTCTTAAGTTTTCATAATAAAATTCTAATTGCTCTTTTGCTAAATAGGAGTAAGCATCCTTTAAAGATTCTACATTCCTTTCGCTTTTTGAATAATTGGAATAATAACGACTTAAATCTAATAATGACAGAGTCATTAGTGCGTTTGTACTTGGAGAAACATCTTTTTTAAAAGATGATTCATCAAATCCGTGAGAACTTTTATTGTGAACAAACACTGGAGAGCTTTTTTTGTATAAGCATATTAGTGGAGAAAAACCATTTAATATGCTAATATTATTTGTATGAGAAGATTTTTTAGAAGCTCTAAAAGAAGATAAAATTCCACATTTAGAGTTAAGTACAATAGTCTTTATAGCTTCCCTAGATAAGTAAAAAAGTTGCCCTTCTATATCTTTTTCGGAAAGACTATTCATTCTAAAAAATGGTCCTATATATCTCAAAATATTCACCTCATATTTATTGTTCTTATTAATTAATATGAGATGTAGTGATAAATAGTGCATAAAATCAAAATTAAAGGAGATTTTTTTAGTGAAGGAAGGAAAACTAAATTTTGATGATTTGAGAGAAATGATTCAAAAAAACAAAGGAGTAAAGAGGGAAGAAGTAATTGTAAGAAATGATGTTGGTGAAGATTGTTCAGTAATAGATTTTAAAAATTCCTGTGGTATCTTTTCAACTGATCCTATAACTGGAGCAACAGAAAATGTAGGAAAGCTTGCAGTTCATATAAATTGTAATGATATAGCATCTTCAGGAGGAACTCCAATTGCAATATTGGTAACAATATTGGCTCCTATAACATCAAGTTTACAGGAGATAAATAAGATTATGAGTGAAATTAGCGAAGAGTCGGCTAAGTTAGGACTAGAAATTATTGGGGGACATACGGAAGTAACGTCGGCAGTAAATAAAATAGTGGTATCTGTAACTGCCATAGGGAGAAGTGAAAAAAATAATATTGTTAAAACGGCAGGAGCTACAATAGGGGACGATATCATCGTAACTAAAGATATTGCACTAGAAGGAACAGCTATACTGGCTAATGATTATGAAGAAAGATGCAAAAAAATATTAAGCTCTGATGAATTTGAAGAAGCTAAATTGCTTATAGATAAAATAAGTGTCCTTAAAGAAGGTATTATTGCTACAAGAATTGGAGTGAATTCTATGCATGATATAACTGAAGGCGGCCTTTTAGGAGCTTTATTTGAGGTGGCCGCAGCTTCAAATACAGGGTTTATAGTATATGAGGATAAAATACCAGTTAAAGAAAGTACAAAAAAAATTGCTAAAGAATTCTCAATAGATCCATTGAGACTAATATCTTCAGGATGTATGTTAATAACAACCGATAAGGGGAAAGAATTAGTTGATGCTTTAAGAAAAGAAGGAATAAAAGCATCAATCGTAGGAAAAGTTACAAGGAGTAAAGGTATTTTGGTTTCAAATGGAGTAGAATTAGTAGTAAAAGAACCAAAAAGAGATGAGCTTTTCAATATAAAATAAATTTAAAGGTGGCTATATTATTATGAGAATAGATGGAAGAAAGAAAGATCAAATAAGACATATTAATATGACAAGGCATTATACAAAATATGCAGAAGGATCAGTATATATTGAGGTAGGTGACACAAAAGTACTTTGTAATGTATCTGTTGAAGAAAAAGCACCTCCATTCTTAAAAGGAACTGGGGAAGGCTGGATTACAGCAGAGTATAATATGTTACCAAGAGCAACAGGTAATAGAAAAGTTAGAGATATTGCTAGGTTAAAAGTTGATGGGAGATCAATGGAGATACAAAGGCTTATAGGAAGAGCATTGAGATCAGTAGTTGATTTAAAAGCATTAGGGGAAAGGACTCTTTGGGTAGATTGTGACGTAATACAGGCTGATGGTGGTACTAGAACTACATCTATATCAGGAGCTTTTGTAGCTATGGTAGATGCCATAAATAAGCTTCATAGAACAAAACCTTTTAAAGTTTATCCTATAAGAAATTTTGTTGCTGCAACGAGTGTAGGGATAGTTGATAACGAAAAGTTGCTTGATTTATGCTATGAAGAAGATTCAAAGGCTAAGGTGGATATGAATTTAATTATGACTGATGAAGGTAGTTTTGTAGAATTACAAGGAACAGGTGAAGAAAGTCCATTTAGTAGAACTGAATTAGACGAATTATTAAATTTAGGAGAAAAGGGTATAAAACAGATGATACAAGCACAAAAAGATGTTTTGAAAATGGATTCCCTTTGGATCGGAACTGGAGGAAATAAGTAGGTATGCAAAAGATAATAGTTGCAAGTAATAATTTACGCAAGATAAGTGAAATAAAAAAGCTGTTAGAGGGTTTAGAATTTGAGGTTAAATCATTAAAAGATGAAAATATCTTTGTTAAAGTTGTAGAAGATGGAAAAACTTTTGAGGAAAATGCTAAGAAGAAAGCTTCAGAAATAGCTAAATTTTTAAAGCAACGTGGAGAGGAGCAGTTTATAGTTTTAGCAGATGATTCTGGAATAGCGGTTGACTATTTAAATGGTGCTCCAGGGATTTATTCAGCTAGGTATTCTGGAGAACATGGAAATGATGCTGCTAATAATAAAAAGCTCTTAGAAGGGCTTAGAGGGGTTCCTAGAGAGAAAAGAGGTGCTAGGTTTATCTGTGCTATAGCACTGATAGATAGTGAAGATACTTATACAGCTGTAAAGGGAGAAGTTCAAGGGAAAATAATGGAGGATCTATCTGGAAACGGAGGATTTGGATATGATCCATTATTTTACTATGAGCCATTAAAAAAGACTTTTAGTGAATTATCGTCAGAAGAGAAGAATGAAATAAGTCATAGAGGAATAGCCTTCAAAATGCTGAAAGAAAGATTATCTAGATATATATAATTACATTATAGGAGGTAGCATTTTGAGAATAGCAGTAGTTAGTGATACACATAGAATGAAAAATTATATTGAAGTTATAAAAAAGCATATTAAAGGGGCTGATATATTAATACACTTAGGAGACAATATAGAAGATGTAAAGGAATTAAGTAGAGGATTTGAAGGCGAAATCTATGCAGTTAAAGGTAATTGTGATTTTTCTAATTTATATCCTTCAGAACAAATCTTAGATATTTGTGGAAAAAGAATTTTTATAACTCATGGTCATAACTATGGGGTAAAAAGTTCATTTAATAATATTTTTTATAAAGCTAAAGAAATAGGTGCAGATATAGCTCTTTTTGGGCATACTCATGAAAATATAATTTTTACTGAAGAAGGAATTATATTTATGAATCCTGGAAGTGCAGCTTTGCCAAGAGGTAAGGGGAGATATATTGGATTTATAGATGTGGATAGCAATGAAGAATATGAAATTTATTTTAAGGAATTAGATGACGTATAATAATAAAAATATAATATATGGGAAATGGATGGCTGAACAAAAAGTGTAATTACTCTTAATTAGCTTCAAAATTCTCCTATTTTCATGGTTGTTTATTTTTCTTTCTAAAAAGGTATTGACGGATTAATTATCATATTGTAGAATAGTCATTGTCGTTGTGAGATACAGCGAATGACGAACGGGGTGTGGCGCAGATGGTAGCGCGCATGGTTTGGGACCATGAGGTCGCAGGTTCGAGACCTGTCACCCCGACCAGATAAGCGGGTATCGTATATCGGTAATACTCCAGCCTTCCAAGCTGGAAAGGTGGGTTCGATTCCCACTACCCGCTCCATAAATGTCAAAGAATTTTAGGAAAATGGCTTGACAAATGTGGAAAGATATCATAAAATAAAACTCGTTCTTAACATGCGTCTTTAGCTCAGCTGGATAGAGCAACGCCCTTCTAAGGCGTGGGCCAGGAGTTCGAATCTCTTAAGACGCACCAATATGGTGAATGTAGTTCAGTTGGTAGAGCGCCAGATTGTGGTTCTGGTTGTCGTGGGTTCGAGCCCCATCATTCACCCCATATGTAGGGATATCGCCAAGCGGTAAGGCACCACACTTTGACTGTGGTATGCGTAGGTTCAAATCCTGCTATCCCTGCCAAGATGGTT
>NZ_SULK01000011.1:42361-143174 GCF_007115085.1 Clostridium sp. HBUAS56017 | reverse complement strand
ATGCTTGAGCCGTATGAGCGGGAAACTCTCACGTACGGTTCTTAGATGAGGGAAAGGGAGCAATCCCTTTTTCTTAATCGATTATACTAGTAGAATATTTAAAGACAAGCTTAATTCAATAAATGCAGTCCAAAGTATGTCTAGGGTTGGTCGTTGCATCGATAATGGGCCAATGGAAGGGTTTTGGGGTATTCTTAAATCAGAAATGTATTACCTTAGAAAATTCAGTACTTATGAGGATCTTGAGCAAGCTATAAAAAACTATATAGAGTTCTATAATACGAAAAGATTACAGAAGAAATTAAAAGGCATGGCTCCAATTGAATATAGGAGCCACACTTTAGCATCATAATTTTTTTATTATTTACCCTGTCTCCTTGACAGGGGGCAGTTCATAATCACTGGTCTTTTTAAAATACTATCTTTTTTCTAAATCTATATATTCTCGTCTTTCAGCAACATTCATATAAGCAGGACGAATTATCTTGTTTGTATTAATAAGTTCTTCGATCCTATGAGCACTCCAACCAGAAATACGTGCAATAGCAAATATAGGTGTATATAATTCTAATGGTAAATCCAACATGCTATATACAAATCCACTATAAAAATCTATATTAGCACTTACCCCTTTATATGTCTTCCTTTCAGCCTCAATAATTTTAGGTGCTAGTCTTTCCACAAGAGAATATAGGTTGTATTCCTTTTTTAAGCCTTTTTCTTTAGATAAACTTTCAACATACTTCTTAAATATATTTGCACGAGGATCAGACACTGAATATATAGCATGTCCCATGCCATATATTAATCCTGCCTTATCAAAGGCTTTTTTATTTAATAATGCCTTTAAGTAATCGGAAACTTCATCTTCATCTTCCCAATTCGATATCTTCTCTTTCATATCCTTAAACATTTGTACAACTTTAATATTCGCTCCACCATGCTTTGGTCCTTTCAGTGATCCAAGTGCTGCTGCAATAGTAGAGTAAGTATCAGTTCCAGAAGATGATACTACATGAGTGGTAAATGTTGAATTATTCCCTCCTCCATGTTCTGCATGAAGTACTAATGCTATATCTAAAATTCTTGCTTCAAGTTCTGTATATTTACTATTTGGACGTAACATATATAATATATTTTCAGCTGTAGATAATTCCTCTTTAGGAGTATGAATTATAAGACTCTTATCATTATAATAATGAACATATGCCTGATATCCATAAACAGATAAAAGCGGAAAAAGAGCTATTAACTGCAAACATTGCCTTAAAACATTAGATACACTTGTATCATTTGCATTTTCATCATATGAATATAGTGTAAGAACACTTCTCGCTAAAGTGTTCATCATATCAAAACTTGGAGCTTTCATTATAATATCTCTAACAAATGATGTTGGAAGCGTTCTATATTTAGAAATTAGTTTTTTAAAATCATTCAATTTTTCTCCTCTAGGAAGTTCACCTAAAATTAGAAGATAAGTTACTTCCTCAAATCCAAAACGATTTTCACTTACAAATCCACGAACTATTTTTTCTATATCTATTCCTCTATAGAATAACTTTCCCTCACAAGGAATACTTTGTCCATCTCTATCCACCTTAGATTGTATTTCTGATATTTCTGTTAATCCAGTCAAAACCCCATTTCCGTTTAAATCTCTAAGGCCTTGATTAACTTCATACTTGGTATATAAACTTGAATCAATTGAACTATTTCTTATACACAATTCCTTTAAGTCTATAATCTCTGGAGTAACATCCGAGTAATTAATTTGAAGTATATTCTGCATATTCACATCTCCTTTCACTTTATTTCCCCAAGGGTACACTTTTCCTTTTTCTAACATTTTACTTATTTAAGTTATATTTTAACATATTGTAAAAGATATAGTCTAGTTATTTTTAAATTCACTTTTTTTAAACTTTTATGTTGATAATTTAAAAATAACCATTTATTTCCTTTTTGCGAGTTTTAATTATAGGAAACTTCCCCAGCAAATTAATATAGTAATAAAGTTAATTTTCTTTCACTTCTTCCTCACTTTTTGAAATCTCTTTACTAGTACCATATATCTTTATGTCTTTGCTATTTCTAATCACACCACAAGAAAGTTTTCCATTAATACTTATAAATCCATTGAAACTCATGTCCATAATCTTATCTGATTTTACTTTTCCTTCCACCTCTACTCTAATTGTATTATCCTTTCTCACTATATAATCTCCTATATTAAATTCTGTTATATCATCTTTAAATATATTAATATACTCACTGCCACTTTCCTTTTTCAACTCATAAGTACTACCATCTGTAATCTCATCTATTAATATTCTTCTAATAATATCTTCATCTATTTTTTCTTCCTTATGAAGATTATCTTTTACATTCATATCTACAGATTTAATCTTCCACATTCCCCTACTCTCATCAAATAGTATTTGACCTCTAATATTAAAACTTTCATAGCATGCACCATTACTTAATATCAAATTTGCTTTGAATACTTTTCCATTATCTCTCCCGTATTCTTCAAACTTTATTCCACTAACATCCTTAACATAACTTCCATAAAATTTTTCCCCTGTAACAGTTGATAAGCCCTCTTTTTGCAATAATTCTTTAACAAAACTTTCAGCAGTTGAACTTACTTCTATATTTTTAGTATTTTCAATATCCATAGACGAATAAACCCACTTATCGCTATCATAATTAAATTTCAAAGTTGCCGTTTCAACTGCTAAATTATCCTCTAAATTAATCTTAAACTGAACATTAACAACGTCAATTTTATACTTTTCTGTAACTCGATTAATTATTGTTACTTCATTTAAATTAGAATCACTAATTTCTATTTTCCTATCATCTAACTCTATACTCTTACCTATAAGAGTTTGCCTTATCTCATTGGAACTAATAACTTGTACAGATAATAATCTCACAATAATAATTATTCCTAGAATCATAACGATTATCACCCCAGCAAACCCTAATATTTCCTTATTTTGTTTTATAATATTTATATAATTTTTATCACCAAACACAATATTTTCATTATTTTCAATTTTGTCGTTAAAATTATTACTATTCATAACTCTATTCCTTTCAAAAAACTTAATGATTTTATTATAATTATAACCAATTTTTACCATATGTTGAATATTTATATTCTCTGAATTTTCGTCATTTTTTTCATATCATACTTAATCATCTTGTATTTTTATCAATTAAAATTATTCTTTGTTAATTTATTTCATAATTATTAAAGTTTTCCCTCCCATTTCCGAAAAATTATAATATACGATAAATTAGGGGGCTATATTTATGAAAAATGAAGCAAAAAGTAAAACTAAAAAAATTTCTAGAAGTAACTCTAAAAGTAAAAACACTCAAAAATTAAAATTTTTTAACACGATCAAAAACAAAATAATTATAATGTTATTTTCACTAATAGTTATTACAGTAACATTACTAAGTGTTTCTGCTATTTTTCAATTTAATTCCAGTATTAATAATGAGTTTGATAAAAGTTCAAATAGTTTAAACATGTCCGTAAATCAAAACATTAATTCAAAATTTACTGCTATAGAAGAATCTATGGACTATATTATTAAAGAAAGTAAATTTGATAATAGTCCTGAATCAAATACAAATATAAATAATATGCTTAAAACACTTAACGAAAGTGATTCTAGTATAATTCTTGCTTATTTCTATAATAATAACTCAAGAAATCTTCAAATATATCCATATGCAGATACTTCATCTGTAAATTTTGAAACAAGAGATTGGTATAAAAAAGCTAAAGAATTAAATGGAAAATTTGCTGTAACAAATATTTATAAGGATTCCATAAGCAATAGTAATGTAGTAACTTTATGCAAAGCAGTTATGGATAATCAAAAACTTTTAGGTATTATTTGCGTAGACTATGATTTAAAAAATCTTTCTGATTCTATTTCAAATATCACTTATGGTGAAAAAGGAGCAATATGCCTTGTTGACACTGCTGGACTTATAATTGCACATTCACAAAAAGATTTAATAGGTGAATCTGAATTTTCAGATAGTGACTGGACTAAATTAAGAAGCAATTCTTATGGGGAATCTGAGCTAAAAGTTAGAAATGATTTATATAAATTAAAATACACAACATCAGATATCACTGGATGGAAAATTATCTTAGAAACTCCTAAATCTGAATATAATAAATCAATAAATTCTTTTAGTATTCAGATGCTACTTATAACAATTATTCTTTTAGTCATAGCAACAGTTATAGGAACGCTCTTTGCAAGAAAACTTGATAAAGGCATAACTCTGATCAAGGAAGGTATTAACAGAAGTAAGGCTGGCGATTTTAGTACAAATATTATAATTTCATCCAAAGATGAACTTGGGCAACTTGCAGAAAATTTTAACGAAATGCAAGTTTCAGTTTCTAACCTTATTCATCACGTAGATAACTCTGTTACAGAAGTAAATAATTCTTCTAATAGCTTATCACTTATGAGTGAAGAAGTAGCTAATTCAATGAATGAAATAGCTAATACAATAACTGAAATATCTAGAGGTAGCATGGAATCTGCTCAAAATCTTGAAACATTATCTACTAATCTAGAAAATGTTTCCGATCAAATTAATAATATAAATTCAGCAAGTAACACAATTAGTTCTGTTGCTAAAAACACAAATAGTTTAAGTAAAGAAGGCGTAACAATAATAAAAACTGTTATGGACAAATCTGTTGAAACTAAAAATAGCACAGCAGATGTAACTAACGTAGTTTCTAGCGTTGCTGAGAGTGTGAAAAATATTGCAGCTATCAATGAATCAATATCTCAAATTACTGAGCAAACCAATCTTCTTGCTTTAAATGCTGCCATAGAAGCTGCTAGAGCTGGAGAAGCTGGTAAAGGATTCGCTGTTGTCGCAGATGAAATACGAACACTTGCAGAAGAAACTGCTGTTTCAGCAAAGGATATTGATAATATAATTACTGAAGTTGTAAGCAAAGTTAATCTAGCTGTAAAACAAGTTCAAGATACAAATTTCATAGTACTTAGTCAAGAAGAATCAGTAAATCAAGCTGAAAAAATATTTACTGACATTATAATTTCATTATCTGACTTAACAACTAAGCTTGACGAAATTATTACTGGAATAGATGAAGTTAGTATAAATAAGGATAAGATTGTTGCAGAAGTTGAAAATATATCTTCAATTGGTGAAGAAACTGCTGCTGGCACTGAAGAAGTTACTGCATCTACAGAAGAAGTCTCAGCTTCTTCACAAGAATTTGTAAGTTATGCTAATAAACTTAAATCCTTATCTGACGAATTAACTGCTGAAATTAGCAAATTTAAATTACAGTAAATAAAACTTTTAAAAATGTCTATATACTTAAATTTTAAGTATATGGGCATTTTTTAATTTGTGTTTTATTATTATTTCAATTTATCACCAATTTCATTGCAATTAAGAACTTTTTAAATTATTATTTAAGAAATGATAAAAAATGAATAATAGAAATTCAACTTAATTGTAAAAGGAGAAACAATTTATGGCATCACTAATTAAAGAACAAATCAACATTCTCATAGTTGATGATGAAGAAAGTATAGTAGAATTTATTAAAATGGGTTTAGAATATGAAGGCTTTAATGCTTATGTAGCTTTTGATGGTATCCAAGCCGTTTCATTATCTAAAAAAATAAAACCACACTTGATTATCTTAGATATTATGCTTCCTGGAATGGATGGTTTTGAAGTTTGCTCTCAAATAAAAAAGATAATAAATTCACCTATTATAATGTTGACAGCAAGAGATGACATAGATGACCGTGTAAAAGGCTTAAATCTAGGTGCTGATGATTATATGCTAAAGCCTTTTAGCTTTAAAGAATTAATTGCACGCATCAACGCTCGTCTTAGAAATAGTTTTCCTGAACTCAATGATGTAAATCGTATAGGAGATTTCTATATTGATGATAGAGCTCATGAAATTACTTATTGTGACAAGGTTTTAGATTTACCACCTACTCAATATAATTTGCTTAAATATTTACTATTAAACAATGGGTTAGTTCTTAGTAAATCAACAATTCTTCAGAAAGTTTGGGGCTATGATTTTAATGGTGAAGAAAATATTGTTGAAGTTTATATACGATATCTAAGAGATAAGATCGGAGATAAGGATCATACTATTATAAAAACTATTCGCGGTATTGGATATAAGGTGGTTGTATAATGAAAATTTTAAACAAAAGAATAAAATTTAAAAGCTTACAATGGCAATTATTTTCCCGTTTCTTCTTAATATTATTGGTTCTATTATTTGTAATGGGATTATCTCAATATATAACTACAAAAAACTATTTATCTAAAAGTAAGGTCAAAACTCTTTCAGCACAATTTCACAATATAGATATGAAATTCTTAACCCAATTATCCTCAACTGAAGCTCTTAATAAATATGGATTCATAATTATGGATAAATTAGTTTCTATTAATACAGAAGCATCAATTATAGATAAGAGTGGTAACACAATTCTAACATCAAAGGATTTATCCCATAGCCAACTAGAAGAAAATCATCACAAAGATGAAGAAGATAAAGATAAAGAAAAGAAAACATTCTCTATTCCCAAGCTGCCTAATAACGACTATACGGAAATATTAAATCAATACGGTAATCTAGAGAAGTATTTTAAATTAGTACAGGATGAAAATAATAACTTGCATTTAGTTGTATGGCGTAAACTAGGTCCTATAAATTCTCCAACTGGATTAATTCAATTAAGCACACCTGTAGATGACATCGAAGAAATCCTTAGTAAAGAAATATCAATATATTCAGGAATATCTATTCTTATATTGATTTTAGGAACTATACTAGGTGCAGCAATTTTTAAAAGGACTTTAACACCTTTATCGAATATGAATAAAACTCTTGAAAATATTACTGTAGCTCAATTAAATACTAGACTTCCTGAAAACAATGAGCAACTGGAAATAGATACTCTATCAGCTTCTTTTAACAAAATGCTTCAAAGGATAGAAACTTCCTTTGAAAAAGAACAATCTATTAAAGAAAAAATGCGACAATTTGTTTCTGATGCTTCTCATGAACTTAGAACTCCACTTACTTCAATCCATGGATTTGTAGAAGTTTTACTACGTGGCGCTGCAAAAAATGAAAAGCAGCTAGACTTAGCGCTAAATAGCATATTATTAGAAAGTGAACGTCTTACAAAATTAGTTAATGACCTTCTTGTACTAAATAGACTTGACCAAAATACCGAAGTTAAATTTGAAAAAGAAAATATCAATATAGTTATTGATGAAATATCTCCTCAACTTAAAATTTTAGCTGGTAAAAGAAAAATTGAAATAGAACTAGAAAACAACATATTTGTTAATATAAATAAGGATCAAATTAAGCAAGTAATATTTAATCTTGTTCAAAATTCGATAAGACACACTAACGAAAATAATGGTATAATAACCCTCTCTACAAGTACAGAAAATATAGAATCTAATAAATTCTTGGTACTTAAAATTAGCGATAATGGTTCAGGAATATCCGAAAAACATCTTAATAAAATTTTTGATAGATTTTTTAGAAGTGAATCTCATAGGGCACGTGAGCAAGGTGGTTATGGTCTAGGACTTTCAATAGTAAAATCTATAGTAAATGCTCATAATGGCAAAATCACAGTTTCTAGTGAATTAGGAAAAGGAACTACTTTCTCTCTCTATATATACTTAGCAGAATAACACACCTTAAACTAAAAGTTATCTAAATTAGGATTGCAAATTCCTATTTTAGATAACTTTTTTATTCTCACCTTAAAAACATCTACATACATAAGTTTCCAAAAGTATTTTCTCAGCTAATTCTAAGGAAACTCTAAAGTATTATTAAGGTTCATTATATATACTCTGATTATAATAAAAAAACAATTTTAAATGTGTGGTGATATATTTGACTTTAATTACAATGGAACTTCTCTTCTTAATATTGATAATTTCTATATTGTTTTTAATATTCTTCACTAAAAACAAACCAAATATTGTATCAGAAAAAAGTTACTATATTCTTGGAACATTAATAAATTTAAAAGTATTTGGTAAAGAATCTGAAAAAGCTATCGATGAAGCGATTGAACGTCTTATCGATATAGATAATAAAATGTCAGCCTTTAAAGAATCTAGTGAGATATCAAAAATAAACAAAAATGCTGGAATAGCACTTCAAACTGTAAGTAATGAAACCTTTTCATTAATTGATAAATCTATTAGTTATAGTGAATTATCAGAAGGAGCCTTCGACCCTACCATAAGGCCTTTAGTTTCTCTTTGGGGAATAGGTACTAAATCTGAACGAGTACCAACTGAAATTGAAATAAATGATAACTTAAAACTAGTTAACTATAGAGATATAATTTTAAACAAAGACGATAACTCTATAGGCTTAAAAAAACAAAATCAATCTATTGATCTTGGAGGTATAGCTAAAGGTTATGCCGCAGATGAAGTTGTAAATATCTTTCTAAAACACGGTATAAAAAGTGCCATAATAGACCTTGGTGGAAATATTTTCGTCTTAGGCAATAAAAACAATGAATCATTCTGGAATGTTGGTATTCAAAATCCATTTATGCCACGAGGAGAACATATAGGAATACTTAGTTTAAAAGACAAATCTATAGTTACCTCTGGTAATTATGAAAGATTTTTCATTAAAGATAATAAAGCATTTCATCATATAATTGATCCTAAAACTGGTTATCCATCTAGTAGCAATGTAATCAGCGCTACAATAATTTCTGATAATTCAATAGATGGTGATGGTCTTTCAACTGGTGTTTATATTATGGGGTTAGATAAAGCTCTAGATCTTATTGAATCTATTAAAGGTGTAGATGCAATATTTATAACAAACGACAAAAATGTTTTCGTCACATCTGGAATTAGGCATAACTTTAAGTTATCTAATACTGAATTTATTTATAATAATAATTGAAATTAAAAGGAGTTATTAAAATGTTAAAAAAGATTAAGAAAATGCAAGTAGTTAGACATGTAATACAATTAATATTATTTTTTCTTTCTCCAGGGCTATATATTCTAGCCTTTAGTGAATTCAAAAAAATATATCAAATGATTATTGATGGTAATTTTCACTTTATTCAGGCTTTTCCTGGATTACTTGAATTCGTAAGTGCTATTATAGCAACCATGTTGTTAGGTAGGTTTTTCTGCGGATGGTTCTGTGCCTTTGGTACATTTAATGATTGGATTCATTTACTATCTAAAAATGTTTTTAAAATTAATTTTAAAGTTAACAAAAAAGTTGATTCAATTTTAAAGTATATGAAATATGTAGTTCTATTAATGCTTATAATAGTATCTTGGACAATTACAAGTAATATATTTAATAATACAAGCCCTTGGGATGCTTTTGCTCAAATAACTGATTTCTCATATGTTATTACAAATCTTACTATTGGATTTATACTTTTAATTTTAATAACAATTGGTGCTTTTTTTGTTGAAAGATTTTTCTGCAGATACTTATGCCCCCTAGGTGCAATATTCTCTATAGTTTCTAAAATAAGTATCTTTAAAATTAACAAACCAAATGATAAATGTGGCAAATGTAGAATTTGTACAAGCAATTGTTCAATGGGATTGCCTCTATATAAAATGAATTATGTTCGCGGTGGAGAATGTATAAATTGTTTGAAATGTTTAGAAGTATGTCCTAGAAAAAATACCCATGGAAATATAGTTAATCAAGATATTAATCCAGCATTAGCTAGTTCTGTAGCAATTGCTACATTTGCTGGTGTTTATGCTTTAAGCAATGGTACAAGCTCAGTTTTAACAGCTAGCGGTTTAGCTTCATCTACTGGTATAGTTTCAGATAGTGCAACTAGTTCTACACCAAATTATGGTGATGGAACCTATACTGGTACTGGTACTGGTTTTAAAGGTGCTACAACTAAAATTTCTGTTATAATAAGTGACGGTAAAATCACTAGTATTGATACAATTTCACAAGGTGATACTCCTAGTTTTTATCAAAAAGCAATAGGAACTATATCAAAAAAAATAATTTCTACTCAATCAACTTCAGTAGATACGATTTCAGGGGCTACTTTTAGCTCTAAGGGAATCATTGAAGCGGTAGAAGCTGCATTAAATAAAGCTTCTGGAAGTTCTTCAACAAGTAATGCTAATACGTCCTCTAACTCTAATACTAACAATAACAATACTGCTAAGTCATCAACACAAACCAATACTAACTCTAGCAGTAAAACTACCAACGGAAATACTACAACCGCTAATACTAATCAAAGTTATAAAGATGGAACTTATACTGGTACTGGTACTGGTTTCAAAGGTGGAACAACAAAACTTTCAGTAACTGTTTCTTCAGGCAAAATCAGTGCAATTAAAACAATATCTACGGAAGATACACCAAAATTTTATCAGAGAGTTGAAAATACAATAACAAGCAAAATAATTTCTACTCAATCAACTTCAGTAGATACTGTTTCAGGGGCTACTTATAGCTCTAAAGGAATTATGACAGCTGTAAAAGATGCACTAAGTAAAGCATAAAACTCCATAACAATAGCAGAGTAACTTTTTACTCTGCTGTTTTTAATATATAGATTTATTAATTCGTTATAACTTCCATGCCAATTTCCCCATTATTTATTGATAACCAAAACTTATTAATAAATTTATAATTTTTACATCATTGACTTGTTTTTAAAAAAGGATACAATATAAATATGAAATACGTAAAAATTTTTAAAGCATTATCAAATGAGGCACGTTTAAATATTTTAAAGTGGCTTAAGTCTCCTGACCTCTATTTCCCACCACAAAATCATTCTTTGGATGAAGATGACTTTGTTAATGGTGTTTGTGTTGGATCAATTAAGGATAAATCTGGTTTATCTCAATCCACAACATCTGAATACCTATCAATACTTCAAGATGCTGGTTTTCTTGAATCAAAACGTATAGGTCAATGGACATATTTTAAAAGGAATGAAGAATTCATAAAGCAACTATCTAACTGGATTGGAAAGGAGTTATAAAATGTAAAAAGATTTAGTTTATATTCTAAATCTTTTTATTTACATTATTTTTATATTAATGTATAGCTTTCTTTTTATATTTCTTCCCTGATACTTCAACACTTCCAACTGTTATTAACGCATTATCGTCAAATCCATTTACAATAGATTTTAACTTAGATATTTCTAAACGAGATACTACCACATATATAACATTTGTTGCAGAACCCTTATATGCTCCTTTTCCATCTAGAAGAGTTACTCCTCTTCCAAGCCTTGCAGTTAAAGCCTCTGATATTTCCATATAATCATCTGAAATAATCATTACTGCTTTTGATTCATCTACTCCCTCAACTACTATATCTATGACCTTGAAAGCAATAAAATATGCTATTAGTGAATACATTGCTCTATCCCATCCAAAAACAAATCCTGCTCCACCTAATATAAATAAATTAAAAAACATCACTATTTCCCCAACAGAAAAACTAAGTTTTTTATCAAATATTATAGCTACTATCTCTGTACCGTCTAATGCTCCACCATTCCTTATTATTATTCCGACTCCAACTCCTAGTATTATTCCACCAAATACTGATGCTAATAAAACATCTTGAGTTATACCTGGTATAGGATGAAAAATCGATACTGCAATAGAAAAACAAACTACAGAAAATAAAGTACATAGTGTAAAAGTCTTTCCTATCTGTTTATATCCGACAATAAAAAATGGAATATTTAATACGAAGGTAAATAATCCAAGAGGTAACTGTGTTAAATAACTTGCCATAATTGATATTCCTACAATCCCGCCATCAATTACATTATTAGGTATTAAGAATATTTCTAATCCAACTGCTGCAAGAATTGAACCTAATATCATAAATACAATTTTACTAATCTTAGTATATATACTATTACTTTTTTTCATTACTTTTTATCTCCTCTCTATCTTTAATATATTGCATTCTTTTTCTAATTATAATTAAATTATATTAATATCAAGAATAATTGTATGTTTTGTATTTTACCATAATTCTTTAATTTCTCCAAATTTCCAATGTATTTCAACAATTAATTTTATTAGAAATTTGGTCTAAAAAAAAGGATATGTCAAAATATTTTTGACATATCTTTTTTTAACAAATAGATATTATTAACATTCTCTATCCTTCTTATCGTTCAACTTTTCCATTTCCTTCAAATAACTAATTTGAGTTTCTGTCTTTCCCTGATACTTTAAATTATCTTCAATATTTCTACTATTAGTTGCAGTATCTATAGCAAGTTTCATTTCTTGAAATTGTTGCTTGTTAAGCTTTATGTAACTCCCACAACTTGGACAAGCAACGCAATATCTTTTGCTATATGGTATTATAGGAATAAAAAACAAAGTAAACCACGTTCTTATGACATATAACTTCCAAATACTTGTTGTATTACAATAACTACAAGTCTGTTGGAATACTGGTCCAATTGATCTTTTAGTAACTCTTCCCCATCCCCAAATTAACATTATTATCACCTCATCTAAAGTTTTCCATCCAATTGTACCATTTAACTACATACCATACAACTTAAAACTTTAAATCCAAAAATAATATCAAAATAGATTAGAAATCTGAATACAATATTAATAAAAAAACAAATTAGCTATAATTTTAAACTTTTATTCTTCTTACACTACAAGATATGAAAAAATTCACCATGAAATATATTCCTGCCAAAGCCCCAAAAAGTAAAAATACTTGAGTTGAACTTACAAAACTACCCATTAGTATCATTCCTTTCCCTGTAAACTCTTCTATTCCTACTGCCCATAAAAATGATGTATCTTTAATTACTGTTACCACTTGAGACAAAAGTGTTGGAATACATCGTCTAAAACTTTGAGGTAATACTATATATCTTAAAGTTTGTAACTTAGAAAATCCTTGTGAATAAGCTGCCTCATACTGACCATTATTAACAGAATTTATTCCTCCTCTTAAGATTTCTGCCATTACAGCTGACGTAAATAAAGTAAATGATAATATTCCTGAATATACAGGCTTTATGGGTACTAAAAATCTTATAGACAATATCCATAATAATAAAGGGGTATTTCTAAATACCTCTATATATAATATAGATAATCTTTCAATAATCCCTTTTGAATAATTTCTTAGTATTGCAAGAATAGTTCCAAATATTAAACTTAACACAATTGTTGAAAAAGCTATTATCAACGTTAATTTTATTCCTTCCAATAAAAATAACGCATTTGTACTATTGAAAACTTGTGATATCATTATATTCCCCCTTCAACAAAAGTTATTCTAGAATTTATAGAGGATTTGCATGTATTTTTTCTTTCTTTCTTCTTTAGCTCTAGTCTTCTTGCAAATCTTGAAAGAGGATAACATAGTATAAAGTATAAAATACCTGTTACCACATAAGCTGGTCCGTAATACATATTTCCAGATGACCACGAGTCTGCTCTATACATTAAATCTCCCCCAGCAATCATTGCTAGTACAGAAGTATTTTTTATTAGATTTACAAGTTGATTAGTAAGTGGTGGTATTATAATCTTTATAGTCTGCGGTAAAATAATATATCTCATGGTCTGAGTATGAGTAAATCCCTGAGACTTGGCTGCTTCAAATTGCCCTTTAGATATAGATGTTATTCCTGTTCTCACAACTTCAGATATATATGCACCATGGTATATACCAACTCCTATAACTCCTATGACAAATACAGGCAAAACTACTTTTATATATGGAAGTCCATTAAACAAAAAAAATATCTGTATTACAAGCGGTGTATTTTGTATTAATTCTACATATGTTCTGCTAATAATCTTTAAAATTCTAATTTTGCTAGTAGAAAACATTCCAAAGACAACACCTAAAATTAAAGCTAATATTAAACCTAAAACTCCAACTGCAAGAGTTATAAAAAAACCATTTAAGAATACATCAAATTGACTAAAAAGCGCTTTCCATTTAAATAAAGCAAATGGCCCATTCATTATTTTATCTCCCACTTTTGGATTAACTTATCCATTTCCCCTGAAATCTTCATATCATTTACTACTTCATTAATAAGTTTAGCCAATTCTGTATTCTCCTTTTTACTTGCAATTCCATACTCTTGTGGGTTATATCTATCATCTAATATCACTGTTGAATCATCTACATATCCATTTAAAATGGAAGCATCAACTGCAAAACAGTCAACTCTGCTTGAATCTAATGCTGCTTTGATTTCAGGATAACTACCAAATTCCGAAAATTTCAATTTCACTCCTTGCTTACTTGCTTCATCCTCTAATGCAACCTTAGTTGTAGAACTTTGTGCTACTCCCACGGTCTTTCCATCTAAGTCCTTTAATGATGATGCCCCTAAACTCTTCTTAACTAGTAGCCCTACTCCATCTTTCAAATATGTGTCTGAAAAATTATAACTCTTCTTTCTCTCTTCTGTTATTGTAAATGTTGCTGCAACCATATCTACTTCCCCATTATCAAGTAGTGGTCCCCTTGTCTTAGCTGTAACCCCTTGTAATTCAATTTTATTTTCTTCTCCAAAGATTTTCTTTGCTACTTGTTTTGATAAATCTACCTCAAATCCTTCTATTTCCCCTGTAGATGCATTTTTGTAACCAAACTTAGGCACATCTACTTTCACTCCAACTTTTAATACTCCTCTATCTTTTATTACCTGAATTTCTCTTGACTCGGAACTATTTCCCGAATCTTTTGAATCTGTTCCACATCCAGCCATCATCATAGATAAGCCTATTCCTATTGCTAATATTAATTTTTTAAATTTCATATTTTTGCCCCCTTTTAATAAAATGTTATCTTATAACTTTGCTCAAAAAACTTTTTGCTCTTTCGTTTCTAGGATTATTAAAAAACTCCTCTGGCTTTCCTTCTTCGATTATCTGTCCATTATCCATAAAAATAATCCTATCTGCTACTTGTTTAGCAAAGCCCATTTCATGAGTAACTACAACCATAGTAATGTTCTCTTTTGACAATCCAACTATTACATCTAATACCTCTTGAATCATTTCAGGATCTAATGCTGAAGTTGGCTCATCAAATAACATTATTTTCGGATGCATATTTAGTGCTCTTGCAATTGCAACTCTTTGCTGCTGTCCGCCTGACAATTCATTTGGATAAGCATTAGCTTTATCAGCAAGCCCTACCTTCTCCAAGTATTTTAATCCTGATTCCTCTGCAACTTTCTTACTTACATTTTGAAGTTTTATAGGTGCCAAAGTAAGATTTTCTAGTACAGTCATATGTGGATATAAATTAAATTGCTGAAAAACCATGGATGTATATTGTCTAACATTAACTAAATTCTTTTTTGAGCTTAGATCATTTCCCTCTACTATTACTTTACCTTCTGTAGGCTCTTCCAAATAATTCATACACCTTATAAGAGTTGATTTTCCAGAGCCACTAGGTCCTATCACAACTAATTTTTCACCTTCATTAACCTTTAAATTTATATTTTTTAGAACATGCACATTCCCAAAATTCTTAACTACATTTTCTAAATTTATCATCTAAGTCCCCCCTTTAATTTAAGCCAATATATGCTTTTATGAATTTTCACATATTTCTTTTAGATACCTAGTTAATTTTACATTTTCGTTATAGTCAACTTTACAATCTACAATTGCTGGTACTGTTTGCTTAAAAGCTTCTTCTAGTGTTGGAATTAAATCTTCAGCCTTCTCAATAACATATCCTTTAGCATTCATACTTTCTGCTAATTTTACAAAGTCTGGATTAGTAAAATCAACATAACAACTCTTTCCATATTGATCAAGCTGTTTCCATTTAATAAGTCCATAATTGCTATCGTTAAATATTAGTGTTACAAACGGCACCCCTATGCGAATAGCTGTCTCAATTTCTTGGCAATTCATCATAAATCCACCATCACCAGTTATAGTTAAAACCTTTTTATCTGGATTAATTAATTTTGCTGCAATTGCTCCCGGCACCCCTATCCCCATAGTTGCAAAACCATTTGAAATTATACAAGTATTTGGCTTATAGCAATTATAATACCTTGCAATCCACATCTTATGTGCCCCAACATCAGAAACAAGAATATCGTCTGGCCCCATAACTTTTCTAACATCAGACAAAATCTTTTGTGGCTTCATAGGAAACGACATATCATCAGCATAACTTTCATATTCATCCTGAATTTTTTTCCTAATTTCTAATGCATATTCTGGCTCATCTTTTCTTGTTGTCCTTCTTTTTATATTTAATAGAGATTCTGAAATATCACCTATAACCTCTACTTTGGGCTGATATAGCTTATTAATATGAGCTGGTCTTGTGTCAATGTGTATAATTTCAACATGTCCATCTGGATTCCATTTTGACGGTCCATATTCTACAATGTCATATCCAACAGCAATAACTAAATCTGAATTCTCAATTAATTTATTTGCATAGTCTTTTTGCGGAATTCCAATGGTAGCTATTGAATAAAAATTATCACAAGGAATTATCCCCTTTGACATCATGGTCATAATAACAGGAATCTTTAAATCTGTTGCAAACTTTGTTAAAGCCTCACTTGCATTTCCTCTTACAGCACTACTTCCTGCCAATATTATTGGATTTTTTGCTTTGAATATCTCCGCTGCTGCTTCTTCAATAGTTTCTATCTCTGCTACTTCCTTAGGTGGTAACTTCTTTCTTAATGGTTTCTCACCATAATCTACTTTCATTTTTGATATATTAACAGGCAAATCAATATGGCATGCCCCAGGTTTTTCACTTTCAGCATATTTAAATGCAATACGTACAATTTCATTTACTGTACTAGGACGAACAATCATCTTACTCCTCTTTGTAATTGGTTCAAACATCTTGCATAAATCTAAAAACTGATGAGATGTTAAGTGCATTCTTTCTGTTCCCACTTGTCCAGTTATAGCTACTAACGGTGCTCCATCACTATGTGCATCTGCTACACCAGTTACCAAATTTGTAGCACCTGGACCAAGTGTAGATAAACATACCCCTGCCTTTCCGGTTAATCTACCATAGACATCTGCCATAAAAGCTGCACCTTGTTCATGTCTAGTTGTTATAAATTTAATAGAAGAATGATATATTGCATTCATAACTTCAAGATTTTCTTCTCCTGGAATACCAAAAATATATTCTACTCCTTCTTCTTCTAAGCACTGCACTAATAACTCTGCCGTATTTAGTTGTGTCTTTTTAGATCCCTTTTTCTCTATTGTCTTAATCTCCATTGTTTTAATCCCCATTTCAAGTACTTTTTAATAAAAAACATAAATTGTAATAAAAAAGGAGCCTTGGCATAAATACCAAAGCTCCATCGCTAAATGTTAAATCTTGTAATAAATTATAACTATCCTCACTACTAAAGTCAATCTATTTTACAATTCTGTTTTTTTAATAGTTTTTTAGTTGATTTAGTTTATATATTTAAAAAATACTTTCAATATTTCTTTCATTATTTATTATATAAACTTAAATTTTTTAAGAAATCATAAGCTACCTCTTTTTTCGTTACAAAACAAGTACAAAGACAGATAACTGAATTCTTTTCATTATATTTTTCCCAATAGGTAGTGTATTTATAAATATCCTGATTAAATTTATTGATAAAACAAGCCAATAATACCTTATTAGTATCATTGGCTTGTTTTTAATTCATTGCTAATAATTTAGCTTGTCTCATTTTTTCATATTTAAATAATCTTAAAACTGTATATGAACCAAATATAGCTGTGTAAGTAATTAATCTTAAGTAATCTAACTCTTTATCATTAAATAATATAAGTACTATATGAAGATATGCTAAAAAATAAAATGCATATGCCCATCTTTGAAGTCTTTTCCACTTGACTGCCTTCATTCTTCTTCTTATTTTTTTTATTGACGTAATGAATAAAGGTATCATAATAATAAACCCGATAATTCCAACTACTATGTATTCTAAATACAACACCGAGAATGTTCCTTCACTAAACATTTTAGGAAGCTTAAGTAAGATAAAACGAGTAAAATATATAATACCGTGAGGCAACATAAGGATAGATCCTATTATTGCTAGTTCTGCTCTAATTCCTAATAGTTTTCTTGTTATTTTCCATTTTGGATTCAATGCACCTGCAAACATTACTAAGATAAAAAATGCTATTGAAATTAATCCCCTAATAGAAACTTTTTCTAAAGAAAGAATAAATCCACCTAAATTTGCCCCTGAAGCAATTCTAAGGATTTCATAAGTAGCAGTAATTATTGCAATTACTGTTGCTATAGAATAATAAATATAGCTATTCTTTTTTATGCTTGCCGTTAAAAACAAAGCTAAAGTTGTTACAATAATTAATGACATAATTAAATTCATATGAATCTCACCTCTTTTTTATTGATATTAATTATCATTATAGTTTGCTATACTTTGGAAGTCAATACATAATCTAATAATTATCCTTTTTTCTTATTTACATAATCCAAAATTACGACTTATTTTTGTGATATTTTTACATTTAAGGTGTATAATATAATTATAACCATATTATGTTTAAAAGGAGATGTTTTTTATGCTATCTTATTTATGCTTAATTTACGGAGTTATACTTATTTCAATTCTTGTCATTATCTATCTGGCTAAATACACCTTTTCTCAAGATAAGGGTACAGATAAAATGCAAGAAATTTCAAACTTTATCAAAGAAGGTGCTATGGCATTTATAAAAAGGCAGTACAAAACCATAGCTATCTTATCTATCTTAGCTTTATTTTTAATTGTCTTTTGTAATTACTTAGGTAATTTATCTAAAGGTTCTAACTCAGCTATATCTATCTCTATTCATACTGGGATAGCTTTTATAACTGGAGCTTTTTGTTCTGCTTTATCCGGCTATATAGGTATGTACATGGCTGTAAATTCTAACATTAGAGCTGCTGCTGGTGCAAAAAAAGGACTAAACCATGCTCTTCAAATAGCACTTAAAGGTGGCGCTGTAACTGGACTTGCTGTTACAGCTTTATCTCTCTTTGGTGTTGCTTCATTATTTTTAATATATGGGGGAATATCAGGTAATGATACATTAATTAAAGAAGCTCCATCCCTTATAGTTGGATTTGGTTTTGGTGCTTCCTTTGTAGCTCTTTTTGCACAACTTGGTGGTGGTATATATACAAAAGCAGCTGATGTTGGAGCTGATCTTGTGGGAAAAGTTGAAGCTGGTATCCCTGAAGACGATCCAAGAAATCCAGCTGTTATAGCTGATCTTGTTGGTGACAATGTTGGTGACTGTGCAGGTAGAGGAGCTGACCTTTTTGAATCAACAGCTGCTGAAAATATAGGTGCTATGATACTTGGAGTTGCTCTTTATCCTATCTTTGGCTGGAAAGGCATATTATTTCCTCTTGTAGCTCGTGCTTTTGGTATTATAGCTTCAATTGTTGGAATATTTACTGTTAAAGTAAAAGATGATAAAGATGATCCTATGAAAGCTCTTAAGAAAGGCTTTTTCATTACATCATTACTAAACCTTATATTATTATTTTTTGTAGTTAAAAACATGCTAAGCGGAACACTATCTAACGGAAGCACTGTAAATTATTTATATCTGTATGGATGTGTATTTGCAGGCATATTCCTTAGTTATGTCTTCGTTCTTATTACAGATTATTATACTTCTATAAATCGTAAACCAGTAAAAGATATTGCTAATTCTTCTCAAACTGGAGCAGCAACTAATATAATAACTGGTCTTTCCGTAGGTATGGAATCTACTGCTTTGCCTGTTATATTTATTTCTATATGCATATTTGTAGCCTACAAATTAGGTGATTTAGCTATGCCTGGTGTAGCTAATTCTGGTCTTTACGGCACAGCTATAGCTACAATGGGAATGTTATCCACTTGCACATACATCCTTGCTATGGATACCTTTGGTCCAATAACTGATAATGCTGGCGGTATTACAGAAATGTCTGGTGCACCTGAAGAAATTAGAGTGGTAACAGATAGATTGGATGCTTGCGGAAATACTACAAAAGCATTAACAAAAGGTTATGCTGTAGGTTCTGCAGCACTTGCAACATTCCTTTTATTCTCTGCTTACTTAGATGAAGTTAAGAGAATTTTGGATAAGCCTTTAGATTCTTGGTTTGCAATTGATATAGGAAAACCCGAAGTATTTATAGGAGGATTTATCGGTGCCATGGTAGTATTTCTATTTAGTTCTACTGCCATAAGAGCAGTTGGCAGAGCTGCACAATATGTAATTCTAGAAGTTAGAAGACAATTTAATGAGATTAAAGGAATAATGGATGGCTCAACAAAACCTGATTATGCTAGTTGTGTTGATATAGTTACTAAAGGAGCTTTAAAAGAAATGATACTTCCAGGAATCTTAGTAGTTTTCACTCCTGTTATAGTTGGTATACTTTTAGGAAAAGAATCTGCTGGTGCTTTCCTTATGATTACTACTATTGCTGGAGTTATTATGGCCCTATTCTTAAATAATGGTGGTGGAGCATGGGATAATGCAAAAAAACTTATAGAATTAGGTGAACATGGCGGAAAAAATTCTGAAGCCCATAAGGCCAGCGTAGTTGGTGATACAGTCGGTGACCCATTTAAAGATACAGCTGGTCCATCACTTCATGTTCTCATAAAACTTGTAAGCACTTTAACTTTAGTATTTGTTACATTATTTAAATAAAAAGCAAAGTTCTAGGCTACCTTAAAGATATAAATCTAATTTTTAAGGTAGCTTATTATTTAAAATTTAAACTCTTCATTATTTACATATCGCCATTTTCCATACTCTAATCCATCTATTTTTATATTCATTATTCTAATTCTTTCAAGCTTTATTACTTTGTATCCAAAAGTTCTACTCATTTTTCTAATCTGCTTATTTAATCCTTGGGTTAAAATAATAGAATAAGTGATATCATCAATTTTCTTCAATACACATGGTCTAGTTTTTATATCTCCAATCTCAACACCTGAAGACATCCTATCAATAAAAGAATCATCATAAGGTTTATCTAATGTAACTATATACTCCTTTTCATGATAATTATCTGATTCTAAAATCTTATTTGCTAAGTCTCCATCATTTGTAAGTAAAATTAAACCTTGAGATTCTTTATCTAATCTTCCTACTGGAAAAATATATTCAGGATAATTTAGATAACTTATTATATTATTTTCAACATCTTCTTTAGCAGTACAAGTAACACCAACCGGTTTATTTAAAAGAATATATACCTTTTCCTTTCTCTTTATAGGAACATTATCAAGAAGTATATCATCAGTCTCTTCTACCCACTGTCCTGTTATACACTTAACTCCATTTACTATTATCCTTCCCTCTTCAATAATTCTATTTGCTTCTTTTCTTGAACAAATCCCATAATTACTAAGAAGTTTATTTATCCTCATTTTAATCTAGCCTTTCATTCTTACTAAAAATCTCTATAAAACTCTTTGCTATAGATGACAGATATCTATTTTTCATCCATATAGCACCTATATTTGTTTTAAGTTCTTTATTATCAATAATTTTATATATTAAATCTTCACTTTTTATAATCTTAAAAGCTGACATTGGGATTATAGCAATCCCAAGGCCTGCCTGTGCCCACATTAATGTGGTTCTAGAATCATCATTTTCACAAAATATAACAGGATCAAATCCTTCCTTATTGCAAGAAGAAACAATTAGGCTTTTCATTCTTCTATACAATATAATCGGCTTATCCTCTAATTCCTTTAAAACAATACTTCTTGCATCTTCGTTCCAATCAAATTCCTTTTTCATAACTGCAATCATAGGTTCTTCTTCTAAAAAAATACCATTAAAATTATCCATATTAAATGGAGTTCTTACTATTGCCATCTCAATTATTCCTGCTGTTAATAATTCTAATAGCTCATATGTATTTCCTTCATGTATATGAAATGATATTTTGGGATATTTCTCATGAAATTCAATAACTCTTCTACTTAATAAAATCGCTCCTGATGACGACACTGTTCCTAATGAAAGTGTTCCTTGTACCCCATTTTCAAAATCCTCCAATTCTTTTTTTGTAGCTTCTGCAAGATTTATGATATTTTTTGCTCTCCTATATAATAGTTTACCACCTTCAGTTAATGTTATATTTCTAGAACCTCTTTCCATAAGCTTAATACCAAGTTCTTCTTCTAGGACTTTTAACTGATTACTTAATGGGGGTTGTGATATGTGCAATTTCTTAGAAGCAGCACTAATATTCCCTTCTTCAACTATAGTAACAAAATAAACTAATCTTTTTATATCTATAAAAATCACCTCTTACATCATTAAAACATATATCTTTTCAGTATAGTTTATATACAAACTAGATATTATTAATATACAATTCCCTATGTTATAATAATATCCGACATAAGAAAATTAAACAATAAAGGATATGATAATATATGATTAACTTAATACATTATTTAAAACTCTTTAAAAAAGAAGTAATTCTTGGCCCATTATTTAAACTTTTGGAAGCTGTTTTCGAGCTAATCATTCCTCTAGTTATGGCTAAAATCATAGATATCGGCATAGCTAATAAAGACTTTAATTATATCTTAAAAATGGGAGGGCTTCTTATTTTATTAGGAGTTATTGGATTAGCCTCTGCCATTACTTGTCAGTACTTCGCTTCTTTAGCGTCTCAAGGTGTTGGAACTCACCTCAGAAATGATTTATTTAAGCATATAAACAGCTTATCTCATTCTGAGATAGACAAAATTGGTACTCCATCATTAATAACTCGTATCACTAATGATGTTAACCAAATACAAGCTGCTGTGGCAATGCTTATAAGATTAGCTATTAGAGCTCCTTTTTTATTAATTGGCTCAACTATAATGGCAATGACCATAAATATAAAATTATCAATTGTTTTCCTTATATCTATACCTCTTATAGCTTTAGTCCTTTATCTAGTAATGAGTAATTCTATCCCATTCTTTACATTAATTCAAAAAAAACTTGATGGAATTTCTTTAATAACTCGTGAAAACTTAGAAGGCGTTAGAGTTGTTAGAGCTTTTTCTAAAGAAGAAAATGAAAAGAAAAGATTTTATTATGCTAGTAATAATCTTAGCAATCTTTCCATTAGGGTAGGAAAAATTTCTGCACTTCTTAATCCTTTAACTTCTGCTATTATGAATTTTTCTATAGTTGCAATTCTTTGGTTTGGTGGCATTAGTGTAAATTACGGTAATATTACACAAGGTCAAATCATAGCATTTGTTAATTATATGAACAATATACTACTGGTACTAGTTGTAGTAGCTAATTTAGTAGTAATATTCACAAAGGCTTTTGCATCTATAAAAAGGATTAATGAAATATTTGAAATTAAATCAACAATTATTGAAAAGAAGGAACACAATAACACTAAAATTCTTACTGCACCTAAAATAGAATTTAAAAATGTTTCTTTTTATTATAATGATTCAAATGAAAAAGCTTTAAATGATTTATCAATAAAAATTTTCAAGGGAGAAACAATTGGAATTATTGGTGGTACTGGATCTGGTAAATCAACTTTAGTTAATTTAATTCCAAGATTTTATGATATATCTGATGGATCAATTTTAATTGATGGCATAAATGTTAAATATTGCAATCTTAAAAACTTGAGAAGTAAAATAGGCTTAGTGCCTCAAAAAGCTGTTTTATTCTCTGGAACAATACGAAAAAATATGAGCTGGGGACTTGAGAATATTACAGATGAAGATATTGAAATATCACTTGATATTTCTCAATCAACTGAATTTGTAAATAAACTTCCTGAAAAATATGAAACATTTATATCACAAGGTGGTAAAAATTTATCTGGAGGACAAAAACAAAGACTTACTATAGCTAGGGCCCTTATGAAAAATCCTGAAATACTTATCTTAGATGATAGTGCCAGTGCTTTAGATTTTGCAACTGATGCTAAACTTCGTAAGGCAATTAATGAAAAAACTAAAAATATGACAGTTATATTAGTTTCTCAAAGGGCTAGCACCATTAGAAACGCCGATAAAATTATCGTTCTAGATGGCGGTAATGTACAAGGTATAGGCTCACACGAAGAACTTATAGAGAATTGTCAAGTATATAAAGAGATTTGCCTATCTCAATTAAGTAGTAAGGAGGTGGCTAATTAATGAAATCATCAGTATTAAGAAGGCTATTAAGCTATATAAAGCCTTACAGAAAATATCTAATAATGGCTTTCATAAGTGCAATCATAAGTGTTTTTGTTACATTATTGAGCCCTATTTTGATAGGTAAAACTATAGATTATATTGTAGGTCCTGACCAAGTCAATTTTGGAAAAGTACTCAGTACTCTCATAATATTAGGATTAAGCATTTTATTAGGTTCTTTATTCCAGTGGGTAATGACTAGATGTACAAATATAATTACTTATAAAACAGTTAAAGATATTAGGGTTCAAGCATTTAACAAATTGAATTCAGTTCCTCTTAAATATATAGATAGCAATGCTCATGGAGATATTATCAGCAGAGTTATAAATGATATAGATCAAATATCCGATGGTCTTATACAAGGCTTTTCTCAATTATTCACAGGCATTATTACTATTTTAGGAACTATTTTGTTTATGTTTTCAATTAATATTTCTATAACCTTAGTAGTTATTTTAATTACACCTTTATCATTATTTGTTGCTTCATTTATCGCCAAGCATTCTCATGCTATGTTTAAAGCTCAATCTGAAATTCGTGGTGAATTAACTGGTTATATTGAAGAAATGATAGGAAACCAAAAGATCGTCAAAGCTTTTACTTATGAAGATAGAGCCCAATCTGAATTTCAAGAAATTAATGAAAGATTATATAACTATGGAGTAAAAGCTCAATTTTATTCAGCATTAACTAACCCTTCTACTAGATTTGTTAATGGAATAGTCTATGCTGCTGTTGGCGTGATAGGTGCCATAAGTGCGATTAATGGTAAATTATCTATTGGCCAAATATCATCGTTTCTAGCTTATGCAAACCAATATACTAAGCCTTTTAATGAGATATCTGGTGTTATTACTGAATTTCAAGCTGCCCTTGCATCTGCTTCTAGAGTATTTCAAGTTATAGATGAAGAAGAAGAAAAGCCAGACCCAATTGATTCAATAAACTTAAAAGAATGCTCAGGAAATATTGAAATTAATAATGTTTCTTTCTCCTATGATAATAATAAAAAACTTATTGAAAACTTCAATCTTTCAGTAAAACCAGGACAAAATATTGCTATTGTAGGTCCTACTGGTTGTGGAAAAACTACACTTATCAATCTACTTATGAGATTTTATGATATTAATTCTGGCGAAATAAAAATTGATAATATTAATATAAATAATATTACACGAAAGAGTTCTAGAGGATTGTATGGTATGGTTTTGCAAGATACTTGGTTATATTCAGGCAGTATTAGAGATAATATAGCTTATGGAAAGCCACAGGCTACATTAGCTGAAGTAATAGAAGCTGCTAAAGCTGCCCATGCACATAGCTTTATAAAAAAACTTCCTAATGGATATGATACCATACTTTCTGATGATGGTAGTAACATATCACAAGGACAAAAACAATTATTATGTATTGCAAGAATTATGTTGGCCAAGCCATCAATGCTTATTCTAGATGAAGCAACTAGTAGCATTGATACTCGTACTGAAATATATATACAAAAAGCCTTTAGTAAAATGATGGAAGGTCGTACAAGCTTTATTGTAGCTCATAGGCTTTCAACCATCCGTGAAGCTGACTTAATTCTTGTAATGAAAAATGGTAAGATAATTGAACAAGGTAATCATGAAGAATTACTTTCTAAAGATGGGTTCTACGCTCACCTATATAACAGTCAATTTTCTTATATGAATTAAAAAAGTAAAATGGTAATAATCTTTAGATTATTACCATTTTCTTTAAAAAATTACTTCTATATTATTTAACTCGAAAAATTCTTTCCACTCTTCACTTGGCTCTTCATCTGTGATTATATAATCTATATCTTTATATTCAAACATCTTAACAAAAGATGTCCTATCAAATTTACTGCTATCAACTAAAAGAATAATTGTAGATGCTTGCTCTATCATTACTTTCTTCAATTCAGCTTCTGCTTCATTTGATTCTAAAATTCCTTTATTCATGTCTATAGCTTTACAGCTAACTAATGCAACATCAACATTGTAATTTGATATAGTATTTTTAGATATGGAACCTTGCAACGACTTTGATCTATGTTTTAAGTTACCACCAGTAGATAATACATTTACAGAAGAATCACTAAGCAAAATCAAGGCCTCTACAGAATTTGTTATTATTGTAATATCTGTTCTATCTTTTAATAACCTCATAGTTTCTAATACTGTAGAACTTGAATCTGCTACAATAGTAGAACCTTGTTCAATTAAATTAACTGCCTTAAGAGCTATAGCTTCCTTAAATTCCAAGTTAGTTGATGACCTTTTCATAAAAGGTATTTCCTCATTTGTATGTTGGCTATTTAAAATAGCTCCACCATAGGTTCTAGTAACTAACCCTTCAGTTTCTAGTTTCTCTAAATCTCTTCTTATTGTTTCTTCTGTAACATCAAATTTAGCACTTAATTTTGAAACATAAAGTTTCTTATCACGCTTAACTATCTGCTTAATAATTTCCAATCTCTCTCTTGGTAACATTATTTCTCCTCCCTAATTTTTAATATCTCTATTAACAATTGTACAATAATTAATCTTTATTGTACAATAACCATATATTAAATATCAATCTATTGATTAACTAATATATTTTAAAAGAGTAAAATAACTGTAATTAAGCATTCTAGCACTTTTCCAACTTATATTATTTTAATAATTTCTTTATACAACACTTTTGCCATAATATAAAAACCATAGTCGGTAGGATGTACTCCATCGACCGTAGCTTCATAAAAGTCTTCTCCTATTGCTTTCCTTATATCATAAAAATGAATATTTTTATCACCTTTGTTTCTAAAATCTTCATATACTTCTTTCATGAATATCAATCTTTCTTCTTTATTTATTTTATTCTGCTTATAAAATAAATCTTTTGAACTATATACCATAGGTAATAATAATATTTTTACATCTTTATCCTTTTCTCTAAGTTTTTCTATAAATTTAGGCAATGTAGCCCTATACAATTCAGTTGTTATACAGTTAGCTTCATAGTCAATTACAATACAAGAAACATTATTTATAGTGTTTATTATTTCAGCGATTTCTACTTCACCCTTGCCATTCCCTGAAAAACCAAGATTAATACACTCCATATTTAATTTTCTGCTTAAAATATTTGTATAACACATTCCTGGTCTAGAAGCACATCCTCCTTGTGTTATTGATGTTCCATAAAACACTATTTTATTTTCATTATTCAATTCTTTAGGGTTATACAAATAAGCTTCACTATCAAGACCTACCAATACTTCTCTAACCCCTTGATATAAAGGAAAATTAAGAATAATATCCTTAATTCTTTTATCTTCTGGATTGTTATAAAACTCATACTGGTATTCATCTTTTGTATGATCGTATTTTGTTGAGCTACAAAAAATTGGCATCTCTCCATAACCTATATAGCAATCAAAACCACATTGTCCTGTTGCCGCCATATGATACATATTAGCAGCTCCGCTTAATTTAACTTTTATCGATATACTGGTACTATCTGTTTTAAATCTTATTTGTCCTCCTGCTGTACAATTCGCTCCAGCATCTACTCCCTCTGAAATTTTATATTTAGGTGTAGTTGGAAGTCGTCTATATATATGTTCTTCATTAATCCATTGAAATCCTAATATTCTAAAAGGTTTATTAAATGGCGAATACCAATTTAAATCTTCCTTTACATAATCAGAGATTTTCATATTTACGTCTACTTTACTAGCATCAAATTTCTCCCTATTTAACTTATTCACATTTATCACTCCATTGATAACAAAAATAATCCACCTCTAACTTTTTTATTTTAAGATTAGAAGTGGATTTATATCGGAAATAGTTATTGTTTCAGCATATTTATAAAATTGTTTATATATTTTTTGTATGTTTCGCTATTTGTTTTTTGGTGAATTATCTTACTAACCAACCACCATCAACTGCTAATATATGTCCATTAACATAATCAGATGCTCTACTACATAAGAATACCATAGCTCCCATTAAATCAAATGGTTCTGCCCATCTATCAGCCGGGATTCTATCTTGGATTTCCTTATTTCTAGCTTCATCAGCTCTAATTGCTTCAGTATTTGCAGTTTTAATATAACCAGGAGCAATGGCATTTACTTGAATATTATGACAAGCTAGTTCATTAGCAAATGCCTTTGTAATACCAGCAACACCATGTTTGCTTGCTGTATAAGGTGGTACAAACTTACCTCCTTGGAATGCTAACATTGATGCTACATTTACAATTTTCCCTGACTTTTGTTTTACCATTATTCTCGCTACATCTTGGCTTAAGAAATAAACAGAATTTAAGTTTATGTCCATAACTGATGTCCAATCTTCTTCTTTGTATTCAAGAAGTGGCGCTCTTCTAATTGTACCAGCATTATTAACTAATATATCAATCCTGCCAAATTCCTTCATAGCAGTTTCTACCAATTTTTTTCTATCAGCCTCGTTAGTTAAATTACCTTGTACAAATACAACTTTTCTTCCTTCTCTTTCTATCAATTCTTTGGTTTCATCCCAACTACTGCTATAAGCTGAAATAACTAAATCAGCTCCTGCTTTTGCCAGTGCTACTGCATATGCTTGCCCTAGTCCAGTACTACCACCAGTAACTATAGCAACCCTTCCCTTTAATGAAAAGAAGTTCATAGAAAATTGCTCTAATGCATTCGACATAAGCTTATTCCTCCATTTATCTAAAATATTTTTATCTTAAGTCTTCTATTTTAATTGTATCCATATCATCGAATGTTTGATTTTCTCCACACATTCCCCAAATAAATGAATAGTTCTTAGTTCCACAACCTGAATGTATTGACCAACTTGGTGAAATTACAGCTTGTTCTTTATGCATGATAATATGTCTTGTTTCTTTTTCTGTTCCCATGAAGTGCATTACGCATTGATCTTCTGGAATATCAAGATATAAGTATACTTCCATACGTCTTTCATGTGTATGAGCAGGCATTGTGTTCCATACACTACCTGATTCTAATATAGTTAATCCCATTACTAATTGACAACTTTGGCAAACTTCTGGATGAACATATTGGTTTATTGTTCTCTTATTTACATTTTCTGCATCTCCGCATTTTACTTTTCTAGCTTTATCTAAACCAATTTTTACTGTTGGATATGCTACAAGTGCTGGAGCTGAATTAATATAGAACTTAGCAGGATTTTCTGGATTAGTTGATTTAAACTCTACATCCTTAACTCCTTGTCCAACATATAAACCATCTCTATAGTTTATGCTATATTCAGTACCATCAACTATAATAGTACCATCTCCACCTACGTTTATAACTCCAAGTTCTCTTCTTTCTAAGAAATAATCAGTTCCAAGTTCCTTGCAAACTCCAAGTTTTAATGTTTCTTTAACTGGTGTAACTCCACCAAATATTATTCTATCATTGTGACTATATACTAAATTAATTTTGTCTTCTATAAATACCTTTTCAACTAAGTAATGCTCTCTTAATTCTTCTGTAGTATAATGCATTGAATCTGATGGGTGATTTGAATAACGAATTTCCATTTCCATAATTAATCTCTCCTTGTTAAATTAATATTTTTTGTTTTGCACACGTGTTCATAACTTTTATACTATCATTATATATTCTTTTGCACACGATTGCAATAATAGCGATGAAAATTCCTAAATTATTTTTTTTATGGAATTTCCAATAAGTAATTCTGAATCTAAATATATCTTTTTCTTCTCTATTTCTTCGTTATTAATTAACCTAATTAACAATTCTGTTGCTACTTTTGCTATTTTACCCACAGGTCTTTTTATAGTAGTAATACTAGGGGTTAAAAATTCTCCTATTTCAGTTCCATCAAAACCAAGCACCGATATATCTTCTGGAACCTTCAAGCCATTTTCTCTAATAGCTTTTATTGCCCCTACTGCCATTTCATCATTAAATGCAAAAATTGCAGTGATATTCTTGTCTATTATTTTCTTTGCTGCAAAGTATCCTCCTTTTACGGTAAAATCTCCATTTGCTATAAAATCATTATTTATTTGAATTTTAAACTTTTTAAAAGCTGATAAATATCCTTCTCTTCTCATTTTAGTTGATAAAAATTCTTCTTTTCCTTCTATTATTCCAATCTCCCTATGTCCATTAATAATTAGCTCTTCAATTCCATTTTCTGTTGCTGTAACCTCATCTGAAAAAACATTAACAACATTATAATTAACTTCCCTATTTATAACTACCATAGGTATTTTTTTCTCTAAAATTTCTTCAATAAATACATCGTCCGCCTCTTTTTGACTAACTACAACTATTCCATCATAGTTTTTAGGATTTATTGAATTTTTTTCATATGTATCAATTCCTTTAACTATAACATTATATTTTTTATCAATGCTATCGTAAACACTATTTATGACACTTTGAAACACAAACGCTGATGTCCCTTTATCTATTGTTGAAAAGAAAACTCCTATAGTATAAGGTTTAGCCAATTTTAAGCTTCTAGCATTTATATTAGGAATATAATTTAATTCTTCTGCAGCCTTAACTATTTTCTCTCTAGTTTCTACATTAACTTCTTTACATCCATTTAAAGCTCTTGATACAGTAGAATGCGATACTCCTACATATCTTGCTATATCTTTTATTGTTACAGTCATAATATCCTCCAACTTTAAAATCTTCCTATTTGTAATTTAAGAATATTATATTACTTTACCTTTCCTTATACAATAAATACCTTTATTTAACACATAAATCACTTAGCCAAAATTCTGGAAGATATTCTTTAGTATTTTCTATCATCTTTTTGAATAACTCTAGAGAAGCCTTTCTTTCCAAATTAGCTAATGGATCATTTATAAATGCTGTATAAGCCATTTTTACATTTTCTGATAGAGTTGATTTTAATACAGTTTCTTGATTACTTATATGTCTATTTACAATACTTAAAATATGATCTGGCAACTCCCCTGCCATTATCGGTGCTATGCTATCTTTTCTAAATAAAGCATTAGTTTCTACAATTGCTCCATCTTTAATATTCTTAACTTGTCCTTTATTAGGAAGATTAACGTTAGTTACTAAATCTTCTAATCCAAGAAGTGCTTTTATCTGCCTAACACCTTCTTCGCCAGTCTGATTGATAATAAACTCATCCTGACCACTCACTAATCTTCTACTCTTTTCTAATCTTTTCTTCAAATCCTCTATCCTAGAATCAACAGTTGTTAGTCCAAACATCCATCTTTTAACAGTTTTTTTGTCTTTTAAATACCAATTTCCAGGCATAAATTCTGCTAAATGCCTATCCCCTGCTGCTGCAATTAAACCAAACTTTTTATATAGATCAAATTTAACCCTATTTGCACAAGCAAAGGTATCATTCATCCAATGTCCATCATCCACTCCATCAAAACCAACCTCATAATACTTTTGAACAAATTCTTCATATACAGGTATTAAATCTATATTCTTATAGCTAGCTCTATCAATCCAAGTAAAATGATTAATTCCTAAAACATTTATTTTTATATCTTCTCGCTTTATGTTCTCTATTCCTCTTATATCTTTTAATGCACATGCCAAAACCTTTTGTGTTCCAAAAACTTCATGACAGCATCCAAATGCTTTTATCTCTGGAAATACTTCATATAAAGTTTTTACACACAAGGACATAGGGTTTGTATAATTAATAACCCACGCCTCAGGCGCAAAATTCTTAATAGCTGTTGCAATCTCAACATACATTGGAATTGTCCTAATAGCTCTCATAAATCCACCTGGCCCTACTGTATCTCCTACAGATTGATAAATTCCATATTTCTCTGGTGCATGAACATCTGATTTCATTTCATTAAATGTTCCTGGCAAAATAGAAATTATCACAAAATCCGCTCCTGTTAATGATTCCTTTAATGAGTCAACTGCCTTGTATCTCCACTTTCCTTTAGTATCTATCCTATCATATAACTTATTTCCTATTATCTCATTACATATTGCTGCATCTTTATCTATATCATATAATTTTACAGTCCCACATAATGCTTCTTCCGCAGCTAAAGCCCTAAAGCCCAACCTCTTGATCCTCCTCCGATATAAGCTATAGTGATATTACTCATTTTCTCCATACTCATTCTTCACCTTTTTCAGCCAATATTTCATCTATCTCTTCTAACTCACCTTTAGTAAACTCCGTATTAAACATAGCTTTATGACAATCTACTATTTGTTCCATTTTAGATGCTCCTATTATCGCCGATGTAACCGTATCACCTTTTAAAATCCAAGCTAATGCCATTTGTGCTAATGTTTGATTTCTCATTTTAGCTAACTCATTTAATTTTTTTACTTTTTCTATTTTTTCCTCTGTTATCGCTGATTTGTCTAAAAAAACTGAATTGCTGTTTGCCCTTGAATCCTGTGGTATACCATTTATATACTTATTGGTTAATAATCCTTGAGCTAATGGGCAAAATACTATACTTCCTACCCCATGCTCTTTTAATAAATTAAATAATCCACTTTCTTCATTTGTCCTATCAAACATTGAATATCTTGGTTGATGTATTAGTAACGGGGTTTTTAATTCCTTTAATATATCAATTGCTTTTTGTGTTTCTTCAGGAGGATAAGATGATATTCCAACATATAATGCTTTTCCTTGCTTAACCAACCGAGATAACGTATACATTGTTTCCTCAATTGGTGTATTCTTATCGTATCTATGTGAATAAAATATATCTACATAATCTACTCCCATTCTCTTTAAACTTTGATCTAGACTTGACACTAAATATTTTTTTCCTCCCCCATCTCCATAAGGACCTTCCCACATTCTATATCCTGCCTTAGTTGATATTACTATTTCATCTCTGTAATCTTTTAAATTATCATTTAATACTTTTCCAAAAGTTTCTTCAGCACTTCCTGGTTCAGGCCCATAGTTATTAGCTAAATCAAAGTGTGTTATTCCTAGATCAAATGCTTTAAGTATCATATTTTTACTGTTTTCATATACATTAATTGATCCGAAATTATGCCATAATCCTAATGAGATGACTGGAAGATATAGCCCACTTTCACCACACCTCCTGTATTTACAATTACTATACTTACCACTATTAGCAACATATTTCATTAAATTTCCTCCTCACTTCTCCTAAAATTATATTTTTTAATATACTACTTCTATGTTATAACTATGGAAAAGGTCTACCCACTCTTTTGTTGGTTCCTCATCTGTAATTAAGTAATCAATTTCCTTATAGTCAAATAGCTTTACAAATGATGTTCTATCAAACTTCGTGTGATCAATTAGTAATATTACTTTATTGGCTTGTTTTATCATAACTCTTTTAAGTTCTGCTTCTGCCTCATTTGAATCTAAAATACCTTTATTTATATCTATACCTTTACAACTTATTAATGCAATATCAACATTATAATTTTGAATAGCAGTTTTAGCTATTGATCCTTGCAAAGATAGCGACCTTTTATTTAGTGAACCTCCAGTTGAAAGGATATTTAAATCTGCCTGATTTAAAACTTCTAAAGCTTCAACAGAATTTGTTATTACAGTAACATCACTTCTATCCTTTATAATCTTTAGAACTTCAAATACTGTTGAACTTGAATCAGCCACTATCGTTGTACTTCTATCCTTTATAAAACTTATAACCTTACCCGCTATATTTTGTTTTGATTCTAAATTTGTTTTAGATCTTTTATGAAAAGGTACATCTTCATTTGTTTTTTCTCGATTTAGTATGGCCCCACCATAACTTCGAGTGACCATACCTTCTAACTCAAGTTTCTCTAAATCTCTTCTTATAGTTTCTTCTGTTACTTCAAATTTCTCACTTAGTTTAGAAACATAAACTTTTTTTTCTTTTAAAACAATTTGCTTTATAATTTCTAATCTTTCTCTCGGTAACACAACTTAACATCCCCTATCTTTTTAGGCATTAATTCTTTTTTGTTTATACTTGCATTATACCAAACAAACTCAACAAATACAATAAAAACCAACATTTATAATTGACTGATATCATTTACAAATAGTATAATTAATTCAAAGAAACAATAAAATTATTAAGGAGACTGATTATGATACAAAAAGCTTTTAAAATGAAATTATTTGCTGGCCAAGAAGAAGAATATAAAAGAAGACATGATTCCATATGGCCAGAACTTGCACAAACTTTAAAAGAACATGGGGCACACACTTATCTAATTTTTCATGATAAGGAAAGTAACTATTTATTTGCTTACATCGAAATGGAAGGTGTTGAAATGTGGGACAAGGTTGCAAAAACAGAAATCTGCAAAAAATGGTGGGATCATATGAAAGATATAATGGAAACAAATCCTGACAATAGTCCAATTTCAATCGAATTATCTAAAGTTTTTAATCTTAAATAAAAAAAGCCCCAAAGGGCTTTTTTTATTTATTAAGTATTCCTTCTGCTGGTGATACACCAAAAGCTCTAGCTAAATCATTCAACTCTTTATCAGTCATTGAATTTTTGATTTTTCCCCCAATTAACATGTATATTTCTGCTGCTTTTTCTGCTGTTTCAATAAGCCCAAAAGTTTCGTCCATGCTTGTACCAGTTCCAAATATACCATGCTGAGGCCATATTACTAACCTGTGATCAATCATTTTCTTAGCAGTTTCTATTCCTATTTCATCACTTCCTGGTATCATCCAAGGTATCAATCCAACACCATCTGGAAATACAACTAAACATTCTGTACACATCTTCCATAATGTTTTAGTAATCTTTTGCTCCTCTAATTCATGAACAAAAGTCATAGCCAAAAGATTTGTAGCATGAGTATGCATAACTATTCTATGGTTCTTGTCTACTTCTAATCTCTTTACATGTGACATAAAATGTGCAACTAACTCACTTGTAGGTCTTCCTCCATCTGCATATCCCCAAAGAATATCAATATATGAACCATCCTCTGACACTCTTATGATTCCGATATTCTCCTCCGGATTATCTATAACATTCTTGAAATATTTTCCAGAACCTGTCACAACAAAATATCTATTTGCTAATTCTTTAATTGGAAAAGGTAATTTCATAGTTCTTATCACTTTTGATATATCTAGAAACTTAGCTACTTCTTCCTCTTTTAATAAGTAACTTATATTACCGCCATTTCTTTCATCCCAGCCCATTCTCCACATATTATATGTAGTTGACATCATTTCTTTTATAAAAGAAGCTTCTAAAATTTTGTTACTATCCATTATATCTCATCTCCTAATTCTTTTATACCCTAATTATACATAGCTCCGTAAAGAAAATCAACATTTTATTTTAGTTTTTAGTTGTTTTTATTTTGATTTTCTGTTGTTTTTATTTAGTTTCAATATTTTATATTCATATCTTCCTAGCCTCAATTCTCCTTTGGGTATATTAACCTTTTCTAAAACATCAAAAACTTCTATTGGAATTAATACATTTCCACCTTTTCCATCCATATTAACCACTACTTCATAAATATTTTCATCATCATGTCTTGGAATACTAATCGTCCCCTCCGAAACTTCTGCCCTTACATATATATTTACTTCTTTAGCATAATAATCAATCATTTTTTGCAACATTCTATCTCCATCTTCACCATAAGGAAGTGAACCGAGCATTATAACTTTTCCTTTACCAACTTTATTTTCTGTTATAAACGCCTCACCATCTGTTATGCCACCCTTTAGAATCCCAATAGCTTTAGCTCCATTAAGCTTAAACACAGCAGACCATAATTTTAACGGTGCTTTCTCTCCAAAGGCTTCCCCAGTCGCACCTGAATTCTCCATGGGATAAGTATATAATGTTTCTACGCCAGCCAACTCCTCTAAATTTTTACCCAAAGCTGCATCTATATTCACTGTATGTTCTTTTGTTCTACCACCTGTTAATGGTCCTACAATCCAAACTCCACCTTCTTCTACAAACTTTTTTGCCCTCTCAAAATATTCAGGTGATAAATAATACATAAATGGAGTAATTAATAACTTATATCCATCTAACGAAAATCCTTCTGGTATCATATCTCTATGAATTCCAGTCTTCAAAACATTATTATAGAAATCTGTAATTAGTCCTCTATACTGATCCTTTTTATGGCTTTCTGTTAATAAGAAAGTCTTAGCCATATCAGAATATGCTACTGCAAGTTCAGCTTGAGTATATTCAGTATTTATCATAAATTCTTCTACTCTTTTTCTTGCTCTTTCAACCTCTAAAACATTTTTATAACCAACTGATGGCTTTCCCCAAGCACTAATTACTGCCGAATGACTTTGTTCACATCCATATGGTTGTTGTCTCCATAACCAATATATAAAACCTTCTCCGCCTAAAGCATAAGTTGCTACAGCTTCACTAGCTAAATAGCCATTTGGATGTACTTCTGCATGTCTATCTAGTGCTCCTGTATGAGATGTACTTGTTTCTAGAAGCCAATAATTTTTACCTTTCTTAATATTTCTCCATATATCGCAATTTAAAGTAAATACATGTGGCGTTTCATGAGATGCATACGTATCATACCCTGCCACATCAAGATTTTCAAATAGCAATTCATTGTCCGTGGTGAACCCTAATCCTGCATTTGTAGTAATTGTTGTTTTTGAATACTTTCTAATTATATCTGCTTGTTCAGATGCAAATTCTGCTATCTTTTCCCTATGAAATATACGATACATAGTTGAAAGTGAAGAATTATGAATAAATGGAGTAGATTCAAAAGGCTGGGGAACTTGATTAAAACTTTGATATAATTCACTCCAAATTAATGTTCCCCATTTTTTATTCAAGTTATCTATAGTTACATATCTCTTTTCCAACCACTTATGCCATTCTTCTTTACAAGTCTCACAAAAGCACTCGCTTATATGACATTTAAATTCATTATCTAATTGCCACAAAGCTATAGCTGGATGTTTCCCCACTTCTTTAGCTATATTTTCAACTATATTTCTACTTGCTTTTCTAAACTTTTCATTATTTGTACATACATGTTGCCTTGAACCATGCACCATTTTTCTTCCTTTAGAATCAACATGTAATCTTTCCTCATGATTATGTGTAAACCAAATAGGAGGAGTCGGAGTCGGTGTACACATTATAACTTCAATATCATTTCTATATAATAAATCTAATATGTACTTTAAATATGAGATATCTACTTCACCTTCATTTCGTTCAAGCTTGCTCCATATGAATTCTCCTACTCTCACTATATTTATTCCTGTTTTCTTCATAAGCCTTATATCTTCTTTTATTGTTTTCTCATCCCATAGTTCTGGATAAAAAGCAGCTCCGTGATATAACTTCTTCATAAAAATCTCCCTTTTATATTATTTAAAATTAACTTGTTCTCCACCTTTAATCTGGTAAATAACCTTGTCTACACTAATCCAAGCTGTTTGAATAGAAGGATTGTATACAAAACTTCCATCAGCTGAATACTTTAAGTTTCTACATACATTTAAATAATCAACTATTTCAATATTAGTCGCATACCATGTATCTTCCCTATTTCCTACCTTCTTACAAAACTCCTCCATAAGATTCCAATTATTATCTCTATCAAATTCATAACTATGTCCCCAAACATAGAACATATATAAATATTGAGTTTTATTTAATGATATAAATTCGTCTGCATATTTTAGCAAATCATGATTATGATGACATGTTGCCTTCCATTCATAGAAGTCTTTTGGCATAGCAAAATTTTCACTATTTCCTACAATTCTTGAATATTCTATTCCAACATGGTGTAACATATTCTTTATTTCATCAGTATACGATCCATTAGGATATGATAATCCTCTAACAGTATATCCAACTAATGACTCTAGTTCTTTCCTATCTTCTAGAACCTCATTTATAACATTTGTCATTGGACATCTTTCTATAGTTGGATGTGTCAATGTATGACAGGAAACTTCATGACCTTTATAAAGCTCTTTTATCTCTTTTCTAGGTATCCTTTTCCCAAAAGCATCACTTATTAATGGCTCATATTTTTCAATAAGACCAGAATTCAAATGAAAAGTTCCTTTTATGTTATATTTATTGAAAATTTCTATTAGCTTTCTATCTCCATTTCTTCCATCATCATAGCTCATTGTCAAAACTTTATGCTTTCCTCCTGGAAAGCAGTTATAAATTGTACTCATTTTTTATCACTCCTAGCTGCTATTTATTTAAATTATTTATAATGTTATTCTTAATATCAAAATCAAATTTCATAGAAGAAATATCTGCTAAAATCTCATTTTTATCTTCAAAATTTTCATTATAAATTTTTTCTATAGCTCCTTTTAATTTTAAAGATACTTCATCATCTATATACCGAGAGGCTTTATAACAGTCTACTAGCATTTTATTTGTGAATTCTGTTCCTTTTTCTTCTGTTTCTAAAAGTATAATGTCATACATAAAAGCTCCATCTACACTTTCTAGACTTATATTGTTATATCCAATATTTAACAAACCCTTATTAACTTCTATCTCTTCTAAATGATATCTTCCACTTTTAACTGCACTTCTATAAAATGTTGTATCATTTTCATAATAAAGTTTTTTAATTATTTCACCATTAACCTTAACTATCAGCTTAGGTGATAATTTAACTCCTATTTCGTAAGTTGTAGCTCCTGCTAATGCTATTGTTAAATGAGCATTTTTTTGTAGCTTCTTATCTAACTGAAAATTTATATTCCATGTTGCATCTTTTGGCTCAGCATAATACCAATCTTCTTTTTCATTACTTTCACCAATTTTATAATTTAAATTTTTAGGTAATAATGTCATCCATTTATAATTTCTAAATTCACTACCATATTTAAATTCAGATGCTTTTCTATCTGATTTTCCTATTTGCCAAAGTAAATTTGTAAATCTAGGAGCTTCCCAAACTAAATTTCCTAAATTCAACTCTCCCGCCAATACTTCTATATCCTTCTTTTCTAATTGTCTTGTTATAGTTCCATGGGTAGCATAGGCATAAAGGGTATATTCACCTGGTCTTACTTTTTCAATTTCAAAGTTACCATCTGAATCTGCTTTATTATAAAAAATATAATCACCTTTTTGTCTTAAGAATTCTCCCCCATCTTTTGCAAGCACAACCATAGCATTGCCTACATCTCTTCCATCTTTTGAAATTAATTTTCCCTTAACAGTACCTCTTTCTAAAGGATATAGTTCTTCATTAACCCAAGTATAAGGCCATTCTTCTCCTTGTTCTTTTGCTATGTTCTTTGCATCCTGAATCATCTCTTCATGGGTTCCATCATTTATATAAAATAACCATGGTCCATAGAATTTTTTCCAATCTCTAGGAACATCAAATGCTCCAGTTCCAAAATGAGCTCCTGTCATATAATTTAAAATTATTCCATCATAATGAACTAACAATTCCTGCTTCATAGGACCACTAGGATAATATTCAGTACTAGCTGGAATAAACCAAGCTCCAAATTCATCTCCATATTCTCCCCATAGATGGTTGTCTTTAAAATATCCAGCATAATCATATTTTGAATAAACTTCTCCATCTTCATATCTATATGTCTCATCTTGAAGCTTTTCCTTTGTTTCAAGTTCACTATGGCTTGGTTGTTTACCTATTCTCTCAGAATTATATGCAATATTAAAATTTGAAGTTCCCATCCTATATACTGTTCTAAGCTCTGCTATTTCTAATTTTTCATCACTATTATTAGCTGTAATAACATATGAGTATATTCCACTTATACCTTTTTTCATTATTATGTGATATTCTGCATATAGCAAACTTGTAGTATCTATATATGCTATATGAACCAAATCTTCTCCTTGCTGTAATACCTTAATCTGACGAGGTTGGAAATTTCTAAATTTGCCATTTGCGTGATAATCCAAATAGAATGTTCTTTTTCTATTGACATCTCTATCATCACCGGTTAATCCTTTTAAAAGTTCTTTTCCGTTCTTTATTAAAGAGTCAACAGAACCTTGATTATTGAATTTAACTCTTATAAGCCCATTATCTAAAGTAGCTTCCATATTATTGACTACTAAATTAACACTTCTCATTTTTTCATACCTCATTTTTTTCTAAAATACTTTACTAACTCTAATTTATTTTCTTTTATTCCTTCTACAATAAGTTCAGCTATTTTAATCGCTCCATCTTCACAGAAGTGACTGTTATCTTTTATTCCATCCGGATATCCTGGAAATTCACCTGGAGCATAATGCAAAAATAATTTCTTACTTTCCTCAACTCCCATGCTATTTACCAATCTTTCACCTTTATAATTTAAATCTATTAAGACAACTCCTTCTTCTTTAGCTAGTTCTCTAACAGCTTCCGGATAATAACCATGAGTATTTACTATCTTCTCATCTTCACCAAACTCTCTTCTAGGCATAGATGTAATAAGCACAGGTATAGCCCCTTTCTTTCGGGCAACATTAATATATTCTCTTAATACCCTTTTATATTTTCCATTAGCATCTGAATAAAACATTCCTGGTTTTTGATCATTGTGCCCGAATTGTATAAATAAATAGTCATTAGGCTTTATTAATTGTAAAATGTCATCTAATCTACTTTCTTTAATAAAGCTTACTGCAGTTCTCCCTCCAAATGCATGGTTACTCACTGCAACTCCTTCATCAAAAAATGAAGGCAATACTTGTCCCCATCCTGTATATGGCTCTTCAAAATGATCACACACAATAGAGTCACCTGCTAAAAATATTGTTTTAGCATCTGCCTTATATATTTCAATATCATTAACAACGGGATTTTCCCCATCTATAGCAATTCTTAATTCATTATCAAACACATTAACCGAAAAAGTCTTTTTTACTAATTCTCCTTTTGCAGTAATTATTGACTTCAAATATAACCTACGATTTCCTACTTTAACGCTCTCAGTATATGAAGTTGTTTCAGATCCTCCAAAAGTTATAGAAACATCATATATATCATTTTCAAGAGGGAATTTATATCTAAGCTCTTTTATTTTACTTTCTATTGGAAGAGTACCTTTATAATATTTATCTGCTACAATTTTCACATCTGCTCCTGGATACAATGTGGAATGTGAAAGCCTTTTACTTTGTTCTATTGGGATATTTTCATATCTACTAATATCCATAAATTTCGCAGCAAAAATACTCGCTTTTCCATCACTATATATAATTACACATTCTATATTATTATTTAACAAATCAGCATGGATTACATATCCATCTACTGGGAATGTTGCAACTGGTTCCAAAAAACCATTATAAAGAGTTGGTAGGACTCCTCCCCCTCTTCTGTAAGCTAAAATATAATCTTTCTTATTTCCACTCCAATTGTGAAATGTTTCTATAATTGTAAGCCATCCCTTTGTCTCACGGTTTTCCTTTATTAATTCTTTTCCATTACAATCAAGAATGAATATCCCGTCTCTTCCTGTCTCAGGATTTACAGTTCCATCTAAGTCTCCTCTTACTATGCGATCAAGTCCTGCTATTTGTAACCCTTCTAAATCTTCCCTAAATTGACCTACTGCAATATGTTGTGCCTCTACAGAATTTTCATATCTCCACATTTCTTTTCCATCCCAAGAATACATAACAGTTGAATTACCACTACCACCTATAACGATTTGTCCACCTCTAGCTGGATTACGAAGAACATCTCCAATAGTTATACAATCTGCATGATCCTTTAAATCTTTGCAAGACCACAAAACATTTCCTTTACTATCTAGCATGTCATATCCAGCTAAAACTTCATCCTTATCATCACCATTAATATCGCAAATCCATGGATAATGTCCTATATTTCCTTCATGCTCCCATAATAAATTAAAGTTTTTGTCCATTGCCCACATCTTTGTATATCTATTTTTAAGTATTATATCCTGAGGAAATTCATTGCCAGAAAGATTAGCAACTATTATACAATCATGTGCTTCTTCATTAGGCAAATCATATTTCTTTTTTACTTTTCCTGTTTTACCATCTAAAATTTTAAACTTCTTATTCATAACACATAATACTTCATTAATTCCATCACCATCTATATCTGCTATTTGAGCTGGAAAATCTGAACCAAACTCTCCAGGTATGTCACTTGGAATTCCTACCTGCCAAAGTAGATTCCCTTCAAGATCAAATGTTGTAATAGCCTGAACTTGGTGAGGTTCGTATCTATCATCAATACCACCATTAGCTTGAACCATCACTAATTCCATTCTTCCATCACCATCAACATCACCTATAAGTGCTTTTGCATTTTTTCCTGCCTTCTCAGTATTTATTTCTCCTATCAGTACTGGCTTTGGCTCTTTTTCTATTCTTCTACTCATCTCTTCCTCCTAAAAGCTATGACTATTTATCTAAATATTCCTCATATAACTTATTTACTTTTTCAATATAACTATCTCCTTCATTTTCAAGCCATTCTCTTAGTGCTGATTCGTACTGGCTTTTATCTAGCTCTCCAAAAATATATTTTGCATTTATTGACTCTAAATCCAATAAAACACTTTGTTCATTATTTATATATCCTTCTGTTTTTAAATTTAAAACTGGATTTTCGATAATACTATCTTCTTTTAAATCTTGCACTTTACTCAAGTTTTTTCTGAAATTACTCTTTTCGTTTGTTGATAAACTTTCTTTATTCCAATTGATACTTAATTCTGAAAAAGAAAGCAAATCATAAGTTGTACTATTCTGCAATGATTTATATTCTCCATTTTCAATTGTGTAATTTTCGCCCAGCATACCGTAGTTAAGCAAAGTATAACACTCTTTACTATTTAGTTTATCAACAAATCCTAAGACCTTTCTTAATTTTTCCTCACTCTTTATTCCCTTTTTAGGAAACATAAGCATACCAGAATAACCTTTACCTCCAAATACCTTACTATTTTCATTTACCTTAATACTACTTATTGTTGTTATAAGTTTATCAGTTTCTGAATTTGGATTTTTTTCTTTAATTGATTTTTCTAAATCCACTGCTTTTGATAATTTTTCAAATATAACTCCATACTTATTATTAAAAAAGTTATCTTCAACATCTGAATTATTCTTTAAATAGCACTTTAGATCTATATATCCTTCATCATATATTTTTCTCATATAATCTAAGGCCTTTTTATACTCTTCTGTAGTAAATGCAGGGACTAATTTATCATCTTTAACTTTCCAACCATTTGGTGCCCCAAACCACGCAGCAATTTGATTAAAAATATCATTAAATTTACCTTCATCTGCTCCAGCAATTCCCAATCCATATGTATCTTTTATGCCATTTTCATCAGGATCACTATCTCTAAATCTTCTAAGTATTTCTGTAAATTCATCAATATTTTGTGGTTCTTTAAGACCTAACTTATCTAACCAATCTTTCCTAAAAATCATTGAATTATCTACCATATCTTTATATCTATAAATGCCATAAGTTTTTCCTTTAAAAGATGCATTATTTTGAATTGCCTTATCTCCATTTGATAAATTTTCATAATCTGTGATATAATCATCCACTTGCCAAAAGCCTCCTTGATCTACACCTTTTACGATATCTTCAGTTATATCTTCTACCACAAGAATATCAGGACATTCTCCTGAAGCTATCATAGCTGTACTTTTAGCTTTATAATTTCCTTTTGGTATCCATTTTATATCAACTTTCATTTCAGTTAGCTCTTCTAATTTACTTAATATCTCACTGTTTTTCTCTGGTTCATCAATGCTATTTAAGGGTGCAACAATTGAAATACTATCTAAACTTTCCTCTTTATCCTTTGCCGAGCAACCTACAAAAGTTCCTAGTAAAGTACATAATGTAATCATTGCTGTTATTGGTTTAAGCATCTTTTTCATAAGAGGCAGCCCCCTTCTATAAATTTATTTAACAAAAGCTAATATACTATAAAAGGCTGTCTTAAAATTATCTTAGTATAATACTTAGAAATATAAGACAGCTTCTCTATTATTGAAATCTTATCCTTTTACAGATCCTAACATCATTCCCTTTGCAAAATGTTTTTGTAAGAATGGATATATGCACAAAATAGGAATTGTCGCTACTGCTATTGTACCTAATTTAACTGCTTCTTTAGGAATTTCTAGCGTTGCTACTGCATCTCCATTAGCAGCAATATCTGACATTAATGTTATCTGGCGTAAAATAATTTGTAATGTCCATTTGCTACTATCATTTATATATAGGAATGCGTTAAAGAAATCATTCCATGTTCCAACAGCATAGAATAATGTGAATGTTGCTATTGTAGGCATTGATAATGGTAATACTATCTTAATAAATGTTCTTATTTCTGAACAACCATCTATCTTAGCAGCTTCTATTAATTCTTCTGGAAACTCTTGGAATGTATTCTTAATTATTATTAAGTTAAATGGATTAATTGCAACTGGTAAAATTAATGCCCAATATGAATCTAATAATCCTAATGATTTAACTACTAAGAATGTAGGAATCATTCCACCACTAAATACCATTGTTATAACTACACATTTCATTAAAAAAGATCTACCTCTTAACCCTTTTCTTGAAAGAGGGTAAGCCATTGAAAATGTACAAAATAATTGTACAATTGTACCGACAACAGTTACACCTATTGTTGTTAATAAACTTCTAAAAATATTTCCTGCATCAAAAATGTATTTATAAGCTTCTAATGTAAAACCATGTGGTATTATGAAAAAATGTCTTGTTGACAACTCTACCTCTGAAGAGAATGATCCTGCTATAACAAATAAGAAAGGAACTATTGTTATAAACCCGAAAACACCTAAAATAATTATATTAAAGACATCAAATACTCTTCCAGCAGGAGTGTTAAATATATCTTTTTTTCTCTTTTTACTCATAATCATAACATCTCCTCCTCACTAGAATATTCCACTATCTGGATCAACTTTTTTTGCAATAAAGTTTGACCCAAGTACTAAAATAACTCCAACTAAAGATTTAAATAATCCAACTGCTGTTGCATAACTATATGCACCTTGTGTTATACCTAATTGATATACATAAGTATCAAATACATCTGCTGCTACACGATTTAATGAATTTGTCATCAAGAAGATTTGATCAAATCCTGTAGATAAGAATTGTCCGCACTTAAGAATCAACATAACAACAATTGTATTTTTTATAGCTGGTAAAGTAATATGTATAACTCTTTTAAATCTTCCTGCACCATCCATTACAGCTGCTTCATACTGTTCTGGATCTACAGATGCTAATGCTGCAAGATATATTATTGTTCCATATCCACTTTCTTTCCATATTCCTTGAAATACTATCATGGGTTTAAACAATCCTGGTTCAGTAAGTGCATTAATTTGATGCCCAGTTATCGTTTCTAACAAGTTAGAAAGGGCTCCAGTATCTGCTGTTAATAATATTACTGATATACTTGCAACTATAGTCCAAGAAACAAAGTGAGGCACATATATTGCTGTTTGTATACATTTTTTATATATTTCTACTCTTAATTCATTTAGCAATAAAGCTAATATAATAGGAAAGGCAAATCCCACAGTAACATTTAAAGCTCCAAGAATTAATGTATTTGACATTAATCTTCCAAAGTCAGGACTAGAAAAGAAATCTTTAAAATATTCAAATCCAACCCACTTGCTACCTGAAAATCCTAAGTAAGGTGAATAATCTTTGAAAGCTATAGATAGTCCCCACATTGGTGCAAATCTAAATACAATAAAATATATTATTCCTGGTATTAACATAATGTAAAGCCACTTATTATGCTTTATATGATCTAAAAGCGATATTTTCTTTTTAGGTGTAATTTTTGCTTTATTTGGTTCTGCACTTATTACACTATTTTCCATACGCTCTCATTCCTTTCTTATTTATATATTTTGCTTTAGAGGATGTCAAAATTTCAAGACATCCTCCAACTGATCTATTTAATATTCTCTTTGTATAACTTTCCTAATTCATCCATATACTCTTGTCCTCCTGTGCTTAACCATAAATTAATTGCATCTTGATAACCTTTTTTATCTATTTGTCCAGCAATATATTTGATTCTAGCATCAGCCATAATATTTTGTAATTGAGCACCCTTCTTAGAATACACATCAGAAATTAATGATGCTGTTGGATTAAACACTGCTTTATCCTTACCTTTTTCCATAATGTCGTTTCTTTGTGCTTCAAGATTATTACCTTTTAAAGGTTTCATTATTTTGTAATTTGGTGTATTAGTTGATAACTGAGAATATGCGTCTAATTGTGCTTTTAATGTTTTATCAGTAGTTGGAACATACTTCCCATTTTCCATTTTATAATGAACACCTTCTACACCATTATTTAGTATAGTATTAACTTCTTCTGTATTAGTCTTATTTATGAAGTCTAATACTTTCTTAACATCTTTTTCGCTCTTAACACTTTGTTTTGGTAGTACTAACATTCCTGAATATCCTGTAGTTGGTAAAATTTTATCTGCTGCACTAGTTGTAATATTGCCAACCATTGTTACATAAGAGTCCCCATTTTTACCATCATCTCCATACTTCTCCAACATTTTCTTTTGTAGCTTATCCAATGCTCTTGATTGAACATCAACTATAACTCCAGCTTGTCCATTTACAAATGGATCATCCCAATTCTTTGAATCCATTACTGCAAAATCTTTATTCATTAAACCTTCATCATATAATTTTTTGAAATAATCTAATGCATTCATATATTCATCTGTCATAAAGTCTGGAGTAACTTTTCCATCATCAACTTTTGTTGCATTTGGTGCTCCAAACCAAATTGACATTTGATCAAAAGGACTGTTTGTATTTAAGCTTCCAGGCCATTTTGGAATAACCATTCCATATGTATCCTTTTTCCCGTTTTTATCAGGATCATTGTTAGTAAACTTTTTAAGCATATCTGTAAATTCTTCTAGGGTTTTTGGTTCTTTTAACCCTAAATTATTTAACCAATCTTTCCTTATAGCTACACAAGAACGAATAACATCTCTAGTTCTATAAATACCATATGTACTTCCGTTAAATGAGGCATTTTCTTTTATTGATTCATCTGCTTTTGATAAGTTATCATAATCTCCAATGAAATCATCTAACTTCCAAAAAGCACCTTTATTAACATTGCTAATTGTTGTTGCATCTTTATCTTTCACAACCAATATATCAGGGACTTCATCTGATGCTAATGTAATTGATAACTTATCATTATAGGAACTATCAGGAACCCATGTAATATCAACTTTATATCCTGTTTTTTCTTCTAATTGTTTTTGAATCTCATTATCTCCCGCAGGTGCATCTGTTCCTACTAAAGGCGCCATAATTGATATATGTTTATCCCCTGAAGAATCTTTTGCATCCTTCGAACCACAACCAGCCAACATTGTTAAAGACATCAATCCAACTAAAATCAATGAAATTTTCTTACTCTTCATAACCATATCTCCCCTTTAATATATTTAAACTAATAAAATTTAAAACATTCTATAATGCATATTATTTGAATATATGCAAACGTGTGTAAGTTTTCCAACAAATAATAGCAAAGTTTTGTTATATTATAACTCCTCTCATAATTATATAATGTTTAATTAATGTATACCTTTACTTACAACTTGATTATAAACCTTTACATTATAATAGTCAACATATTTTTGTTATTTTTTCTTGTTTTTCCTTTCATTCATGTTTAAAAACAAAATAAAATCAACACAATTGCGAATTTCTATAGTTTTTAATTCAATATTATGCTGTAATCTTTGCTTTTTTTCTGCACTTTCTCTAAATTTGTTAGATTAATCTTTAAAACAAAAAGACCGCCTAAGGTTTAATCTACCTTAGACAGTCACCAAAATTGTATTTTTATCTTTTAAAATATACTGCTGCATTGTTATAACAAATATCTTGCACTACTTTTCCTAGAATCTCCATATCAGCTGGATATTCTCCATTTTCAACTAATCCGCCTAGGTAGTTACAAAGTATTCTTCTAAAATACTCATGTCTTGTATATGATAAGAAACTACGTGAATCTGTAAGCATTCCAACAAATTTACTTATAAGCCCTAATTGGGATAAAGCTGTCATTTGTTTTACCATTCCATCTTTTTGGTCAAGGAACCACCATCCAGATCCAAATTGAATCTTACCAGCTATTCCTCCACCTTGGAAGTTTCCAAGCATAGTTGCAAGAACTTCATTATCCTTAGGATTTAAACAATATAATATTGTTTTAGGTAACTTATCTTCAGATTCTAATGCATCTAAAAATCTTGATAAAGGCTTCGCTACTTCCCCATCATCAATACTATCAAAACCTACATCTGGTCCTAATTTCTTAAACATTCTGCTATTATTGTTTCTCATAGCTCCGATGTGTAATTGTAAAACCATTCCATGACTATGATACATTTCAGTTAATTTAATCATAGTTAATGTGTTATATTTTTCTATTTCATCTTGAGTTAAAGTTTGTCCACCTAAAGCTTTCTTTAAGATTGCATCAACCTCTTCTTCAGTTGTTTCTCTAAAGTAAACTCTATCCATAGCATGATCTGTAATTGTACAACCATTGTCTACGAAGAATTGTAATCTCTCTTTAAGTACTTCTAAAAGTTCACTATACGATGTAATTGTTGTATTTTCAGTACTACCTAATACTTTTATATATTCAGCAAAGCCTTCACTACCTATCTTTACAACTTTATCTGGTCGCCATGCTGGTCTTACCTCACATGTAAAATCCCTATCCTTAGCTATTTCTTGATGAAATTCTAAACTATCAGCTGGATCATCAGTAGTTCCAATGTATTTAACATTTGACTTCATAATAATTGATTTTGCAGTAAATCCAGCACTCTTTATTACTTCATTACATTTATTCCATATCTCTTCAGCATTCTTTTCGCTTAGGACTTCAGTTACACCAAAGTATCTTCTAAGCTCTAAGTGAGACCAATGATAAATTGGGTTACCTATTAAATAAGGCATTACAGAAGCAAATGCTTTAAACTTTTCGAAGTCAGTTGAATCTCCTGTTATATATTTTTCATCTACACCATAACTTCTCATTGCTCTCCATTTATAATGATCTCCATATAACCATATTTCAGTAATATTGTTATACTTAATATCCTTAGCAATTTGTTCTGGTATTAAATGACAGTGATAATCAAAAATTGGCATGTCCTTAGCATACTTATTATATAATGTATTTGCAGTTTCATTTGATAATAAAAAATCTTCTCCCATGAACTCTTTCATGTTAAATCCCTCCTATAATGTAACTCCATCCTTTAATATAGATATTTCTCTATAATCATTAACTTCATTTTTAGCCTTATACTCGCCTGATGCAGTTTTTATAATTAAATCTAAAAACTCTTCATCAATTTTTTCTGGATTGCTTGATCCAATAAGTTCTCCCGCATTAAAATCTATCCAATTTTTCTTTCTATTGTAAAGATCCGTATTGGTTGAAATCTTTAATGTCGGAACATTTCCACCAAATGGTGTTCCTCTTCCAGTAGTAAACAATACTATATGTGCACCAGCTGCTGCGAGAACTGTAACTGCACATTGATCATTTCCCGGACCAGAAATTAGGTTTAAACCTGTCTTTGTTGCTCTATCTCCATATTCTAATACATCAGTTACTACAGCCTTACCACTCTTTTGTACACAACCTAATGATTTTTCTTCTAATGTTGTTATTCCACCTTTTTTATTCCCAGGTGAAGGATTTTCATAAATAACTTGATTATACCTCATGAAATATTCTTTAAAGTTATTTATAAGATCCACACTTTTATCAAAAATATCTTTATTTATAGCTCTATCAAATAGGATTGTTTCAGCCCCAAACATTTCTGGCACTTCTGTTTGTATAGCTGTTCCACCTAAAGTGGTCAAAGTATTTGATATTCTTCCTAGTAATGGATTAGCTGTAACACCTGAGAATGCATCAGATCCACCGCATTTCAACCCAATTTTCAGTTTAGATATATTTACATCTTCACGTTCGAATTTTGAAGCATATTCAACCAATTCTCCTATAAGCTTCTTGCCTTCTTCAACTTCATCTTCAACATCTTGAACTCTTAAGAACTTGATTCTATCATGATTTATAGGCTCAAGTATTTCTTTAAAGCTTTCTAATGTATTATTTTCGCATCCAAGAGAAACTACAAGTACTCCTGCTGCATTTGGGTGATTTACCATATCAGCTAAAATCTTTCTAGTATTCTCTAAATCACTACCAAGTTGAGAACATCCAAATGGATGTTCAAAATGATATACACCATCTACCTTATCATTTATAAGCTTATTCCCTTCTCTTGCTAAAATTGCACAAGTTTTATTAATACAACCAACTGTATTAATGATCCATATTTCATTTCTTATTCCAACTTCTCCATTATCACGAACATATCCTTTAAAAGTAAGATCACTTTTTTCTTTGTGAACTTCTTTTATATCTCCCTTGAAGTTATATTCTAATATTTCTCCAAGTCCTGTACCAAGATTGTGAGAATGCACCCAATCTCCAACTTTGATATCTTCTTTTGCCTTTCCTATGCTATAACCATATTTAAGAATGTCTTGTCCTTTTTTAATATTCTTTATAGCAACCTTATGTCCTTTTGGTATATCATTTACTAATTTTATTTCTCCAATATTGATGCCTTCTCCAGCTTTACCGTCTTCTAACAGCACAGCAACATCATCATCATGATTTATCTTAATTACTTTATGCATACTTCTTCTCCAAACTTTCTAATGCTTCACTTACCGCTACAGTTAAACCTTTGATTAAAGTTAAATCTTCACCCCAAAGTTCTGTATTACTAAGTACAACTTTTACATAATCTTCATTTTTAACTGAATATTCTTTATTTACACTACTCATGAATTCTAAAACATTTGGTACGTCAAAAACAGGATATTCTTGACCTTTAAAGCTATGTCCTACATACTTATCTTCTTTCTTTTCTATTTGATAGAATCTAAGAAGCCCTGCAAGACCAATTACCATATTCTTTGGTAAAGCGTTATTATCTTCGATATAAGCTTTAACAGTTGGTAAGTCTCTGTTAACAAATTTTGATACAGAATTCATAGATATAGATTCAAGTTTATGTTTTAAATGTGGATTTCTAAATCTTTGAAGAATTGTCTTCGCATATTCTTCTGCATCATCATTCTTTAATGATGGTATTATTTCATTTTCTAAAGCTTCATTTAAAAATGCCTTTTCTTCTAAATCTTCAATTAGCTCATCTACTCTTTCAAATCCCTTTAAGATTCCAAGTGGAGTTATTAAAGTATGGGATCCATTTAATATACTAACTTTTAATAAATGAATATCGTATAGTGAATCTGCCCATTTAACATTTAATCCAGCTGATTTTAGTGGTAATATCTTGTCATACTCTTCGCTTCCTTCAATTCCCCATAAAAAGAATGGTTCACATACTGAAGCTGCATTATCAATATATCCTAATTTTTCAAAGTATTCTTCAGTGTTTTCTCTTGGGAATCCTGGAACTATTCTATCAACTAAGTTGCTTAGGAATACACATGAAGCATTAAGCCAAGCCTTAAATTCAGCACTAGCTCCAAAACTTTCTGCATGTTTCTTAACCATTTCTTCAAGAACTTTACCGTTATCATCTACTAATTCACATGGGAAGATAAGTAATTTCTTAGATTTGTCTTTTAAGTTTTCAAATCTATGCATTAAAAATGCTGTTAATTTTCCTGGATATAACCCATCAACTGATACTTTGTTAAGTTCTACTTCCTTATAAGCTAGTCCTGCTTCTGTAGTGTTAGATATAATTACTTCTAAGCTTTCCAGTTCAGCAATTTCCATAAATGAATTCCAGTCAACATTGTAGTTAAATACTTTTGAAAATACAGAAATTATATCACTTTCATCTACTTCAACATTATCTCTAAATCCTCTTTGTGTTACTGTATAAAGCATATCTTGCTCTTTTAATGTGTTTATTTTTTGATCAAAATTTAAAGGACAAGTCAATGCAATTGATCCTTCATATTTTCCTGCTACTATTGACTTATATACCATCCAATCAAAGAAAGAAGTTAAAAAGTTTCCTTCTCCTATTTGCATGATCTTAATCGGACTTTTTATAACTTTATCATATATAGCTTTTTGTTTTGAATTTAAACATTCAACACTTAATTTTTTTTGCATAAGTAATTCACCTCATAAAATATTTTTGAATTCTAACGTACTACTATCATCACATTCCTATTTAAGAGCAACTTGAGTTCCGCCTGGAATCTCAAAAACAACATCACCTACACTAATCCATGCTGATGCTGCTGAAGGATTGTATACAAAACTTCCATCTGCTGCAAATAATAAACTATCACATACCTTTAAGTAATCAACGATTTCTATATTAGTTGCATACCAGATATCCTCTCTTTTACCAATCTTCTTAGCAAATTTCTCAATAAGCTCCCAATTATTATCTCTTTCAAATTCATAACTATGTCCCCAAACATAAAACATATACATATATTGTTTTTTGTCTAAAGCAATAAATTCATCTGCTAACTTTAACAAATTGTGATTGTGATGACATGTAGCTTTCCATTCATAATAATTTCTTGGCAATTCAAAATTATCACTATTGCCAACTATTCTTGAATATTCAATTCCAACATGGTGTAGCATGTTTTCAATTTCATTATTGTAAGATCCATTTGGATAAGATAATCCTCTAACCGGGTACCCTACAATTGCTTCTAAAGCCTTTCTATCTTCCAAGACTTGTTCAATAACTTGTGTCATAGGACATCTTGCTATAGTAGGATGGGTTAGAGTATGACAAGATACCTCATGACCTTCATACAAATCCTTTATTTCTTCCTTAGGAATTCTCTTTCCATAAGAATAGGTTATTGCCGGATCATTCTTTTCCATATAACCTGAGTTAAGATGAAATGTCCCCTTAATTCCATTTTCATTGAAGATTTTAATTAATCTTTTATCTGGGATCTTTCCATCGTCATAACTCATAGTTAATACTTTAAATTTTCCTTGTGGAAAACACTTGTATATCTTATCCATACCTCTCCATCTCCTAAATATGTTTTACATTATCTTTTAATATTCTCTACTCCTGAATCCATAAGTGTGGTAACATGATCTATCCCGACCATATTGATGTCACCTTTTATACTATGTTTTAAAACACTTGCACAAGTAGCAAAGTTTATTATTCTTTTCTCTTCCATTCCTGTTAAAACACCATGTAATACTCCAGCAGTAAATGAATCCCCGCCACCTACTCTGTCAATGATATCAAATGTGTATTTATTGCTCTTTTCCAAAGTTTCTCCATTATATAAAAATCCTTGAAGAGAGTTATTGTTTACAGAATTTACCCATCTCTTAGTTGATGCAGCAAATTTTAAATTAGGATATTTCTTAAACAACTGATTATAAAGAGTTTCTAAATCTTTTTCAAAATTTTTCTCCTGCTCTAACTCATATTTTAAGATATTCTTAAAATCAAGTATTCCAAGAAACGCTATATCGACATAAGGTAATACATTTTCCATAAATCTTCTGGCATCTTTTAAACTCCAAAGTTTTGCTCTATAATTGGAATCATATGATACAACTATGTTTCTTTCTTTTGCAGCCTTTACCAATTGTAATGTGAAATTAAATAATTCATCACTTAATGCTGGTGTAATTCCTGATACATGAAGAACTTTAACATCTTTTAATATTTCCTCAATGTTAAACTCCTCTTTTTTCGCCAGAGAAATTGCTGAATATTTTCTGTCATACACCACTTCTGAATTTTTTAGCCCCGCACCTTGTTCTAAAAAATATATTCCAAGTCTTCCATCACCTCTAAGGATTTCTCTGGTGTCTACCCCAAAAGACTTCAAATCTCTTATAACTTTTTCACCTAGAGGATTACTAGGAAGTTTTGTCAACATTTTAGTATCATGTCCGAACATACTAAGACTACATATTACATTAGCTTCCCCGCCAGCATATGTAGCATTAAACTTATTTGCCTGTATTATCATTTCTGATTCCTCTGGAGTCAATCTAAGCATTATCTCTCCAAATCCCAGTATTTTACCTTCTTGTTTAAGATCTAATCTTTTCAATTTTCTTTACAAACTCCTTAGCTAAATTTTCTATATCCTTCAAGCTTCCAGCATTAGTTAACGCACTACCTACACCAACACAAGAAACCCCCATTTTAAACCATTCATCAATATTATCTATATTAACACCACCTGTTGGCATTATATCAACGTGTGGAATTGGCGCTTTCAATGCTTTTATATATTTAGGTCCAAATAATTCTCCAGGGAAAATCTTAACCATTGTATTTCCTTTATCCATTGCATGCATTACTTCTGTCACTGTCATACAACCTGGTAAATAAACTACTCCTTTTGAATGACAAACTGTGTTAGCTTCTTCTGAGTATCCTGGACTTACAACATATTTAGCTCCTGCTTCTATCGCATCTAAAGCCATCTTTCCATTTAACACACTACCAACACCTACTAATGCATCACTATATTTTTTATTTACTTCTCTTATTACTTCTACAACATTAGGGATTGTATAAGTTAATTCTAAAGCTTTTACGCCTCCATTAAGACACGCTTCTATGATTCCCATAGCTTCTTCATGATCTTTAGCTCTTATTACAGCTACTATTCCTTGTTCCTTTAATTTATTTAACATATGTCTTCCCCCTAAATTATATTCTTGTATACTAAGCGAGGCGCTTTCATTGTTAAGTTTCCATAAACCTCATATGAAAAATGAAGACAGATTCTATGTAATATACGGTTTTTTCTAAGTGGTTTCAAATTCAGCTTATTTTAATAAGTGATAATTCTCTTCATCTCGCCTCTTCTTGTATACTAGTTATAATTCTATTATACACTCTCCATATGATTTTGCAACCCTTTTCAAATTTTTACATATAAAAAAGTGCTTTATTATAAAAATAAGCACTTTTCTAAATTCTTAATTTAACTATTTATTTATCTTGAAAAAATTATGTGATTCATTATCTTCCTTCAGAAGATGTTCCCAACTGTTCTTTGTATATCTCATATGCTCACTAATTAAAGACTCAACTCTGTCTATATTTTTATTCTTGATAACTTCTATAAATTCTCTATGTTGTTCTACAACATCTCTTTTTGAATCTTCTGCTTGAGATAAAATTCTCATTCTATTATAGTGAGTACTTATATTCAATATGCTTTTCCAAACATTTTCTTTATTCACTCCTAAGAAAAATAACTCATGAAAATGGTTATCTAACTTATGAAATTCTTTTTCTCCACCATCCATATCAGCAATTATCTGTTGAGCATATAAGTTTTTCTCTAATTCAACAAATAATTCTTCGCTAAAGTTTTCACATGCCAATTTCAACACTTTTTCTTCTAATGTAAATCTCATAAACCTAGCTTCCTGAACTAAATCTAAATCTATTAAAGAGACATATGTTCCTGATTGAGGTTTTACTTCTATTAAATGTTCACTTTTTAGTTTCATCAAAACTTCTCTAATAGGAGTTCTTGATATACCTAATTTTTCTGATAGTTCAATTTCGCTTAATAATTCTCCAGGATTAAGCTCTAAAGACATTATATTTTCTCTTAACACCCTGTATGCATAGTCTTTTCCACTTTCCTTTTCAAATTTATCGTATAATACCAAATATTTTCACCTCCGGATATGTACTTCCTTTATATTGCTTTCACATATTCAAGTATACTAAATATGCTAAATTATTCAATACATGAGTTTTAAAATTAATAATATATTTTCTAATTCATTTTCAATAAATTACTTCAAATTTATTATTCACGCTAAAAGTTCTATTATCTAACTGTTTTCCATTTATAAAAACATTTTTAAAAGTTATATTCTTAACATTTTGTAATATAGCCTCTCCCTGAACACCATTTAAGACAGCATCCTCTATTACAATATTTTCTATAGGTGCATTTTCAAACCCTTTAATATATAAAGCATTTTGGGCATCTATACTTCCACCTTCTACTGTTTTTATATTAGACAATGTAACATTTCTCAAAATAGGCTTATGCTTTCCAACTTCTCCTTCTTCATAGAAAAAGTCTGCATGTATAACAGCTACTTTTGATTTGTTTACTACGCTATTTTTAACATAGATGTTTTCCAATTTTCCTCCACGTTCCGCGTTAGTTTTGAATCTTATTGGGTAATCTAGCTCTTCGCTATCAAAATAATTATCATGAGCAAACACATCATTTACCCCACCTGATATTTCACTACCAATGGTAATTCCTCCATGACCATCTTTAAATTCATTATTTCTAATAATTATATCCTCACATGGCACTCCAATATTTCTCCCTTCATTATTTCTTCCTGATTTTATAGCTATGCAGTCATCTCCTGTTAGGAAATAGCAATTTTCTACAATCATGTCTTTACATGATTCTGGATCAAACCCATCATTATTATATAAATTGGTATCGACTTTTACTTTATCAACCTTAATATTTTCACAAAGTACTGGATTCATCTCCCAAAATGGAGAGTTAATAATTTTTATATCTTTTATAAGTATATTTCTAGATTTATATGGTTGAATAAATGGTGGTCTTATTGTAGAAATATCATCACCAAATATTCTTTTAGTCCTTACATCCGCATTAATTTCACCTAATTCAAATAATCTATCTCTTTGAATTTGTTGATTTTCTTCTCCAAAGTATCCAAACTTCCATGGCATCCAGTTAAATTCATCTGCATTTCCATCTAATACCCCTTTACCTATTATAGCGATATTTTCAGCCTCATAAGAATATATAAACGGAGAGAAATTTATCATCTCAATGCCTTCCCATCTTGTATAAACTAAAGGATAAAATTCATTAGTTTTATTTCTAACAAATCTTAAAATAGCATTTTCTTCTATTTCCAGCACTACATTGCTCTTTAACGTTATAGCACCTGTATAATAAACATTAGGCTTATTTGAGTTATGACTTCCTGGTATTATAACTTTACCACCGCTTACATTTTCACTAGCTTCATCAATAGCTTTTTGTATTACTTCTCCATAATATTTAACTTTTTGAGTATTTTTAATTAAAGTTTTTCCAAGATAATCCCTATCTTTTTTAAGCTCTGACTTTGTCCCTTTATAAGGCCCATCAGGATGGGTTAAATATTCTTCTTCAACTATTCGAATAAACCCACCATATTCTAAATCTGTAATATCATATTTTTTCAGATTTTCTATATTAGGCATATTTTCATTGACTTTTTTCTCTATTTTATTGTATAAATCTTGATTCCATTCAAATTTTTCTAATTCCACAAATAACTCCCCCTAAAAAATCTTATATCGTATTTCAGGCCCTAAAATGCCAAATAACTACATTAATAAATTTCCAACTACTCTAAACAAAAACTATTGTTTATTAATTTATATAATATCAAAAAAATATAGTAGATAAACATAAGATTACATTTATCTACTATATTAATATTAATCATTTTACCTGTACTAAATGTTTATCTTTTATGCATTAGCAGTCTTTGAATGATAACCTACATTATTGTTTCCGAAGCAATTTTCGTAAGCAAATCCTGTTAAGTCTTCAATCGCTTTTCTAGCTTCTGGTGTAACTTGTGATTTATCTCCACCAGCTTTTACTCTATTAACTTCATCAACTAAAAGCTTATGATTTTCTTTAGTTAATTTAAGTCTAGTAGAAACAATAAAAGTAACAAGAAGTATAACCATTGGAAGTGCAGTTGCTAAAATTGCTACTCCTATTACAGCTGATTGTGGTTGTACAACATCCTTTCCAGAAACATACCCGAAAGCTGCCAATCCTCCAGTCATTATTAATGATTCTATTCCGTATGAAATCTTAGACATAGCTCCATTAACCCCCGAGAATATACCTTCTCTTCTAGTACCTGTTACAGCCTCATCTATATCAGCCATAAATGGTAATTGGAATACTGGTATGTAATCACAACCGCCTTTACCAATTTCATTAATTAACTGTGCTACAACAAAAACAGGAATTAACCAATCTGTACCTTTCATAAACATTACGCCAATATATCCAATACATCCTAAAATAACTATACTTGCAGAAACTCTGAAAGTCTTTGGTCCACCATACTTATAAGCAAGGGCTACAAACACTGTTAAAGTTCCTAAAGAAACAAATGTTGATATAGCTGAAACATATCCTGTTGCTGACTTTGCATTAGCTATTGCCATACAACAAATTACATAATAAGTTAATATACTACCAGCTAAATTTTTATAAATTCCAATTAAAAGCATCATAATTGTATGAATTCTGAATGATTTTACTCTCAATGTTGAAGATATATCTAATACTAACTTCTTTAATATTTCTCCTATACCATGTGCTTGATCGTCATAAACAACTTCCTTTGGATCACGCTCAAATGTAAATGCATAAACAACAATTAACGAAACTGCAATTATAGCAGCATAAACAATACCTACTAAAGCAAATGATTTTGGTTCATTTTCACCAAATCTACGGAATAACTCTGCTGGAATAGCTGCAGCTACAATATTAGCTACTGTTCCAAAATATGATTTAGCAGCAACAAGTTTTGTCTTATCAGCTGCAGTTTGTGCCATCTCTGCAGGTAATGCAATTGCAGAAACAATGATTACAGTAAATAACATTTCCCAAACCATATTAACTGCGAAATAAAATGCAAAAGAATGACCAACTGTCCACATCAACGGAAACACAATCATAGACAATGGTACACCGATTAAGATGAAGAATTTTCTTCTACCAAAACGTTTACCTAATTTAGTCCTTCCAAAGTTATCACTAACGAATCCCATTACAGGATTTAAAATAGCATCAAGAAATCTAGTAACTGTAAATATAGTTCCCGCTTGTACCACACTAATATCACAAAGTGTTGTATAAAATACCATTAAATATAGCTGAACTATTTTCTGTGCTCCACTCCCTAAGAAATTAATAGATGCATAACCTATCATATTCTTAACAGTAACTTTCCTTTTCATTTTTTCCCCTCCAATTTTGATAAATAATACCTTTTAATTATTTCTAGATGATTGTAAGAATTAAAATCCTTACAATCATCTCGGACTACATCCCTATTGTAATAAATTGTTTTCTGCAGCTGCTAATACGAAAGGTCCTAACCCCTTTGGTTCATTGGCAACTATTGGTTCACTTATGTAATATGTAAATGATCCATCTCTGTTATCTTTTCCACCAAGTCCAGCAACAAAGCATATTTTATTTAAATTAATGTTACCTTCATCAGTTTCAAGGATGAATTCATCTACTAATCCTTTAAATGAAGCTTGTCCGAATCCTTTCAATTCTTCTCTTAGATATCCAAGTCTTGCTCCCTTTAAAATTCCATAAGCAATCATTGAAGACCCTGAAGCTTCTAAGTAATTTCCTTTTCTATCTCCTTGATCTAGTACTTGATACCATACATGACTATCCTTATCTGCCACTTTTACTAAAGCATCTACTGTATCTTGAAGTATTTTTAACATTTCAGCTCTATGTTTATTATCTTCTGGTAATACTTCTAAAGTATCTACTAAAGCCATAACATACCAACCCATCGATCTGCTCCAAAAATGTCTTGATAACCCTGTTTCCTTATTAGCCCAAGGTTGTACTCTAGCATCATCATATGCATGATATAATAATCCAGTTTTTTCATCTATTAAATGACTCTTGGCAATAATAAATTGTTTAGCTATATCATCAAATTCTTTGATGTCCCCGAATTCGTTTACATACTTTGCATAGAAAGTCGCTCCCATATATAAACCATCTAACCATATTTGTTCTGGATATATCTCTTTATGCCAGAAAACTCCTTCTCTAGTTCTTGGATGGTTATTTATTTGTGTTCTTAGCAATTCTAAAGCTTTTCTATATTTTTCTTCTTTAGTTGCTTGATATAAAGTTAGGACTATTTTGCCATTGTTTAAATGATCAATATTATATTCATCTACTCTGTATCCTCTAATACTTCCATCATCACCAATGAAAGTGTCCATAGCATCTTTAACATAATTGAAATACTTTTCATCCTTAGTTTGTTTCCAAACTTCAGCGATTCCATCCAGTGTTAAACCAAATTCATAAGCCCAATAACTAGTCAAATCTGTGTTTCTAGCTATTATTGAATCAGCCATCCACTTTGCATAATCTTTCATTATAACAATCCCTCTCTTCTTACGATTATTAGTTCTTTGGAAACGTATTCCTTCCATGAATCTATTATATTACCTCAAAATTACAAAGTCAATAGCAATTAGTATATTAGTTTCAACTTATTTTATTTTTTCAAAAAAATATTTCCCATTTTTTATGTAGTAATAGTATTTCCTTTTCCTAAATCGAATTTATACGTTATCCTCCCCCCCCACTTTAATAGCCATTAATAAAGAATACATAACTTATTTTAGCATATTTCCCGCCCTTTTTATTTCCCATAATTTTATTCATTTTTTTTATTTTCTTTTACATTTTTATTTTTACTAGTATACAAATTTTTTATATTTTAGACAGTGTATAACTTTCATTTAACTATTATTTCTAGAAATATATTGGTGTTCTACTCTGAACTTTTTAAAAGTATACAAACTTCATCAAAACAAAATGAAAAACTGTCTTAAAAAGATATTCTCTAAATTTAAGACAGTTTTCTTTATAAAATTCTATTATTTACTTGTAAATTCTTCCGGAATCATATCTCCTATTAATTCTAAGCACATAATTGTATTAATGCTCCATTGTGAAACGCAATTAGTAGTTACATTCGGATCTTCATATATACTTCTCCAAGATTTTATTACACTTGGTGTAATCATATTTTTACTTTTAGCATTTAATTCCTTAAATAATAAATTCCATGCTTTTTTACCTAGTTTTCTATCCCGATTTCTTTTTGCACAATAGGCCGCCATGCCTGTTGCAAACATCGGCCAACTAAAACACTTGTTGCTTAACTTTCCATTTGTCCTCTTTTTCTTTTCCTCATCAGACAGCATATAAAAAGCTCCAAACTCAGCTATCATATCCTTCCATTCTTCATCTTCTAATAGTTCTCCTATTTCAATCCAAATCTGTGGTGCTCCAAAAGAAATCATCATATGAAACTCGCCAGTCATTCTTTCATCTTCTATATGCTTAAGTATTGATGTTTTTGAATCATATCCACAAGCTGGAGTTGACAACAACTTATTTGGCAATGACTTTATTATATCCATACCTTTAATTATCTTATTTTTATATTCCTCATTTTCAGTTCTTTCCCATTCAGTTTCCCAATCTGAGCAAAAAGCTGACCAATCTGGACCTGTTCTTATATGTGTCTTTATATCACTTTCTGGAAAGAATCCTCTCAATGGTTCCAATCTTTCTACTGCTTGATCTCCATCCTTTATTTCCGTAAGTATTTCTCCTACCCGTTCATCACCAGTTAAATAATAGTAAAACTTGTGAAGAATGGCCATACTGATTCTCGCTTCTTTACACGAACAACCCCAATGGACTACATTATGTCTAGAGCCCAACCCTTTATATTCTCCAAAATGATATGCATCAACTTCACTAGTATGCCTTGTCATAGCTTCTGCTATTTTGTATACAAGAGCATTTCCTGTTCTTAGAAATTGATACCATAGCCATATATTAGGCATAAGTTCCGTGTTTTGCCATGCATAGCCACCCAAATCATATCTCCATTGATGTCTTACCCCATCATAAGTATGCATAACATCTCCGTAGTTCCAATATCCATACCAGTTTCTTTGTTCTATTTCTTTTCTATAAAATTCAAAGTTTTCTTCTAATATATCCTCAAAAAACTTCTTTTTATCATCACTTTTATCTGGCAAGCCCCACTTTCCAGTTGTTTTAGTCTTATAATAGTGTTCTGGATCGCATACTAGCAAAGAATTATTTTGCCATTCCTTTGACATTTCATAGATTTCTTCATTATTTTGCATTTTATTATAGAACCCAATATAAACATCACTTGTATTTGCTATACCTAAAGGTGTTGACCTTATTTCTTCAAAACCTTCATAAGCAACCATATGTGGACTATTAGAGTAATGTCTCAAATCCATTGCTTCTACTGCTGGATCCCATAGCCATAATATTGCAGTTGTTTTTTCCTTAGCTAATCCTTTAACTTCAAGAGATGAAGGATACCTTTGCCAAAAGTTCTTCAATCCTAATGAAATTCCTGCACTTTCAGATCCAACATACATAAGCCCATTAGCCCTGCTTCCATGTAATACATCAACATATGTTAAGTTTTCTTCACTTTTCTTAATTATTTTATAATGATTTGCTGAATCTTGAGTAAGTTTAAAGTTATTCCATATAGCATTCTTCTCTGCTAATTCAATTGTCCTTGTGTCTGCTTTTTCAATATCCACAAATTCTCCATTAATTTGTTTTTCATAAGCTTTATTATCAACTGCACAAAATCTAGTTAGCAATAATTTTGCTGGTTCTAAATACATACCTTCTTCTAATGCGTATCTAACATGTCTATTGAAATCATTTTCATTTAATGATAAAGAAAATTGTATTCCTATCCCTTTTATAAAATCTTTGTTTGGATCTCCATCAAAGAAAAAAGTATGCGTAACTCTAAAATATTCTATTCCGAGAGAAAAATTCATTCTAAATATAAATGGAATCCATTCTCTTTTTTCATCTGAATGTACACCTTCAACTTTGATTACAACTCTTAATGGCCCTTTATTTTCAATTGATACATTCTCTATTTTACTGTAATATTTCTCGAATTGATGGATGTTATCTTTTCGCACTTCATTTATAACTACTAATTTCCCCCCTTCATTGACTACTTTATTTTTCATTAAAACCTTTTCTATTATGTCTTGTCCACTTTTATTTATATAGCATTTCATTACATCGTTGTCTATTATTATTTGTTCTTTACTCTCATAAATTTCTATAGCTTTACCTGGCTTAAGTTTTCTATCCGTTTTAATTATTTCATAGGCTCTATCACTATCTGAATCAAACACTGCAGACTGTGCTGTCCATTTAACACTGCCATCTGGCCAATATGCTAAAGGCCAACTTTGAACATAGCACTCTTCACCTTTTGAATTTTTTAGAGCCAATTTTTGTTTCTTCCCAAGTTCACCTTTTTTCCACGGAACTCCCCAAGTTATACCACTTTTACTCCTTGGTAATTCATCCAACCATTTTACTTTTGTCATACTAATTCCTCCCCAAAATCATATATATTATAAAATAAGTACAAACTCCAATATCAAATATCAGAATTTGCACTTGTTGATTTTAGTCTATCTTCATTCTTCATAAAAAATTGATAATTTATAGCCATAATCCCATAAAAGTATACACTTATTGTGAGAAATGGTATTAGTCCTGGAATTAACATAACTCCTAAATACATTATAAAAGTCCATATTGCAATACATACAGTTACAAATGGTCTCATTATTAGAAGCTGTAATCCCTTCATGAAATATTCTTTAAAACTCATATCATAGTGAACATATAAAGGAAATATATAGAGAGACATGCCTATAATCAATAATTTTGCAAGTGTTGATACCCCGTAAAGTACAGTGAAAAAAGTTCCATTTTGGGCCTCAAAATTCATAATATTTATAGTAACCATTAGCATTAATATCATTAGAATTATTCCAATTATATTGGATTTCTTAAATTCTCTCTTATATGTAATCCAAAAAGACTTAACAACTCCATACTTCTCTTTTTTCATTATTTTATCTCTCATTACAGATAGTAAAGCTACGGTGCTAGGAGCTACTCCCAAAATTACTACACCTAAAAGAGTACAGGCAATCCACATGAAATTAAGCAATATGAAATCAGTAACTTCTTCAAAAACTCTAAATATTTTATCAAATGAAAAATTCCCCATATACTACACCTCTTATTCCATAACTTTTGCTTCATATACATATAAATTTGAATAAGTAGCCTTCATTGGCGCCATTTGCCTAAACCCTATCTTTCCGTCTCTAAGAATATCTCCAAATGATTTACCATCATCTTCCCAACTCAAAACTAACAAATCATCGATATAAAATTGAACAAATTCATCATACTTTACTAGCCTCATATGATAAGGTTCTATTACATTAGGCAATGAGGGAATAGGGTCTGCCTGTAACTTAACCAAATTAAATCCACAACTTTTTCTTAAATTGCAAGTATTAAATTTTCTCTCACTTATATACTTTCTTCTGTAATAAGACAGATGCAATGCATTTATAGCACCTGAATGATATTCTGGATAAATTCCATGCCTTTTAGGTAGTGTATCAGAAAATATATCTTCACCATTTTTTCCTTTCGCCGAGAAAAAAATCATACATAATCCATGATCACTTAATGGCTGAAACTCCCATTCTATTATTATCCTATCTTCAAAATCTTTAGGACACCAAAATACAAAATGAGCACTATCTCCACATAATTCAGCGTCTAGCTTATTTTTCAATACTAGTTCACCTTCATTTAGCTTAATATCCACTTCTCCTTCTGCATACCAGTCTTTTATGGATTGTTCTGATTCAAACAAGTTTTTATAAATACACTTACCCCTACTAAATTCTTTCATACCCTATCCCCCTTCTCATTAAATTTTAAAATTATCCATTAATTTAAACTCTATCGTAAATATCTTTTATATATTTAATACTGCTATCCAAATCTTCTGGTGTTGTTCCTTCAAGAATAACATCTATATGTGGTTTTCTTTCCTTGATTAACGATAATAATAAAGGATAATTGAATTGGCCTGTACCTATTGCTACCTGCTTTACTTGTCCATTTTCAACCACAAAATCTTTTGCATGAATCAAAACGATTCTATCTCCATACAATTCAAAAGCTTCCTTAATCATTTCATCTTGATTCATATAATTATCATTTGTTAAAAAATTAAATGGATCAAATATAGCCTGCAAATTGTTAGAATTTATTTCATCTAAAGCTCTTCTCATTTTTTTAGGTGTATTTATTACATGTCTTGCAACTCCTTCAATTGCAACCATTACTCCAAACTTTTCCGCTTCACTAACCATTACTTTCAAAGAATTTAAACATCTTCTAAAAGCTTCTTCTGTATGGTTTTCTGGTCCATAAACATAGTCTTTATTTAAAGCTCCTGTTTCAGTTCCAACTATACTACATCCTAAATCTCTTGCAAAACGTATATGATCTTTGAATAAATCTAATAATTCTTTTAACTCATCATCATCTGGATGCGACATATTTATATAACACCCTAAAATGCTGACGTTTACATTATGTCTATCGAAAGTTTCCTTTATATATCTAGCAAGTCCTGGTGTCATACACCCTTTAGTTATTTCAAATTCTGTTATAGCTTTCTTCATTACAAGCTGTATACTTTTTAAATCCTTTTCTTCAATACGTCTAGCTAATTCATCTAATGAATATTTTCCTATATCATGACCTCTTACTCCTATTCTCATCAGTAACTCTCCTTTTGTTCTAATATTTAATTACTTTATATAAATATTATACCTAATATTGAAAAAACTCAACAACATAATTCCTTGTTTTTATAAAAAATTTAACATAAATCAACTAAAAACAATTTTTCTGTTAATTTTGTTTAACCTTATAAAAAACATAGTAATTTTAATGATATATTAGCATAAAACTATCTACACCCCCTTACTTACTCATTGTTTTATGATTGTTTTCCTTTTATTTTATTATATTTTCTTTACTTTTGTTTATTTTGTATATAGATATTTTATACATAAAGGTGTATAATGTAAACATATTCACAACAAAGGGGAGGAATTTATTATGTCAACATTATCATTAAAACACATTTACAAAATATATCCAGGAGATGTTACAGCTGTAAAAGATTTTAACTTAGAAATTGCAGATAAAGAATTTATAGTTTTTGTAGGACCTTCTGGTTGTGGTAAATCTACAACTCTTAGAATGGTTGCAGGACTTGAAGAAATATCTGAAGGGGAATTATACATCGATAACGTTCTTGTAAACGATGTAGCACCAAAAGATAGAGATATATCTATGGTTTTCCAAAGCTACGCCCTATATCCTCACATGACAGTCTTCGATAATATGGCTTTTGCATTAAAATTAAGAAAAGTTCCTAAAGATGAAATTCAAAAAAAGGTTACTGAAGCTGCTAAAATCCTTGATATAGAATACCTACTAGATAGAAAACCTAAAGCATTGTCTGGTGGTCAAAGACAAAGAGTTGCCCTTGGTAGAGCTATCGTTAGAGAACCAAAAGTATTCTTAATGGATGAACCTTTGTCGAACTTAGATGCAAAACTTAGAGTTCAAATGAGAACCGAAATATCCAAATTACATAAAAGACTGCAATCTACATTCATATATGTTACTCACGATCAAACAGAAGCAATGACTATGGGCTCAAGAATAGTTGTTATGAAAGATGGTATTGTTCAACAAGTTGATTCTCCTCAAGTTGTACATGATCATCCAGCAAATCTATTCGTTGCTGGGTTTATCGGAAGTCCTCAAATGAACTTTATCCATTCTGAAATCGGAAAAGAAGGAAACAAATTATATTTCTCGTTCAAAGACGATAAAATAGCAATTGACCCTGAAAAGGCTAAAATATTAGAGGACAAGGGATATATTGGTAAAGAAATTATTGTAGGCGTAAGACCAGAAGACCTAGATTATGATGAAGAATTTATAGCTAAACATAGTGATTCTGTGTTTAATTGCACATTAGAAGTTAAAGAACTTATGGGTGCTGAAACTTATTTATATATAGATAAAGAAGGAAAATCATTAGTTGTAAGAGTTAACGGAAGCTCAACTCTTGAATTAGCTTCAAAGATAAAAATGGCTATGGACACTAAAAAAATGCATTTCTTTGATATAGAAACAGAACTTACAATTGTATAGGACTTATGAGGTGATACTATGAAAATTACAGAAAAAGAGATATTATCAAAACTTGATTTAGTTGTTGATAAATTATTAAATTTAGACAGGCCTTCTGATGAAAAAAAGCTAACTGAAGAAGGTGGTGAAGCTATAGGAATGTTTCCTAGGGATTTTGGAATTCAAGAATGGGACTGGCCTCAGGGAGTAGGCCTATATGGTTTGTTAAAATTAAATAAATACTATAAAAACAATAAATATCTAGATTTCTTAAATAATTGGTATAAAAACAACTTAAAGGTTGGGTTACCTTCAAAAAATATTAACACGACCGCTCCATTACTAACATTAGTGGATTTATGCGACCTAGTAGATAATCCTGAATATGAGAAGCTTTGCTTAACATGGGCTGACTGGCTTATGAATTGTCTTCCTCGCACAAAAGAAGGAGCTTTCCAACATGTTACTAGTGCAAATGGAGATAGACAAGGTGTTAGATTAAATGAAAGTGAAATGTGGATTGATACTCTCTTTATGACTGTTTTATTCTTAAATAGGATGGGGCAAAAATACCAAAGGCAAGATTGGATAGATGAATCAATCAATCAAGTATTAGTTCATATAAAATATCTATACGATAAAAAATCTGGTCTATTTTATCATGGCTGGAGCTTTAACGAGAATTCTAACTTTGGTGAAGTATTCTGGTGCAGAGGAAACTCTTGGTTTACCTTCGGAATATTAGATTATATTGAAATGTTTGATGGAACTTTAAATCCAGGTATAAAAAAGTTCTTGGTTGATACATTTATTGCTCAAGTTAAAGCTTTAGTTAAATATCAATCAAAGTCTGGATTATGGAATACAGTAATAGATGATAGTACAAGCTATGAAGAAGTATCCGGTTCAGCTGCAATTGTAACCGGTATTCTTAGGGGCATAAAACTTGGTATATTAGATGATAAATATAAGGCCCCAGCTGAAAAAGCAATTATAGCTATATGTAAAAACATAGCAAAAGATGGTACCGTGCTAAATGTTTCTGGTGGAACTGGCATGGGATATAATAAAGATCATTATAAAAACATTATCATTGCCCCAATGGCATATGGTCAATCGCTTACCATTTGTGCTTTAACTGAAGTACTTAATCATTTATAAAGTTCCTCATTTTTAAGAGGCTATATCAAAAGTTATTTTGATACAGCCTCTTATTTTATGATAACAGTCCAGCAATTGACTAAAAAAGTAATTACTAAAAATATTATGTATTAAACACTTTTCTTTTCCTTCTAAACATCCAAATTACTATTCCTATAATAAATCCACAAAATGCTGGTAAAATCCATCCAAATCCATAATCAAAACCTGGTAAATATAGATGAGCAAATTTAATAATCTGTCCAACTACATTATTTTCTTGCAAAGGTTGTGGAAGAGCCTTACAGAAATCAAAAAATGCTGCAATACCTGTAAATCCTGTTGTCCATTTATATATGTCACTTTGCTTTTTAATAACAGGTGCTAATAATGATAATATTATTAATGTAATAGCTAAAGGATAAAGAAACATTAGTACTGGTATAGATAATTGGATAATGTTATTTAATCCAAAATTAGCAATTGTAAAAGAAAAAATTGTTAATATGATAGCATAGCTTCTATATGAAATTGATTTTGGAAACATTTCATTGAACACTTCTGAACAAGAAGTAATTAGACCAATAGCTGTCTTTGCACATGCTATTCCTACAATCGCTGCTAATAACACTGTACCTATAAATCCAAAATAATGATTACTAACTCCAGATAAAATACTTCCTCCGTTATCAGCACGACTTACGCTACCTAAACTTGTAGCTCCCATATATGCTAGCGACCCATAAATAATAGTCATACCAATAACACTAACTAACCCTGACTTGCACGTCTCAATAGCTATAGAATTAGAATCTTTAACACCTAACTTTTGTATATTTGAAATAATAATAATAGCAAAGGCTAAAGATGCTAAAGCATCCATTGTATTATATCCATCTAGCAAACCAGTAAATAATGGCTGAGTAGCATAATTCCCTTGAGGAGTATACTGACTTCCCTGTCCCATTGGACTTACAAATGTAGCTATTAATAAAATAGATAAAAGTACTAAAAAAATAGGAGTCAGATATTTACCTACCCAATCTAAAATTCTTCCTGGTCGTAATGAAAAATAAAGAGTAAAAGCAAAAAATATAAATGTAAAAATAATTAATCCTAATTTCAAATATTCGTCTGAAATAAAAGGATGAATTCCAACTTCAAAAGCAACTGTAGCAGTACGTGGAATTGCAAAAAGAGGCCCAATTGTTAGGTATAATACGAATGTGAATATCTTAGCATACCTTGAACTAATAGGCTTAGCCATATCTATTAAACTTTCACTTTTGGATAGTGCTGATGCAACTATTCCAATCATAGGTAATCCTACACCTGTAATTAGGAAACCAATAGTAGCAATAAAAGTATTACTTCCAGCTTCTTGTCCCATATGCACTGGAAAAATCAAATTACCAGCACCAAAAAATAATCCAAATAATAATGATCCTATCAATAAGTTCTGTTTAAAACTTAGTTTTTCTTTCATAAATAGCCCTCCTAAAATGCCTGTTAATTATTAAAAGTTATTTTGTTTTTTTGTCAAGTTTCTTTTTCCCCAACAATTTAATAATGTAGTGAATCATTTTTTCTATTATAATACACTTATACACATTAGTAAAACTTATTCTTTTTTCTAGAACTGGAGAGTCTTAAAATTAAAACAACTTCAAAGTAGCATATTTATTATTCATGAATATAATATTAACGACTAAATTATTTAGGAGTAAATAAAAATGATGAGAGACAAAGATAATACTTACGAAGATGATATGGAGTTTGTAGATTTTGAAATATCTCCTATGCCTTATGAACCTCTACAAAGGGAACCACCATTTATTCCAATGCCTAATGATATGTTTCCACCAATAGACAATTATGACAATTATCCTAAAGGAAACTTTTACCCACCAGGTACTGATTTTGAAGCACCTGTAGCACCTCATTCACCACCACCAAACTACATTCCTAGTAAAAAAGATAAGGGAGTTCAAAGTTTTTATGGTGCTAGCGATAATATACAAACAAAGGCTGTTGACCCAATGTCAATAAGATTTTGTCTTTTCAAATACACATATATTTGGGAGACTAATGGTAGAAGCTACTGGGCTTTTTTAATCAATGTCAGCAGAGTTTCCATATCTGGCTTCAGATGGAGAGGACGTAATTGGGTTTATTTTGGATTATCACTAAGAAGAATTGATTCTTTCGTATGTTATAGATCAGATACTAGCAACGCTTGCGAAAATTGTATTAACTCCGAAGAAAATAATACTCCATCAATTTATAAAAAAGATTACTATTTAAACGGAAGCAGAAATGTTTTCACTGAAACTTTAGCTTCCATAGATATTCCTGAAGTTACAGAAGACTTAATTACTCAAACTATTGGTTACATTGATAATAATAATATCCAAACTGAAGTTCCATGTACCAAAATACGTAACATTGGATATAGAATCAACCTGGAAGTAACTTATCCAAGCAATTACGATTCTAGTTTAAAAAAGGAAATAAATAATTTATGTGAAGAAGCAAGTACAGAACTTCATAAAATTATTTCATCAACTAGAAATACTGCCGATTCATCTACCCCTTTAGAAACATTTAATTCTTCAGTTTCCCTAATTCCTAATTTACTTAATACATTTACAACTTCATTTAATTCTAAATTCAATATTCTAAACTCATCTAGAAGTAATTATGATATAACTTGTTCTATAAGAAAAGAAATAATTCAAAGTGACTGGAAGCCTTATTATAATAATATTTATTATTACTAAAGTAAATTTCCCATAAAACAGTAAACTCTTAATAATATTCGAAAATATTATTAAGAGTTTATCTTTTACAAATTAAAAGTCAGAACAGATTTCTCACACGACTTAAAAAATTCTAATTTCCATCACAATTTTCATAAAGGCCTTGAACTTTTTCCCAATCAATTACATTCCATATATTTTCCACATAATTCATTCTTAAATTTTTATATTTTAAATAATATGCATGCTCCCAAACATCTATAGTCAATAAAGGAATAAATCCATCGCTAAGTGGAGAATTTTGATTCAATGTATTTCTTACTGATAAATTACCCGACCTATCTTTAACTAAAAAACCATAACCTGATCCAAATTGTCCCATAGCGGCCTCACCTATTTTTGTTTTTAATGTTTCTAAATCACCAAATGTTTTATTTATCTCTTCCAAGAACTTCCCTTCAGGGGTTTTCTTTGGATTTGGCGAAAGATTTGAGAAATACAAATTATGATTTGCTACTCCTCCACCATTATTCACTACAACTTGCCTAATATCTTCTGGTATCTCATTTACATTAGACAGTATATGACTTAATGTTTTTCCTTTTGCAAACTCTTCATGTCCTATTAAAGTAGTATTTAATGTATCTAAATATTTTTGAAGATGTTTACTATAGTGCGTCTCTACTGTTTCTGCGTCTATATATGGTTCTAAATCATTATACTCATAAGGTAACTTAATTTTGTCAAACATAATATCACTCCTATTGAAAAAAATATTTATTCAATAATTGTTTTATCCTAATATAAATATTCTTATTCAAATTAAGCTTGATGCTAGAATATTTTCTCCCATTTTATATGTTTATTCATTACAGCTACAGCTCTTTCTAAGTATATTTGTTCTGCTTCTGTAAATCTTTCAAATTCATCACTATCTAAATCTAACACTCCATACAAGGTATTATCCTTTACTATTGGTACAACAATTTCTGAATTAGATGCTGCATCACAAGCTATATGCCCTTCAAAGTCATGAACATTTTTTATTAATAATGTCTCTCTATCTAAAGCAGCTGTACCACAAACCCCTTTTCCTATTTCTATTTTTGTGCAAGCTGGCATACCTTGAAAAGGTCCAAGTAACAAATTCTCCCCCTTAACAAAATAGAAACCACACCAGTTTATCCTACCTATTAAGGCGCTAATAAGAGCTGTAGCGTTACAAGCCTTTGTTATATCTAAATCTTCACCTTCTACTAATCCTTCTAACATAACAAGCATAGTTTCGAGTTTACTTTCTAATGTCATATTTTCAAACATTTTTATATCAAACATTTTATATTTAATAAGAGCTATAAGTAATTATAAAACTCTTACTAAAAATTCACCTCTTTTCTTTTTATGATCATATCTTTATTTAAAATACTCCATTTCAGTTATATAACTTATATATAATCTTCAAAAAATTATTCATATAATTCCAAAGGTAATCCATCTGGATCGCTAAAAAATGTAAATTTCTTTTCAGTAAATTCATCAATCCTTATTGGTTCTACCTCGATTCCATTACTCTCCAATTCCTTAGCTACTTCTTCCACATTATCAACTTGAAAAGCTAAGTGCCTTAATCCACATGCCTCAGGATAACTTGGTCTACTAGGGCTATCAGGAAAAGAAAATAGTTCAATTTGGTTATCTCCAAGTTTTAAATCCAACTTATAAGAATCTCTTTCTTTCCTATATACTTCCCTAATCACTTCTAATCCTAATATTTTTGTATAAAATTCCTTTGATTTCTTATAATCCGAACAAATTATTGCCACATGATGTATTTTCTTTAGTATCATAAGTTCCTCCTTCATCTAACTTGAAAATTTTAATATTCTTTAAAGTCTATTTAACATTTCTATTGTTTTTTTAGCTGCTATATCCATTTGCTCTTCATTACCTATTGTTGCTTTACTATCACCAGATTGAACTCCATAATCACCAAATTGTGCATGGTTTCCTCCTTCTATTTCAACAAATTCAGCATCTTTTGGAAGTTTTGCTCCTTTTACTTTATTTAAATCTGCAACACCATCATTATTTCCCCATATACTTAATACTTTTTTATCTACTCCTTCTAGTTCATCACCTTCTGGATAAGAAGCATATAACACTATTCCCTTTATCTTTTCTTGATTTGATGCATATTTGCTTGCCATTACTCCACCAAGAGAATGTCCACCAATAGCCCATTCATCTATATCTGAATATAAATTGATAACTTCATCCGCTTTATCTGGTGAAAATATAGCAAAATTTAACGGCATTTTAACTATTACCACTTTATAGCCAGCCTCTGCTATCTTTTTACATAGCGGGGAATATGCCTCTGCTTCTACCTTTGCTCCTGGATAAAAAATAAATCCTTTTGTAGGAGTTTTATTCTCTGGAGTAAAAACTATAAAATTATCATCTGTAACTTTTATAGAATCATTACTTTTTAGTGCCATAGCTGCAATACTTTTATAATCATAGGATCTACTCATCCAAAATATAATTCCTCCAACAGCCACAACTAGTATACAAGTTATTAGAAATAATAGTTTTCTTAACCTTTTAGACTTTATTCCCTTAATTTGTGCCCTTTTCAACTAATATCCTCCTAACAAATATTTTTTATTGGTTGATTTAATTTCTTGTATATTTTATTATATACAAAAGGTGATATTTATTCAAAACAAATGATATCATAACAGATAGGTAGGTGAGCAAATGAATAATATTTTAAATGAGGCAAATAAATGCCTTATATGTAAGAACCCTAGATGTCAAAAAAATTGTCCAATTAATACTCCAATCCCTGAAATCATAACTCTTTACAAAGAAGATAAAATCAAAGAAGCTGGAAAGATACTTTTCGAAAACAATCCATTATCTGCTCTATGTGCAATAGTATGTCCTCATGAAGATCAATGTAGAGGTAATTGTATTAAAGGAATAAAAGGAGAACCTGTACGTTTTCATGATATTGAAAAAGATATTTCTACTAGTTACTTAGAAAATGTTAATTTTGAAAAACCTAAAAGTAATGGAATAAAAGTTGCCGTAGTCGGATCAGGTCCTGCTGGTATAACAGCAGCTTTTGAATTAGCTCTTAAAGGGTATGAAGTTACTATCTTTGAAAAAAATGAAAAAATTGGTGGTATTTTAACTTATGGTATTCCTGCCTTTAGGTTACCAAAAACTTATATAACACTTCTTGAAAAACACTTAAAACAATTAGGCGTAAAAATTAAGATTAATTCTGTAGTAGGCCCAATAACAACATTAGATAAATTATTTGAAGATGGCTATAAATCTATATTTATAGGTACAGGAGTTTGGAATCCAAAAACTTTAGGAATTAGTGGTGAAAGTCTTGGACACGTACACTATGCTATCGATTATTTAAGAAGTCCAAAATTATACGATATTGGTGATAATATTATCGTATTAGGAGCTGGTAATGTTGCTATGGATGCTGCAAGAACAGCTAAATATTATGGGGCAAAAAATGTAAGCATAGCTTATAGACGTGATTTTGAAGATATGCCTGCCACAAAGCATGAAATTCAGGAAGCAAAAGATGAAGATGTAATCTTTAACACCTTTAAAGCTCCTGTAAAAATAGTTGATGAAGGCATTATTCTAATTGATACTGAAAAAATTCAAAATGATGATGGAAGTACTTCCATTGTATCTGTTAAAGGAACTGAAAAACTATACAAGTGTGATACTGTTTTAATTGCAGTTGGCCAAGTTCCAAGAAATACTATAATCAAAAATAATGAAGGTCTAGAAATCAAGAAGGGTGGATTACTTCTTACTGATGAATATGGACAAACAACTCGTGATGGAGTATTTGCTTGTGGTGATGTAGCTCATGGTGCTAGTACTGTTATTGAGGCTGTAGTAGCTGCAAAGAAAATTTCTGAATCTATGGATAATTTTTTACAAAAATTAATTTAATAAATTAGATTAAAAATATATTGACACGGCATTTTCTATATAAAAGATAATACCGTGTCTTACTATTTATCTAACAAATTCTTGTGTTGCATAAACTTTATTTCCAACTTTATAAATACCTACTCCTATACCTGTAAACTTATCAGACAAAATGTTAGCTCTATGTCCTGGAGAATTCATCCAGTTGTTCATAAATTGGTTTGCTAAAGCATTAGCATCAGATACCCCTCCAATATAGGCAATATTTTCTCCCCAAGCACTATATCTAACACCATCTTTTTGCATTCTAGTTGTCATAAGATTTCCTTCTGGATCCTCATGTCTAAAATATGCTCTATCCCCCATATCCTGTGACTTAATTCTAGCATACTTTTCCATTGTTGTACTATATGATAGCGTTGCTACTCCAGCCTTTGCTCTTTCCTGATTTACTCTAGTAAATATCATTTGCTCAACTTGAGCCATAAACTTATCGCTAGTATTTTGATTTGCAGGCGCCTTAGGTTGTGTCTGACTAGGTGCTGGTGTAGGTGTACTTGGTGTTACTGCCTTCTGTGAAGGTTGATTTGGTGTCACCTGCTTAGGTATTGGTGTTTGTGCTGCTGGCTGTTTAGGTTCAGCTGGCTGTGTTGGAGCTGGTTGCTCAGTTGGTGTTTGTGGTACCAATTGTGTGTTTTGCTTATTTTCATCTGTCTCTGTTACTTGTGGAACAGTTGGTGCATTTTCTGTATTATCTGTTGTATTTTGATTTTCTTTTATACTATTACCTATATCTTGATTAAAATCATCTTGTAAAACATTATTGTTTTGATTTCCTTCTGCAGTATTGTTGCCTTGTACATTATTATTTGCATATGCCTGAGTAAAAAATTCTCTAATACCACCAACAATATTGTCATAATTACCTTCAAAAAGAAATCTTATCAATCCCTTTTTTCTTAATATATTTCTCCTGCTAGTTGAAGTATTAGCATTATCATAATTCGAATAAGAGTAACCTGTGTTATCATTACGGACTGTTGCATAAGTAGTAATTCCTATTTGCTCTAATAATAAAGTTGCTATTGCTATAGCAATTAACTTTTTTTTCATATGTACCACTCCTTTTTATATCTAGAAAATTAATTCTATTTATTTCATTAAACAATTTTTTTCTATAGTTCTATCATTATAATTATATGCAATTTTTTCGATTTCCTTTTAGTAGATACTTTCTATATATTGATAAATAATCCTAGTGGTAACATATATAACTCTTATGGAAACTAATCATAAGCGTAAACTATTCTTTATAATTCCAGTATAATATTTTATGTAAGTTCACATTCTAAAAAAAAGAACCTACTAAAATCCATAAAATGAAATTTTAATAGGCTCTTTTTCTTTAATTATATTTCACTAAATCCCTTAATACTTTCTTCTCCACTAACCATATCTTTAATCTTAACTAGCTTGCTAGCAGCCTCATCCTCACCTACTAGTATAACTTTGTTAATACCTAATTTATCAGCATAATTCATCTTTTTCTTTAACTTTCCATCTTCTAAATATATTTGAGAAGTTTTTCCTTCAGCTTCTAATTTTCTAAAAATTTCTCCACAATAATTCAAAGTATCTCCTATTGGAAGAATCAAATATTCAACTGGATTTTTCACCACATAATTATCTAAGAATCCAATTTCTCCAAGAACAAAAAATAACCTAGTTAGTCCTATAGATATTCCTACTCCAGGTAATAATCTATCAGTATAGTTTTGAGCTAAATTATCATATCTTCCTCCTGAACATATTGAACCATATCCTTCATTTCCTATCAAGAAAGTTTCAAAAACTGTTCCTGTATAATAATCTAATCCTCTAATTATTTTTAAATTTATTAAATATTCATCTTCTTCTACTCCTAGAATACTTAACATATTAATTACGTTTTCTAGCTCTTCTATCCCAGATCTAAATTTTTCGCTTTCTAAATTTAAGCTTTTAAGCTCTTCTAAAATCTTCTCATTACTACCAGCTATATTCATAACATTTGTTATATAACTACTCTTCTCTTCACCAATTAAATCATTAAGATTTTTTTCAAATTCTTCTTTGCCAATTTTATCATACTTATCTATCAAGATCATAACCTCAGTTATTTCATTAACGCCTATCTCCGTTAATATTGATGATAAAATTTTTCTATTACTTATTTGAAACTTATAATCCTTTAATCCGATAGCTTTAAATCCCTTTGAAACCATACTTATTACTAATGCATCATTACTAATGCTAAGTTTTTCATTTCCTATAATATCCAAATCGCATTGATAGAATTCTCTATACCTACCTCTTTGATTTCTCTCTCCTCTATATACCTTTCCAACTTGATATCTCTTAAATGGGAAATTTAAATCATTAAAATATTGAGCTACATATCTAGCTAAAGGTACAGTTAAATCAAATCTTAAAGATAAATCATTGCTTCCTTTATTAAATCTATATACTTGCTTTTCTGTTTCACCTGCTGACTTTGCAAGTAAAACTTCTGATTTTTCTATTATTGGTGTATCCATTGGAAGACATCCATTTTCCTCATACACCTTTGTAATCTTATTGACTATATCATTAAATTTTTGTTGCTCTTTTGGTAGTAATTCCATGAATCCTGGTAATATACTGGGTTTCACTTTATTATTGTTCATTTTATTCTCTCCTTTTGATTCAAAATAATAAATTAAATTATTATTTAATCTATATATCCACCACATATCTATGAAAATTGGTTTTCATAAAAAATATTATACAACATAATATACTTAAAATTCTATAACATTAAGTCCAATACTTTCATCAAACTTTCTTTCTACCTGTCCATCTATTTTTTGTATAATTATTTCGCAAGTAGCACTAATTCTAGCTTCGTTCAAGTGCCCTCCTATACATTGACCTTTTATATTTCCCAATGTAGCATGTATATGTAAATATGGTTCATCATCCATTACAGATATATTCCCTGTTAAACTAGTAATTTCTAGATCTTCATCAAACGTATTTGAGTAATACTTTTGCTCATCAACCTTATAAATACCTATAACAACATGATTTGTTGCTCCTAAAGCTGAAATCGATCCTGCTTTTATATTTTCTTTTTTACATAATTCCTTAATAGAAGCAACAACCTCTTCTCCTTTTTCTAAACGCACAACTATTTTATCACCAAATATTTTATAAATCATAATACACCAACTATCTTTTTATATTTTTATAGCATACTTCTATATTAACATTAGCATCTCTATCATAAGGATCAAACTCTAAAACTTTTGAATAATCATTTACCGCTTCTTCATATTTATTTATAGTTTCATAAGCTATGCCTCTGTTATAATATGCCTCTTTATTATCAGGATTTAACTTAATTAAACTTGTAAAATCTTCAATTGCTTTTTCATACTCATTTAAATTAATATAGCATATCCCTCTATTGTTGTAAGATTCTTCATCTCCCGGATCTAACTCTAAAACTATAGAATAATCTTCTATTGCTTTCGTATATTCGCCTATATTCTCATACGAAACAGCTCTATTATAGTATGATTCTTCGTCTTCTGCTGATATCTCCAAAGACTTACTATAATCAGCTATAGCTCTATGATATTCCCCCATATTTTCATAGCATAAACCTCTGTTATTATATGCCTCATAATAACTTGAATGAATTTCAATTGCTTTATTAAAATCCTCAATAGCTTTATGATGCTCTCCTATTTCATCATAACATATTCCTCTACTGTTATATGCCTCTTCATCTTCAGGATTTAATTCAATTATTTTTGTATATTCTCTTATTTCTCTAATAACTTTATTTTCTATTGTGATTTTCTTTAAACTTGTTTTATACTCATTAATATTTTTAAAATTCAATATCTTCCCCCCAGTTATTTACTCCCTTTACTTATTAACTTATTTAATCTTTCTATTTCTAAACTTTGTTCTTCAACCAAATTTTTATAATACTTTTCTTTATTACACCATTCTTTACTGAGTCCATTAATTAATGAAGCCATTTCATCTGCACTTCCAACAATTCTATTGAATAATAGCAAATTTGCTTGCAGTAATTCTGGAATCTCATTATGAGAATATCGTAAACTATGATCTATTTCTCCATAACCTTCTTCAAATATTGTTCTCACTTGAATTTCTGCAATTACCTTTTTACTAGTAGGATAAAATTCTACTAAATAATGAACTGATCGATATCCAGATACCCTTGATCTAACTTCAATACCTAGTTCTTTAAATATTTCAGTATTATCTCCTTCTCTTACATTTGCTGTTACTTCAATAACTTTCCATGTTTTAATTATAAACTCATGAATATCTTGCCATTGATCTTTAAATATGTGGATAACTCTTATTCCTATTAAATCATTTATTTCTTCTTTATAATTATTAACATCAAATTGGAAGTTATTATCATACTTTTCTTTTCTATCCTCTGTCTTTCTAACAATTTTTTCTATTAACCTATCTGGATCTTTAATTCTAGACTTTACTGAATGTACCATACTTTGAGAACGTAAAATATTAGCTATAAAATCAGCTTGATTTTCATAAGAGATTTTATATCCTATGTAATCACTATAAATTTTCTTTAATCTCTCAACATTTATGCTGTTTTTGGTAATTATCGGTTCGATATACGGATATTTTTTTATGAACTCTTCTATATCTAAATCTTTCTTCATATTTTTACCTCACTAAAAATGTTATGTTCAACACTAAAACCATTTTGAATTGAGACATTGTCTTAAAAGCTCTATATTAGCTTTCCCTATGCTTTCTTCAATTTCCTCTTCTACTTCCCTTTTTATTACAATCATCTCATTACAATATTTTTTTCCCTTATCTGTTAGGACAATTAACTTATTTCTTTGATTTCCTTCTATAGAAGTAGTATTAATATACCCTCTAGTTATTAACCCTTGAACACACTTATGAGCGGCCTGACGCGACACATTAATCTTTCTAGCAGCTTCTGCTATTGTCATATTCTCTTTTTCTATTACAGCTAACATATTAGATTCACTCTGAGTCACGCTTTCCCCCCATCTTTCTTCCCCAATGTTTACAATCTTTACACGAAGTTCTTGTTGTTTTTCACTCACTAAATCTATTAAACTCACGTTACTTAAATAATCTTTCATTAGTTAACTCCTTTTATAACATAACATCTAATGTACCTTAAATAATTCTATAATATTTCTCTTATTATAATATAAAACTAACATTTATTTTGTCAATTTTCTTGACCTTCACAAAGCCTATAATTTCTTATATTTACTTATCTATGAAAGCTACTATTTATTAAAAAAGCACGTAATCAAAAATATAATTCGATTACCTGCCTCTTTAACTCATCCTGACCAATATATTTCTCTATTTTTTAGTATAATATGCAACTCCAATGCTTCCTGGCCCAACATGCAATCCAATAATAGGACCAATATATTGAACTCTAACTGGTACATCTAATTTTTCACTAATTCTTTTAGCGAGTTCTTTACCTTCATCTTCACAGTTAATATGGTGAATAATAATTTCTCCAAGCTCTCTATTCTGAATATCCGAAAGAACTTTATTAACTATAACCTCAACAGCTTTTTTCTTAGTTCTTACCTTATCAAAAACTGTAGTTTCCCCATTTTCTACAGTTAATATCGGCCTTATTTGAAGTATTGTTCCAAGCAATGCAGATGCCCCTCCTATTCTGCCACCTTTTTTTAAATATTTTAGTGTTTCAGGTACAAATAAAAATCTGCTATTTTCTCTTACTTTTAAGGCTGCTGATACTACTTCACCTATTTCTCTTCCCTCACTTGCAATCCTAGCTGCTTGTAAAACTTCAAAACCCATTTGCATGCAATTGGTCATAGAATCTATAATCTCTATTTTTGCATTTGGATAATCTTCAAGGACCATCTCTTTTACAAGATGTGAACTTGAAAATGTTCCACTCATCCTTGAAGATAAAAATATTCCAACAACATCATGCCCCTTACTTACCTTTTCTTTAAAAGCCTTTACTAAATCATCTATTCCTGGTTGAGATGATGTTGGTATATCTTCCGATACATCCATTTCCTTATAAAATTCTTCATTATTCAATTCTACTTCTTTATAGCTTTTCCCATTTAAAATCACATTAAGTGATACCACGGAAATATCATATTTTTCAACTAATTCCTTTGGAATATAACTTGTGCTATCTGTCACTAACTTTACTGCCATCTCTCCACCCCAAACTTTTTATCTATTCTTTAATACTTCTTCAATTAAATGACCATTCTTATAGAATAATTCGCCATCTGCATATATTTCTCCACCATTTCTCATATCACAAAGCATATCCCAATGTAATGCAGACCTATTTTTTCCACCTGCTTCTGGCATGGAATCTCCTATTGCCATATGAATAGTTCCGCCTATCTTCTCATCAAAAAGCATATTTCTTGTAAACTTTTTAATTCCATAATTAGTTCCTATTGCAACCTCACCAAAAAAACTTGACCCTTCATCAGTTTCTAATAAAGTTTGTAAAAGATCCTGGCCCTTCTCTGCCTTAGCAGATATTACTTTACCATCCTTTACTTCAAGCTCTATTCCTTCAATCTCTTTCCCTACATATATTCCTGGAAAAGAAAACTTAATATGCCCATTTATACTATCTTCAATAGGTGATGTAAATATCTCTCCATCAGGAAAGTTTACCTTCCCATCACAATTAATCCACTTTCTTCCCTTTATTCCTACTGTTATATCTGTTCCTTCGGAAATTATATGTAACTCACTTTTTGTATTTAAATATTTTACCCATAACTCTTGCTTAGCACTGACTTTTTTCCATTCTGCTACAGGATCATCCTTATCTAATAGCCCTGCTCCATATACAAAATCCTCATATTCCTCCAGACTCATAGATGCTTCCTGAGCATCTGCATTTGTAGGATATTGAGTTCCACACCATCTTAGTGAACCGTTTCCCATTCTCTCTGAATAACTTTTTCTCCACTTTGTAGACCCTATTGTAAATGCCTTTAACTTTTCTGCTGGAATATTAGTATTATTTCTAGTATTCTTAGATCCCCAAGCACTTAACCAAACATCTACTTGTTCTAATACAGTTTCAAATATAATGCCTTCCTCTTTAAGTTGCTCATCTGTAGAATATTTTAATTTCATTCTTCTTGCTTCTTCTGATTCTAACTTGTACTCTACATTTGCTCCAGCTTTAATAACTTCTTTAATAATTTCAGTAAGCCAAGGATTTGCAATCTCGTTGCAAGAAACGAAAACTTTATCTCCTGGTTTTACTTCTGTTGAATAGTTTACCAACAACTTTGCTAGTTTACTTAACCTTTCATCTACCATAATGACATTACCTACTTTCCATTTTACAATTTTATACTATAAATCTATTTTACTTTATTAATCTATAATTAACAATAATTCATAGAATTACATAATAAAATTAACAAATTTAATATTTCTTCATTTACTTGATATATTAGAAAAATTATTTTAATATTTATTTATAAATTGACTTTTAACTTTAGGAGATTTTTAAATGAATTATATAATATTTGACTTAGAATTTAATCAAAGACATCCTGACGACAAAAATGCTAAATCTCCTCCATTAATGTTCGAAATAATTCAAATAGGAGCTTTGAAACTTAATGAACACCTAGAAATAATCTCTTCATTTAATGCATTAGTTAAACCTACTGTTCATCTAATTATTCATCCGTATGTTGAGGAATTAACAGGCATAACCACTTCTGAAGTTAATTTATGTGAAACTTTTCCTCAAATATATGAAAAATTTTTAGATTTTATTGGTACTATTGATATAGTTTTAGGTGTATGGGGAAGTGATGATATAAAACAACTTATAAAAAACATAAATTTTCATAATTTATCAGATTCAAATTTACCCAAAAGATATATTGATATTCAAAAATATACTTCAAAACACTGTAACTATCCTAAAGGATGCAAGATTGGATTAAAAAATGCAGTTGACGTTTTTAATATACCTAGTACTAATGAATTCCACAATGCATTAAATGACGCTTACTATACTTCTGAAGTTTTTAAGCATATTAACTATACTAAAATCAAGCCTAAAACTTATTCATATCCATCCTCAAAGCTAAAAAAATCAGTAAAAGAAACTATTAATTTAGTTGCTTTATATAATCAATTTGAAAAAATTTATGGAAGGAAAATGACTCTAGAAGAAAAAGAAATAATAAAACTTGCCTATATTATGGGAAAAACAAGACAATTTATTAATGAATAAATTCCTATGTGTATCACAAAATAGATATTGATAGGAGGTAATAGTATGAGTACGGATGAAAATAAATCTTTACATAATATAGCTAAGGAAATGATTATTGCTGGTGAATCTTTTGATGAAATTATGGAAAAAACCCATTTGAGATTAAAAGACTTAAAAAGAATTCAAAAAGAAGAAATCAATCCTCATTTTTAATAATTTATACAGTAAAACCTACAAATTTCACATTTTGTAGGTTTTATTCTTATGTTAAATTCCAGCAACCCTCTTGTATATTTCCTGAAATTTTTGTATAATTTATTAATAATGTAATTTTTTTCAAAAAATTATGCTGAAATTCAGTTTTATATAAATTAATATACCAAAAAGGGGGATTAAAATTGAAAAACAAATATACAAAAACTATAATAATGTTTTTATCACTAACTATATTTTTATCACTATTTACGAATTTCAATTTAACTACTAAAGCTTCTACAGTTACTACAAAAGAAAAAGATATTTCGCTTATACTAGATATATCAAACAACTTGCCATCTCAATCAAAAAAAGAATTTAACACAGCTTGTTCAAACTTTTGCAAAAATATTTTGAGCAAGTCTCCAAATAGTAAAATTTCTATAATTACTGCAGATAAAACTAAAAATATTCTTTCCTTCACATCTGATGCCAAGGAATTGAATGAAAGAATAACTTCTGCATTAACTTCGGAAGAAACAGATATTAACGAATGTTTGCAAATATCTAATGACTTGTTTACTAGTAATAGCCCCTCAAATTCTGATAAGTCAATTGTTATTTTAAACAATGAACTTTCAAATAATACTTTTTCTTCCCAAGATAAATATAATTCTTGTGAAAATTATACATCTAGCATCTCAAGTTATATAAAAAATCTTTCTAGTAAATATGAAATATATTCTTTGAGTTACTTGAACAATTCAGCAAAAAATGATAACTCTTTATTACAAAAATCTCTTAAAAATATAATTCCTAAAAATTATCACGAAACCAATAATATAAAAAGTTTATCATCAGAACTAAATGCAATATCTAAAAAGTTAACCAGCTCTCCTCCAATTATAATAATTCCAGGAATAATGGGAAGTCGTCTATATAAAGATTCTGATTGTACTGTACAGATTTGGGATCCAATAGTTAAACTAAATCCTTCAGATGAAAATAGCATCTATAATTTAGGAAAAAACATTAATATTTCTTCAACTCTATTTACAAAAAAAGTTGTAAATCAAGTACCTCTTTCTACTAGTGAAAGAGAATATGGAGCACAAAATTCCTACAAGAATTTAGTCGATACTATTTGTAATGAATTTCCCGATAGAGAAGTATATTTCTTCTCTTACGATTTTAGAAAAAGTAATGTATCTGCTGGCGAACAATTAAAAGACTTTATAGATAACACATTAAACGTCTCTAAAGTTGATTTAGTCTGCCATAGTATGGGCGGAATAGTTGCTTCAAATTACGCGACTCTAGATACTTCGAAAATTGATAAAGTTATTACTCTTGGCACTCCCTATGAAGGAGCCCCTACACTTATAAATTCAGTATTAAATTGGTCAATTTTATCTGAAGATTGGAATAAAACTGATTTTGCTTTAGGTGTATGTGGTTTGACTAAAAAAGTCAAATCAGGTTTTTCTGGTGTAGCTGAACTTTATCCAACAAGAAATTACTTTGATGCAGTTGGATTTTCTTCAAAGTTCAAAGATGGTTTATTCAGTAGTCATATTTCGCAAATAGATTATAGCAAATATAGTGAATATGGTAAAACAATTTTCCAAAACATTTATGATTCATGTGTTGCTGAACAAGAAGGAATTACACTAAATGGCTCTAATATACTAAGCACATTAAATAACTCCTACTTTGCAATTGGTACAGGTGAAAAAACTATTAGTTCTTTAGTTTTTAAGAATGGCAATACCTTAGACTCTATTGATGTAAGTTCCCTTGTCTATGAAAATAATGGAGATGGAACAGTACCGAAATTATCTTCTACAATGATAGGTGGCTTAGATAATGTCAATTCAAATAATGTTAAATATTTTTCTGAAACTACTCATGGAGGGCTTGTAAATAGTTCAAACCCAATAAAATGGACAACAGATATATTAAAACAGGGAACTTCCACTTTAGGAAATAAAACTATCACTAATGGAAAACCTTATATAGTTATGCGTATTGATTCTCCAACTACCGCCACTATCGAGAAAAATGGTGAAATATTAAACTCAGATACTGTTTCAACTAACTTTAGCTCATATGGTCGTTTAGATAGAATAGGCGAAAACGGAAATATTAAGATGGCTGCTATCGATGAAGATAATAATTGTAATGTAACCTTTCATGGAACTGATAAAGGAAAAATGGATTATGACATGTCTTGGTATGATGAAAATAATAATTTAAAAGAAGAACGACACTTTGATAACATTCCTATAGAGAAAGGAACAAAAATATTTACTACAACAGATAAATCAAATCCTACGGAATTGCAAATAGATGAAGATGGTAATGGCGAAATAGATAAAATAGTAAAATCTGATAAGGATAAGCAGGATGAACAAGTATTATTGACCCTAAATGATTCAGATTCTAATAATTCAGGTGGAAATATGACTGAAGCTATTGCTACAAATACATCTTCTCTTGACGAATCTAAATCCATTACTAATTCAAATATAAATATATTAACTTGTATAATAATTATAACTTTAATAGCCTCAAGTATGGCAATAGCAATTACCGTAATAAATAAGAAGAAAAAAAGCAATTAATTTTTATAAAACTAAAGAAGCTTGGGTAAAAAATTGTCCAAGCTTCCTTACTTTAATACAAGTATATCATTTTATTATTCTATTAGCTAACAGCAAACAATAAATAATTTAATTTTCTACTTTATATAACATTATCCTACAAAAACTTCTTTATCTAATTCATTTAAACTTTTACTTACTGTAACTGCGGTTACCATAGTATCATTAACATTTAACATAGTTCTTGCCATATCTAGAATTGGATCTATTGCTAAAATAGCGCCTGCTAGTGGGAAATACGCTCCCATTCCCATACCTGATATTACAACTGATACTGACATTATTGCTGTCCCTGGTAATCCTGCAATACCAAGCGAACTAATTACTACTATAACTACAAGCATAGCGTAAAAACTAAAATTCATTGGCGTTCCCGACATATTAGCAATAGTAACAGACATTAATGCTGGGTATATGGCTGCACATCCATTCATTCCGATATTAGACCCTAAACTTCCAACAAAACTTGAAATACCATTTTCAACCCCTACCTTTTTAGTTAAAGTATCAATAGTTACTGGTAATGTTCCAAGACTAGAACGTGAAGTAAAGGCTAAAATTAGTGGTTCTACAACATTTTTCAAATACTTAATTGGATTTAATCCATTTAACGCAACTATTACTAAGTGTATAACAAACATTACAGCTACACTTACGTATAATGCAATAATAAAATTAATAACAACTGATATTGCTCCTATGCCTTTTCCTGCAATTGTGTTTGATAGTAAAGGAATTACGGCATATGGCATAAATCTAATTACTGTTTTAGCAACGCTTGTCATTATTTTGTATGAAGCTTCTATCAAATCTACAGCTGGTTTTATAACTTCTGAATGTTTTGCGCTTAACCTTTTAATTGCGATACCAATAAAGGCTGCAAATATGACAACAGCTACTATATTAGCATCAGCCATAGCCTTTACAGGGTTAGCTGGTAAAAGCCCTCTTAGTGTGTCTACTATTGAAATGACATCTTTCATCTCAGCTTTACCTTCAACTGCCTCAACACCAACTCCTAGCTTGAATATATTTCCTATTATTATACCAACAATAGAAGCGATTGCTGTTGTCCCAAGTAAAACTAATATAGACCTTGTTGTAAGCTTTCCTAAATTTTGTTTTGCATTCATATTAATTATTACTCTTAATATAGAAAGGAATACTAATGGTACAACTAACATCTTTAATAGATCCATAAATCCATTTCCAACTAAACTATACCACTTAACAACCTCACCTATCCATTTTACATCAACAGTGTCACCTGGAAATCCTGCAACTAATTGAACGAGAAGTCCAAGAGCTAAACCTATTATTGTAGATATAATCATACGCTTTGAAAAGCTAGCTTTTGTTTTTTCAAACTTTCTCATTCCGAAAAATATTCCAAATAAAATTGCAATAAATACTAATGTATTTATACTAGTAATCATAATAAACTTTGTAAAAAATGTACTATCCATAATTTCCTCCTTAAATATTTATAAGTCTTATATGTTTAATATGTTTAATATGATATCAATAATAATTCTCCGTGTCAATGTTAATATATAGAAAACAAAAAAAAACAGATCATTACCTTAAAACTAAGATTAATGTCTGTCATATAATTTATTCATTATTGAGATATCCATTAACAACCACATCTAACTTTCCTGTCTCTGGAGATATTACCAAACCATGTACAACAACATTTTTAGGCGTTAATGGATGTCTTTTTATTAGTTCCACACTATCTTTTATTGAATCTTCTACTGAATCAAATCCTTTAAGCCATTTTTCTATATCAATTCCTGAATGAAATAATGTGTCTATTACATCTTCAGATACTCCTCTGTCTTTAATTTTGCTTATTAGCTCTCCAGTATCCAAATTACACATACCACATCCATGATGACCAATTACTAATACTTCATCAACTTCAAATTCATATATAGCAACTATTATACTTCTGATTATACTTCCAAAAGGGTGCATTATTGCTGCACCTGCATTTTTTATTATCTTAGCATCTCCATTTTTTAGATTTAATGCCTTTGGTAATAAATCTGTTAACCTAGTATCCATACAAGATAAAATTACTATCTTTTTATCAGGATTTTTAGATGTGGAATATTTTTCATAAATTTTATTTTGTACAAAATCAATATTATATTCTAATATTTCATATAGCTTTTTCATATAAACCTCCTTCTAAATTTCAACCATTATACCATAAACTATATTAATGAAAAAAGTAGAATTTTACTACAATTCTACTTTTTTATTCCAATTTATTTTTTTAGTTATATTTTTTATCACTTTTAACGGTTCTTGATTTTATTTAATCTCCTCCCTTTATTGCAGTAGCCACAAAAATATCTGTTTCTGTATATTCACCTTTACTAGAATATCCCCTAGCTTTTAGCTCAGTATTCTCTATAGAAATATTTTTAAATCCACTGCTATCAAGCCACTTATATATTTGATTATTACTAAATCCTAACCACTCATCGAACATTTCAGTTTTCGCCCATTGACCATTATGCTCATAAACATCTGAAATTACAACTTTCCCTCCCTTTTTTAATACTCTATACATTTCTTTTATTGCTTTTTGAGCATTTATAACATGGTGAAGTGCCATATTTATTGTTATTGCATCGAGAGTTTCATCAAATATAACTAAATCGTCTAATAAGGACTTCACAGGATATATATTATTATAACCATGCTTTATACTTTCCATCTTTAATTCTTTAAGCATGTTTCTTGCCTGATCAATTGAAAAAACTATATTTGCTTTTCTCTTAGCTAGAGCTAGCGATATAAATCCTGTACCACACCCTAAATCTCCAACTACCTTATTTTGCACATCTAACTTCTCAAGTATCCTTTCTCTAACTTCATCTCTGAAATATTCACTTCTCATCTTATTCCAACTAGAAGCTATATTGTCAAAATATTTTTTTGAACTCATTTTAAATTTCCTCCTCTTTTATTAATATAAATACAAAAAACTTCCACCTCTAAAATATAGAGGCAGAAGTTTATTCCGCGGTTCCACTCTAATTACTATTAAACAAACTTAATAGAATCTCATTTATCTAGTACTACCATACTATAACTCTATAACGGGAGTTCCCGCTGCTATCTACTAATTCTTATTCGAGGCAGTGCTCAAAGATGCATTCACATAGAATCCATTAAAAATCTCTTTCAGCTTTAAAGACTTCTCTCTGATAATTTCAACTATACTACTATTTCTTCTCAACGCATATTAACTTATATGTCATATATGTTTTGTATGCTATATTAATATAATATACTATTTTCCTATTTTTGTACATTCATTTTATAAATTTCTTATTCTTATATTTTGAGATAATATATAAATCACTAAATAAATTAGGAGTTTAAAGTTATAACTCTAAACCCCTAATTCTTATACTAATTCTTTCCTAATAAAACTATTTTTTTCAACTTTAAATGGTATCCTTACCTTACACATCATTCCAGGATGCGGGCAAGTCTCTATAGCTTCTCCATCTTCATTATATAGCTCTTCAATAACAAAGGATTCACCAAATGAATTTGGAGATAAAATTTCAACCTTGTCTCCTAAAATAAATTTATTTCTTTGTTTACATAATGCTATTTGAGTTTCTTCATCATATTCATGTACAATTGCTACAACATCATATTCCCTAACATGATCATTAGTATTATATATTATCCCTTCACTCTTAGGCTCGCTAAAGAAAAATCCTGTATGATATTCTCTATGACTTACTTTATACATTTCATTCAATAATACATTTGGCAATTCATAATTTTCAGGATCACTATAATACAAATCAATAGCTTTTCTATATGCATTTACAATTATAGCTACATAATATTCACTCTTATTTCTACCTTCAATCTTTAATGATGAAATTCCTGCCTCCATAAGTTCTGGTATATATTCAATCATACATAAATCCTTTGAATTCATAATATATGTACCATTTGAATCCTCTTCTATTGGGAAATATTCATTTTCCCTCTTTTGCTCCATTAAAGAATATTTCCATCTACATGACTGAGCACATGAACCTCTATTAGAATCTCTACCAGCCATATAACTTGAAAGAAGACATCTTCCAGAATAGGAAATACACATTGATCCATGAACAAAAACTTCTAGTTCTAACTCTTCAGAAATATTTTTTCGGATTTCCTTGATTTCTTTAAGTGAACATTCTCTAGCTAAAACAACACGTTCAGCTCCAAAGCTTTCCCACATATTACATGCTTCATAGTTAATTGTATTAGCTTGTGTACTTATGTGTATTGGTAAATTACTATGTTTCTTTACCATTGAAAACACACCAAGATCAGATACTAAGACAGCATCAATTCCTATTTCCTCAAGCTTTTTCAAAAATTCAGGTAATTTTTCCAAATCCTCATTTTTAGGCATTATATTTATTGTACAGTACATTTTTTTTCCAAGATTATGGGCTATCTTAACCCCTTCTTCCATATCTTCATATGAAAAGTTTTTAGCTGCTGCTCTTAAGGAAAAAATCTCCCCACCAAAATAAACAGCATCTGCTCCATATTGAAAGGCAATTTTTAATTTTTCTAAACTACCTGCTGGAGCTAAAAGTTCTGGTTTTTTTAATTTATTTTTCATATAAATTCATCCTCATGTCCTTAATTTATTCTTTATTCTCTTATATATAGTAAAATTGTACACTCTAATTATAATATTTAGATCTCATCTTTTATCTATATAAAAACAATCTCCTTTTTTACATATTATATAATAAACTAACAACATTACACTTGCAAATGTATATTTTCTCAAGTTTATCATATGCTAAAAATCTAATATGAAACACTTTATTTTTAAATATGGTTTTCACTTAAAATCTTTAACAGATACTCCTTATTGGTTACTACCCTTGGAATTTTAATTTGATTTTTAGATATACCTTTACTAATTAGAGATTCTTTCATTAATTTAAAAGTATTTGGTTTTAAAAGCATTATTTTCACAATCCCTAATCGTTTATTATTCCTTGCTCTATCATAAGCTAAATTTGAAGCTCTGATTTCTTTATCCAATACTTCTTGTAATAATCTTTTCTTAGAATCCGATATTATATCTTTTAATTCAAAATAAAAAATATATCTTCCAGGAGTTATTGAATTATCTGGCTTTGTAGTATAATCTACTAAACTTAAGTTCATTTTTTTTACAGTATTCCTTATTGCATTTGTTATATGTTCCTCATTAGTCTTTTCAGCCACCATATTTAGCACTTGATTTTTCCTATATAAAAATTCAATTTCAGGAGAATTATTATAAAACCCAATTACCTTTACAACGTCCCCAATTCTATATCTATAAAGACCAGCATAATTCGTAACTACAATTTCATATTTTTCTTCATTTTTTACTTCATTTAAATATAAAGTTTCAATTTGTTTTTTCTCACATTCATTAAGTGGAATAAATTCATAAAAGGCTGTATCTGGTAAAATTACATATCTAATTTTATCAGAATAAGGATTAATTCCTATCATAGCTTCTGTTGCACCATAAGCAGGAGAATATATAGGTAATGAATCAGTATAATAGTTCACCTTATCATCATATATGCTGAAATTTGCTCCTGTTACTGTAGTAAGATAATTAAGACTTGGCCATATTCTTTTGCTTATCCCTTTAAATCCCTTATTAAATTCTTCTTCTAACTTATCTGCTCTACTAGCATTTGGTGATAAATATTTATTTATCTTTTTTCTAGTAAATTCATCCAAATTTAATTTTTTATTTATATAACCTCTTCTTATATCTTTAACTAAATCTTCATGTTTTTCTTCTAAAATTCTAAATAAATCTAAAACATTTGAAATAAAAACTCCGCTTATATATAAAAGTTTAACTTCCTCCAATGCAAATAGAAGATGTAGATATATTGAATCCTCTTTATCTTTTATTTCCATAACTTCTACAGGAGAAGTATATAAATAAGGTAATATTTTACTTATTCCATTCATTCCTCCAGAAGTAGCCGAACAAATTGGAATTCCTCCCTTACTATAAGTGGTCATTACCATATCTGATATCATTAATCCTTTTCCATAATTCCAACTTTCTTTAAAATTGTTATATGAAAATCTAGTAATAAGCAACGCCATATACTTTGCAGCTACTAATCTACTTTTCTTAGTGCATGGAATTAACTTTTGTTTTCCTGTAGTTCCTGATGTATGTCCAAAGTACTTTACATCATCACAAATTAAAATATTCTTTTCACCTTTTGCCATTCGTTCTATATAATTATCATAATCTTCATATTGGCTTAATGGAACTTTCTTCTTAAAATGCTCTACAGAATTAATATGATCAAAATCATATTTTAGTCCTATCTCACTCTTAGCATTCATTTTTAATATTTTTTTCAAAACATGCTCATTTACTCTAAGAGGATCCTTTGTTTTTTTATTAAAGCTTTTTTCCAACAGGCCACCTGCAAATATAGTAGTTCTGTAAAGCATTTTGCTTATCATACTCATAACACATACTTCCGAAAAATTTCTCTTTAATTAAATATATGATAAAATTTATTATAATACCCCGTTATTTATACAACTAAAACCACTTTTTCTTTTTAAAGCAAATAATACATCCCAAAACTATAAGAATGCTTATAAATATCACTATTGGATAGCTATATTCATATTCATATTCAGGCATTTTTAAATTCATTCCATACCATCCAGCAATTAATGTAAGAGGTAAGAATATAGTAGTAATAACAGTAAATACTTTCATTAAATTATTTTGATTTATATCTACTTGAGCTTGATATGCTTCTCTTACTTGACTCACATAATCTCTTAAATTAATCACTGAACCATATAATCTATTAATTCTATTTGTAAGCATTTTAAAAGATTTAATAGTCTTTTGATCAATTAATCCATTTTCATTTTCTTCTACACCTTCAGCTATATTATAAAATTGTTCATAATATCTCTTGAGTATTAAAAGTTTTTTTCTTAACATCATTATTTCTTTAAAGCACTCATTGTCAACAGAATTTATTAATCCTTCTTCTAGTTCAGAAATTTCTTCCTCAATATTCTCTAGATCATATGTATCTTCCACTGTAAGTTTATCAAAAAAAATATCAAGAACTTTTGATATGCTTGTAATCTTTTGATTACCATCAAATATGTATCCGATATAATCAGTTATAATTTTTTCATTATCACAAATAAATGCTAATATGTTATTATTCAAATAAACACATATTCTATATGGATCCCTTAGTGGATCGCTTATATGTGGAACCATTAAAGAAATAAAATCAAACCCAAAATTACTTTCAAATTTTGATGTTATTCCATTAACACATTGCAAGGCTATTTCTTTATCTATTCCTATTTTCTCTCTAATGTTCTCTAACTCATTAAAACTACAAATAAAAACATACTTTTTATTTTTTTCGCAAGTTATACTATCAATACTATCTTTTTGCAAAATATTATCTTTTAAACAATACACCATATATATCACCTAGTTTTTTCTATATTTTTATTGAATACTAACATATTTTATTTTATAAAACAATATAAAGATATATAAAAAAACAGAACTTAATTAACTCCTTAAGTTCTGTCCTTTTTAATTAAACTAACTTGTATACTGAGGTGATCCATATCCTGCAATTCTAGAATCACCAAAACTATATGTTCTTCTTGCCACTTGATCAGAAGTATTTCCTTCTATTGTTTGTACATAACTATCTGAAACTGATTCAACGATACCTACATGGTTAATTGCTCCACTATAATAAAAATAGATAATATCTCCTGGCTTTGGAGTATAGCTACCTCTATAATTCCATAATCCTCTATTCATGAACCAATTTGCTCCAGTCTGGCAAAGAGCATGTTTTGGTATAATATCAGTTGATATTCCTGCTTGATTAGCACACCAACTAACAAACATAGCGCACCAAGGTTGATTTTGCATTGGATACCAAGCTCCATACTTAGTCCAGTTATTCCCTATTTCATGATATCCTATTTCATTTCTTGCAACATTAAGCAACTTTTCCACATCTGCTTTGCTACTTGGAGAACTTGTACTATTTGATAAGAATATATGAACTCTACTCTCGCTATTTCCATAATCATATATAGTTGCTATATCTTCTCCCCCAGTACCATTAAAATTACCTGCTACCATTCTCCCTGCTACTCTTTTTGCATCATAACCTGTCTCATGCCACCATCCATATGCACTTGGATAACTAAATGAGCTTCCTGTTGATAAAAACATATGTATTCTACTTTCTCCACTGCCATAGTCATACATTCCTGCTATATCATCTTTTCCATCTCCGTTGAAATCTCCAGCTACCATTCTATCTGTTATTTTATTTGCATCATAACCTGTCTCTTTCCACCATCCATACGCACTTGGATAGCTAAATGAACTTCCTGTTGATAAAAACATATGTATTCTACTTTCTCCGTTGCCATAGTCATACATTCCTGCTATATCGTCTTTTCCATCTCCATTAAAGTCTCCAGCTACCATTCTTCCTGTTATCTTGTTTGCATCATAGCCTGTCTCATTCCACCATCCATATGCACTTTGATAACTAAATGAACTTCCTGTTGACAAAAATACATGTATCCTACTTTCTCCATTACCGTAGTCATACATTCCTGCTATATCGTCTTTTCCATCTCCATTAAAATCTCCAGCTACCATTCTTCCTGTTATCTTGTTTGCATCATAGCCTGTCTCATTCCACCACCCATACGCACTTGGATAGCTAAATGAGCTTCCTGTTGACAAAAACACATGTATCCTACTTTCTCCGTTGCCATAGTCATACATTCCTGCTATATCGTCTTTTCCATCTCCATTAAAATCTCCAGCTACCATTCTTCCTTTCAATTTTCCTGCATCATAGCCTGTCTCACTCCACCATCCATATCCACTTGGATAACTAAATGAGCTTCCTGTTGACAAAAACACATGTATCCTACTTTCTCCGTTGCCGTAGTCATACATTGCTGCCACATCTTCTTTTCCATCTCCATTAAAATCTCCACTAACTGTTCTCTCAGCTATTTTATTAGCATCATAGCCTGTCTCATTCCACCACCCATACGCACTTGGATAAGTAAATCCATCATTTGTATCAGCTTTTACTTCTTTGCCAGTTAGGAAAAACAGTAAAAATAATGGCATTACTGCTAATACTCTTTTTAATGTAATTTTCATAATCGCTTTCTCCTCCTTATTTCTTACTTTTTTTTACAATATACCATTATTATAATAACATATTTCTCCTGGGTTTTTAACTAATATATTCATATTATTACAATATATATCTAAAAGTCCCATTAAAAAACTGAATTTGAAATTAATCAAATTCAGTTTTTAATATGTGATATTTACTTAATAACTTTACAATACTCCACTAAGGAATTTGCAGCTTTCATCCCACTATTTAATGCTCCTTGCATCCAACCATGGGTTAAAGATGTATGTTCACCTGCGAAATATACTCTATTATTATATTCTGGTGTTGACATTGAATAGGAAAATTCAGCTTGTTGCTCAGGCATGAAATAACAAAATGCACCATAAAATCCTTCTTCCTCATTCCAGTGTACAGTTTTATAATTTTCCACTACATAATCAAGATATCCCCTCTTAAGTCCGTGAACTGCCTCAACTTGTCTCTTTATTTCCTCAGTACGTATTCTATCCTCTAGGTTTCCCAAACGTATAGCATCCTGTTCAAGATTATATGATGCCAATAATACTCCTGGTTCCTTGTATGAATTATAATTATCACTATTTATTACACTATGATAACCCGGATACCAAATAGTCCCGATAGATAGATCTGTGTATGTTCCTCCTCCTATTATTTTCTCCTTGGCATTACCTTTTTCCCAAAAACGTTCACTACACATAAAAGCTGTCTTCTGTGAAGATACATATTTTACTTCTTTAATAGCTTGCATTTTTTTATTGCTAAACATAGGATATACTCTTACATTACGAAGACTTGAAAAAGGAATCGTACAAATAACAAAATCAAACTCCTCTAAAGAAATTTCTGAAGTTATTTGATTCCTATACTCAAGAATGATTTTATCATTATTTTTATAAATTCCAGTAACTGCTTTACCGTTTTTCCACGTTACATTTCCTAAATTGCTTTCTTCTATATTCTGATAATCTTTAGGTCTTTTAGATATGAGTGAATAATAAAAAGCAAGAGGCAAATTAACTGAGCCTCCTACTAGCTCGTATCTAAATGCAGAATCTACCGTGTAATCTTCCTGGAGATTTTCATAGTAACTATTATAATAAAATGATCCCAAAAATGGAGCTACACATGAAATTAATTCAATAGCACCTTCACTTAAACCCATTTCTTCGAAAACTCTACGTACTCCAAAACTCCCTAAATACTTAATCATGGGAGAATACTCCTCTTTTACTTGTAATATTTCTCTTCTCACCATTGGGTTAAGTTTTAAAAGATTAGTTCCTAATGCATACTCTATAAGTTCTTGCCATGAAGTACCTCTTTCCCATGTATTTAATTCAAATTCCGGATAAATATTTTCCATTACACTTATACCCTTGGAGTCATTTCTAGCTCGTCTATTTCTTACATATATAATTGCATTTTCATTGTTTTGAATAAAAGGTCTAGTTTTTAATTTAAAAAGATTAATATAGTGCCAAATAGTTTCATGGGATACAGGTATTCGCATAGCTCCAACTTCACCATAATATCTTTTTTCTCTATCAAAATAATAGGTATAAACCCTGCCTCCTATACGCTCTTTTTGCATTTCAAAAATAGTCATGTCAAAGCCTAGTTTTCTCAATTCGAAAGCAGAACAAAGGCCAGCAAGACCCCCTCCAATTATTCCAACTTTTACTCCCTTAAACTCTCCTGGAACTCCAATTGTTGTAATGTCCATGGGTGGACTTAAAAGTTCTATTATACTATCAAAATCTTCAATATGCTTTGCTTCTTTTAATGCAACTTGTAACATTTCATGCCTTTCAAAATTTGTAGGATTATTTGGTTGAGTATACCTAACACTCCTATACAAATAGCTTCAACCCCTTTTGACAATAAAATCATCAACTCAATATAATATTATATTCTTGGAATGATACTAAATTCATAATAAATAATCATATCTGTAAAATGTAAGTGCTACTGCAAAATATAAATCTAACTTATATTTCACAGTAGCACTTAATTGTTATTAATTTATATATAAAAATACATTTGTCTAGCTAATTAATTATTACCAAAAGCCTTATCATAATCTTCTAAGAATTTTTGAATTCCTTGGTCTGTTAATGTATGTTTAGTCATCTGAATTATAACACTATATGGAATTGTTGCAATATGTGATCCTGCCATTGCAACATCTAGTACATGCATTGGATTTCTTACACTTGCTGATATTATTTCACTCTTAATATCATGTACTTCAAAAATCTTTACAATTTGCTTTATTATATCTATCCCTGGATTTCCTATATCATCTAATCTTCCTAAAAATGGACTTACATATGTAGCTCCAGCTCTTGCTGCTAGTAATGCTTGAAGTGGTGAAAAAATCAAAGTTACATTTGTTTTTATTCCTTCTTTTGATAGCACACTTACTGCCTTTAATCCTTCTTCACACATTGGTATTTTGATTACTATGTTCTTATGTAATTTAACTAATTCCCTTGCTTCTATTATCATTTTTTCTGATTCTAAGCTGATAACTTCAGCACTTATTGGTCCATCTACTATTGAGCAAATTTCTTCAACTACTTCTTTTAAATCTCTTCCTTCTTTAGCTATTAATGATGGATTTGTTGTAACCCCAGCTAATACTCCTAATTTGCTAGCTTCTCTAATTTCTTCAACATTGGCAGTATCAATAAATATTTTCATTTTAATCACTCCTCGTTTTAATCTATATTTCTAAATTAACTTTCTATTTTGTTATGGTTTCTTTTACTACTCTAACTATTTCATCATCTGTTAATTTGTATTTCTCCATTAACTCATCTGGTGTTCCTGATTCACCAAAAACATCATTAATACCTATCTTCTTTACTATTGTTGGATGCTTGTCACACACTAAACTAGAAACCATAGCTCCAAGTCCACCTATTATAGAATGCTCTTCTGCAGTTACTATAGCCTTGGTTTCTCTAGCAGCTTTTAAAATTATTTCCTCATCTATTGGTTTAATTGTTGAAATATTTATTACTCTTGCACTTATATTTTCTTTTTCTAATTTTTCTGCTGCCTTGATAGCTTTTTGAACCATCATACCTGTAGCTATTATTGCTACATCATTTCCTGATTTAATTTCTACACCTTTGCCAATTTCAAATTTATAGTTATCATCGAATATGTCTTCTGTATTACATCTTCCAAATCTTAAATATACAGGACCTTTTATTTCAGCTGCTGCATGAACAGCTGCCATTGCTTCTCTATGATCTGATGGAACTATTACTGTCATATTTGGTAATGCACTCATTAAAGCAATATCTTCAATTGATTGATGTGAACCACCATCTTCACCTACAGTTATGCCCGCATGAGTCGCTGCAATTTTTACATTCATCTTTGGATAACATATTGAATTTCTTATAACTTCAAAAGCTCTTCCTGTTGCAAACACTGCAAATGTACTTACAAATGGTATCTTCCCAACGTTAGCAAGTCCAGCAGCTACTCCCATCATATTTTGCTCAGCTATTCCTATATTAAAAAATCTATCATCAAATTTTGATTTAAAGCCATTAGTTTTTGTAGACTTTGAAAGATCTGCATCTAAAACTACAACATCCTCATTGCTTTCTCCTAATTGTACTAACGCCATTCCATATGACTCTCTTGTTGCTTTTCCCATATTAACTTTCCTCCTATCCACAAATCTCTGTTATTGCTTTTTCTTTTTGTTCTAAGTTAGGTGCTTGTCCATGCCATCCAGCCTGATTTTCCATGAAACTTACCCCTTTTCCTTTTATAGTCTTAGCAATAATCACTACAGGAGTATTATTTGCCTTATCTGCTTCTTCAAAAGCCTTATCAAGTTCTTCATAATCATGACCATCACATTTTATTACTTTCCATCCAAAGCTTTTCCACTTTTCATCTAATGGACTAATGCTCATAACTTCTTCATTTTTCCCATCTATTTGTAGTCCATTATAGTCAACTATAGCCACTAGATTATCTAATTTATAATGAGCTGCACACATTGCTGCTTCCCATACTAACCCCTCTTGAAGTTCTCCATCGCCTAATAGAACATAAACCTTTGAATCTTTATTTTCTAACTTTAATCCTAATGCCATTCCAACAGCATTTGAAATTCCTTGCCCTAGTGATCCAGTAGATACATCTACACCTGGAATATTCTTAGCATCTGGATGTCCTTGAAGTAAAGCTCCTATCTTCCTTAATTTCATTAACTCATCCTTACAAAAGAAACCTTTTTCTGCTAAAGTAGCATAAAGTGCAGGAGCTGCATGACCCTTGCTTAATACAAATCTATCTCTACCATCTTTATGAGGTTCGTTTACATAAACCTTCATCCTTTCAAAATATAAATATGTAATAATATCTGTACATGATAGAGCTCCACCTGGATGTCCTGATTTAGCCTCATATATCATTTCAATAATATTCTTTCTTATTTCTTTTGACTTATTAAACAGAACTTCTTTATCCATTCCTTTAACCTCCTACTTTCTGAGAATAAATTTAAACGTTTTTCTATCTTGTCTAAATAGTAACATATGTTTTTTGTTCATTCAACATATTCTCAACTAATGCACATATGTGCATTATTCTTTTCGATTTTATTCATTTTCATTGATATAACTTCATAAATCTTATATAATTAGATGAACATTTATTCATATAATTAAAATTTACTCAAATATAGGTGATAATAATGAAAGATTATGATAATTTAAATGAAAACGAAAAATTATTTCTCTTATCTGAGGTTGCTAGTTTATATTACAATCACAATATGACTCAGTCAGAAATTGCAAATAGAATCTTCACCTCTCGTTCTAAGATTTCAAGACTTCTAAAAGAAGCAAAAGATAAAGGTGTAGTTCAAATTAAAATTAATGAACCA